>JALOBR010000037.1 GCA_023228195.1 Candidatus Omnitrophota bacterium
CATACTTACGTTGTAGCTAAGATTCGCGCCACGCATCGGTATTTTTGCTTTTATATCGACTTGTTTATCCACACCATAGCGAACCCCCTCTCCTTCCGAACCAAAAACAATGCCGAGCGGGAAAGGTATATCAACAACTCCTAAATCTTTTGCTTGCGCGTCTAAAACAGCGCCCATAATCCAGAAGCCTCTTTTCTTAGCTGTTATTATGGCGTTGGAAATATTCGACACAAGGGCAATATTTGCATAATTCTCTGCGCCCTGCGCCACATGCAAAACGGTTTCTGTTACCTCACAAGCCTTGTGCTTTGGAATAATTATTGAAAACCCTCCGAAACATGCAGTATTTCTGATAATGGCCCCGAGGTTTTGAGGATCGTAAATTCTATCAAGAAATATCAGCACGTTTGGTGAATCCAACAAACCATCAAAATCGCTATAGCTAAAAGCATCTACCTCGGCAACTATACCTTGTAAATGCTGAGCCTGTTTTAATTTTAATAATTTATCGCCCGGTATGCGCTTAAAAGGAATATTTTTTGAAGCAATAAGTGTTTCTATGGCCGGGTCTTTAAAATCTGACTCGAGGAATACTGCATGTATCGTCTTTGGGTTAGCTTTAATCCGCTCAACTACAGAATTCTTACCGTATAAATACATAATAAAAATTAACCATGTTTTATTTTTACCGCGGCAATCAACACTATAAAGATAAGCGTAAATCCGTTAGCTAATATTATTGGTAATTGTTTAAGCAAAATGCCGTAGACAAGCCACAGGGCTACCCCCAGCCCGAACAAAGAAAATGTAATCAAGGATAAATCTTTTGTATGTTTTGTCTTTATGGCGCGTATTAATTGAGGCAGGAATGCTATTGTTGTCAAAGCGCCGGCTGCTATTCCTATTATTAAAGTTGCCATAATGTTATATTGCTTATCGTAAGCTGCAAACCGGGATACCGTACCCTGGAAAATATAAAATAATTGGCAGGTTACCTTGATTCCGGCCAGAAACGATACCTTTTTGCGTCTTGCGCGTCCACAACTATATGCCTGTCGGCAGCAAACTTAAGAGAATCGTTTATCGCTTGGTCAAAAGTATACAGCTCTACGTGCTTGCCATACATATCTTTTATTTCTTTAATCACCTCTACAAAATCAGAATCACCCGAAACAAGCGCGGCAGTATCATATTGATTAGTAACTGCCTTAGAAAACATATCAACGGCGATTTTTACATCAAGGCCCTTCTGAACCCACTCATGATGAAACCTTACCAGGCGGCCAAGGCGGACTTCAAAGTAAGGTATGTTTATCTTAAGCTTTCTAAGAAGCTCCTGTTGCTCGTGGTACGTTTTAGGATTTTCATCTTTACTTAATTCGGCTGAATAATAATAACAACGGGTAAGGCTTCTTCTGTTTACTACCCATTTTATTATGTTCTTCCATTCTATATCTTTCCGACCTAAATTTAACTTTGCGCCTAACTCTCTTATCTTTTGAACTACATACTCAGCATCAATAAAAATCATTATACGTTCCATTTGGTACTCCTTTTTTTGGCACAGATGATCACAGATAAAAAACAACAGACGATCGCAGATTATTTAACAACTAATTTCTATTAATTTCAATTACCATAGAAATTCATAGAAACTGAATGTCTAAAATATCTGTGATCATCCGCTTACAAATCTGTGATTATCTGTGTTTAAATCATTATACTAACAATTCTGATATTTTAAAAGAAATTGTTTGGATTGTTGTTACCTGGTTTGAAAAAGGTGGGAAAATAAAAAGAGGGTAGAAAAGGGAACAACTTTCTTTTCTACCCTCCAAAATCACTTATCTTCTAAATCCGCCGCCAAAACCTCCACGGCCGCCACCGCCGCCGCCGAATCCTTCTTTACGCGGGCGCATTTTCTGTGCTTTGCTTACTCTTAACGCTCTACCATTTAATTCCTGGCCGTTAAGAACATCTATAGCCTGTTGTGCTTGCTCTGGGGCATCAAACTCCGCAAATCCAAAACCTTTGGACCTGCCGGAAAATTTATCCGATATTATTTTGACTTCCTTTACGGTAAGTCCTTTTTCTTCCATAAATTTCTTAAGATCCGCATCTGTTACGCCGAATTCCAGGTTCCCGATATACAGTTTTTTTTCCTCTTCCATTGTCATTTCTCCTTTACAAACTTAAATTTTCCCTTAAAAGGGGTGCTCCGGTCATTAACTTAAACTCTCTACGCAAGATGCGGAGCGTCATCTTACTGCAAGAGGGCTTTACGTACGCTTTTTCTTCTTTTCCCTCCTTTTTTGAGATGGTTTTGTATAATGTTGCCGTTCCCGGAAATTCTTTACAATACCCTCTTTTTTGCATTGCATCATGAATCTGCGCAATGCTTTTTCGAAATCCTCTCTTGAATCAATTCTTACTTCTGCCATATTTTCTCCTTACAAAGATTGAATTATACCAGCCTTTATTATTTTTTCAAGCAAAAATTATTAAAAATACATAAAGCCATCAGCTATTAACCAAACCTTCACTTTACCGGGAATAAGGCTTTAAAAACATCAAAAAAACATAATTGCGGCCAACAACATAAATCTGTAGCTGCTAGCTGGTTATTAGTTAAATTTCCGCGTTTTTGATTAATTTTCTATAATATTCTATACATTCCTTACAGGTAGGGCCTTTATGCCGAAACTCTGGATGATCTTTCTTAATAAGTTCTATAAGATATTCCTCTGCTTTTACATGCTCTAGCGCGTGCTGCTGATGGACAGCTCTTGAGCAAATCTGACATTGATAGGTTTTATCATCAGGATTAATGCCTTCCGTAAGCGCTTCTTGTTTTTTGTTGGCGCATTTGTTACAAACTTCAGGGTCTCCCTCGGAACGCCTTATATTAAAAAAAGCTTTACCTATATTGCTTAGAAAACCGGCCAGGGGAACTTTACAGATTTTGCATCGTACCATTAATCTCTCCTTTATGAACGCAGATTAGCACAGATCTGCAAGCGGATGATCGCAGATGATTTTATCTACGATCATCTGCGGTTCAATTATTCCATCGCCTTTATCGCTTCCTGCATCAAAGGAAGAACCGCGGTTACTTCTCCTTTATTCATTCTGCCTAATTTTGAAAATTTAAACTCCCCTGCGTTATCTTTATTCTCTCTTGTAATTTGCAGTTTTTTTTGCCCTTTATTATAAGAATAAACACTCACAGTCAACCTCTCATTATCAGTTTCGTGAGACTTAGTAAACAAACATTCATCCAAACTGGCATCATACGGCATATATACCTCCTAATGAGACTTGCGCTCCTTCAGGCTTCCTGCCTGGAGGAGCGCGTAGTCGAATTATCCCGAAGTGCTCTCAAAAAATATCGAACGAGTACCCTCGTGAGAGATTTTTTGAGCATGTAGGCACTTCGGGGTAATGACACGTTTTAATATCTTTTACCAACAATACCCTTATACATTGTAATAAGCATTATCGATATGTCAAGTTAGCATCAAATTTAAAATATTTGAAATTAATCTATCTCGGCTGCCCTAAAAATACCTTTATTCCCGAATTTTCCCTTAATAACCTCAACTGCTTTATGCATATTTTCTTTTTTCTGGTCTATTTTTTCATCAAACAAGCTGTCCCTTTCGTCTTGCGGCATTAAATTGGAAACTTTAATTCCGATAAGGCGGATTTTCGATGCCCCTTTAACTTCTGAAGAAATAAACTTATTATAAATTACCCTTGTTGCCTTATATATCTCATCAACGAAATTGGTTGCCTTCTGAATTGTAAGCGCTCTTGTATAAGTTTTAAACCCGGTTAATCTTACCTTTAAAGTAACAGTCCTCGCTTTTAACCTGTCGCTTCGCAACCTGCCTGAAACATCTTCACAAAGCATAAGAAATGTACGCCTTATCAACTCCTCATCAGCGGTATCCTTTTCGAAGGTAGTTTCGCTGCTTATAGATTTTGCTTGGCCGCGCCCGATAACTTCGGCTTCGTCTATGCCGTTTGCCAAACGCCAGAAATATTCTCCGGATTTGCCGAAAATCGAAACAAGATAATCTTTCTTTTGTTTCGCCAGACCTTTTATCGTGCGTATGCCTCTTTCGTTTAATATTTCTTTCGACCTCTTCCCCAATCCGGAGATTTTTTCTATTGGTAATGGCCATAAGAAATCCAAAAGTTTTTCGCTTGTTATTTCCAAAAGCCCGTCTGGCTTACATATGTCAGAGGCAATTTTAGCCGCCATTTTTGTCGGCGCAAGGCCCAGAGATGCAGTCAGCCCTGTTTCTTTTTTTATTTTTTCTTTTATAAGTTCGCAGGTAGTAAGCGGGGTGCCGAAAAGATGGAAACTGCCGGCTATATCAAGAAAAGCCTCATCGATGCTTACCATCTCGATAGAAGGCGTAAAGGCATCAAGTATATTATGAATCTGCCTTGAAACAACCGAATACTTTTCCATATTTACAGGAAGGAAAATTGCCTGCGGGCATAAACTGTAAGCGGTTGATATCGGCAGGCTTGAATGTATGCCGAATTTACGTGCTTCATAAGAACAGGTAGAAACTACACCGCGGCCGCGACCCCCTTTAGGGTCTGCACCTACCACAACCGGCTTATCCTTGTACGAAGGATTATCTCTTTGTTCGATAGCAGCGAAAAAAGCGTCCATATCTACATGAACAATGTAGCGGTTGGTTGGCATAACCTAAAAGTTATTTGACTTCCTTGAAATCGGCGTCAATAATATCCTGCGAATCATGCTCTTTATGGCTGGAAAACCCGTTTTTTACGGTACTATTATATTTCTTTTTTATAGTACGGGAGAGAAAAATACCAAACGCCAGGAATATAAGCCTTACTAATAATCTGATCAGGATATAAATGAAAATTATTGTGATAATTATTTTAAACATTTTTATACTTTTACTTTAATAACCGCCTTTAATACCGGGAAACTGCCTGCGAGCGGCGCGTGAGCGTCATGTGGGAAAAAAATTGCGAATAAATCGCCTTTGAGCCTAAACCAAAAATTGCTTTTATCTTTAAAAAATGCGCAATCTTTTTTTACGTTATATGGTGTTTTTTTAATTTTGCATTCAGCAAGCGGTTTGTAGCCTATCAGATCTTCTCCGCTTAAAACTATCTGTATATCTATATATTTTCTGTGCGCCTCTAAACTCGCTTTCGCCTTTGTGCGTCCATTTGCTCTTGATATTAACGCATAAACATCATTCCCGGCTATCTCGTATCTGCCTTCGCCATATCGCTTAAGATTCTCTTTTTTTAAAAATTCAAAAGCCGGTTTAAAAAGTTTATGCAATTTCGTATAGTGATAATAATTATCTAACGTATCAATCACCATTATTGTTTTACTGGTTAAAATATGGCGTTTAAAATAGCTCTAATCATCTCGGACTTATTGAAGGTAAAAAAATGCAGGCGGCTGTGCCCATGAGAAATCAGGTCCCGGCATTGTTTTATAGTAAAATCAATACCGCATTTTTCCATATCCTGGGGATTATCTCTAAAACGCGACATTTCCTCTTCCACTTTCCTTGGAATAGTTGTCCTTGCCACCATGCAGAATTTTTTAAGTTTATCGATATCGGATAAAGGAAATATACCCGGTAAAACCGGAATATTAATTCCCTTCTTGGCCGCACGTTCTAAAAAATTGTAGAAATGGGAGTTATCAAAGAACATCTGCGTTACTGCGAAATTCGCTCCCGCATTTATTTTCTGTTTTGTATATTCGATATCCTCATCAAGCGTCTTCGTTTCGATATGGCCCTCCGGATACACGGCTACGCCCGTACAGAAATTTCCGTTTTCTTTTATAAAACCAACCAGGTCTTTCGCGTAACAAAGAGCCTGGGACTTCAAGTCAAAATCGCTTTTACCCTGTGGAATGTCTCCTCTTAAAGCCATAATATTTTCTATGCCATTTTGCTTATATCCATCAAGCAGATTTCTGATATTATCCACGTTTGCGCCTATGCAAGTCAAGTGCGGCATAACTGTAAAATCTTTTTCCTTAATAAGCAGGTATGTTGCTTCTTTTGTTGCGCCTTGAGTTGAACCTGCTGCGCCATAGGTCATAGAAACATATAAAGGTTTATATGCCTTAAGGTCGCGCACCGTATTCATAAAGGAATTCATCCCGTTATCTGTTTTAGGCGGGAAGAATTCAAAAGATACGCCCTTATCGTGAGTTTTTAGAATATCTATTATTTTCATGACAGGTTGAATTATTATACCAAAAGTAAATGAAAGTTAAATAGTTTCTCCGGCAATGAAACCTAAATAGGTTATTTTGGCGTGTAAGCCCCGCCGGGGAACCTTGTTTCCCAACGGGGAATTTAGCGGAAATTTATAATTATTCTTTTTTCTTCTCTTTAGACTCTTCAATTATCTTTTCGGCTATTGCGCTTGGAACTTCTACATATTTCTCAAAATGCATAGAGCTCGTTGCGCGGCCGCTGGAAAGCGAACGAAGAGTAGTCGTATAACCGAAAAGTTCGGATAAAGGGGCTTCCGCAGCTATAATCTGCTGGCCTGCCTTACCCGCTTCTATGCCAAGAACTTTTCCGCGCCTGGAACAAAGATTGCCTACGATATTGCCGATATATTCTTCGGGGGCAACAACTTCAAGCGACATATAAGGCTCAAGCAAAACTGGAACAGCCTTCCTGAAAGCTTCCTTAAAGCACTCAATCGCAGCTATCTTAAAAGCAATTTCCGAGGAATCAACATCGTGGTAAGAGCCGTCGATAAGGTTTACTTTTACGTCAACCACCGGGTACCCCGCCAAAGCTCCTTTCCTAAGAGCCTCAATAACTCCCTTTTCAACAGCCGGGATATATTCTCTGGGTATGGCACCGCCTACAATTTTATTTTCAAACTCAAACCCCTGTCCGGGATCCGCAGGAGATATCTCAAATTCAACATGACCATATTGACCGCGGCCGCCTGACTGCTTAATATGCTTATATTCTTCGGTCGCATTATTTAATATTGTTTCTTTGTAGGCAACTTTTGGCTGGCCGACAACTGCCTCAACGCTAAATTCAGACTTTAATCTATCAACTATAATTTCCAGATGTAACTCGCCCATCCCGGAAAGAATAGTTTCCCCGGTTTCTTCATCGTGATGAATCGTAAAGGTAGGGTCTTCTTCGGCAAGTTTTGCAATGCCCTTGCTTAACTTATCCTGTTCCGCGCGGCTTCCCGGCTTAACGCTTATCGATACAACCGGGGCCGGGAATTCTATAGCTTCAAGGATTACAGGCTTATCAGAATCACAAAGGGTATCTCCTGTTACTGTATGATCCAAACCTATGGCCGCACCGATATCGCCGGCATAGATATCTTCTCTATTTTCTCTTTCATTTGCATGCATCTGTAAAATCCTGCTTATTCTTTCTTTTTTATCTTTTGTAGCATTGTAAACATAGGAACCAGCGGGAAGTCTGCCTGAATAAACCCTGAAATACACAAGTTTTCCCATATGCGGATCTGCCTGAACTTTAAACGCAAGCGCAGAAAAAGGCTCGTCGTCTTGAGGCTTCCTTTCAATGACCTTTTCAGGATCATTTGGATCTGTTCCTTTAACGGCAGGCAAATCCATCGGGGAAGGAAGATATAAATTAACCGCATCAAGCAGCTTACGCACACCTTTATTCTTGAAAGCCGTGCCGCACATAACCGGGACAACTTTATTTGCAATTGTACCTTTACGTATTGCCCGTATTAATTCTTCCTGTGTAATCTTGTCTTCTGCTTCAAGATATTTTTCCATTAAAGTATCATCAAGTTCAACGGCTTTTTCAACCATTATGTGATGATATTTTTTTGCAGTCTCCAGTAAATCGGCGGGTACTTCTTCTACTCTATATTCATGGTCTTCTGAATTTTCATCAAAAATATAAGCCTTCATTTCCATAAGGTCAATAATGCCCTTAAAATTATCTTCTGACCCTATAGGAATCACCATAGGAATTGCGTTTGCGCCTAAATCTTTCTCAATTGATTTAAGCACGTCATAAAAATCTGCGCCAACACGGTCCATTTTATTAACAAAGGCTATCTTTGGAACATTATATTTTTCTGATTGGCGCCAAACAGTTTCTGATTGCGGCTCAACTCCTCCGACAGCGCAAAAGACAGCGATAGCACCATCGAGTACGCGCAAACTACGTTCTACCTCAACCGTAAAATCAACATGCCCCGGAGTATCAATAATATTAATTCTGCATTCCTTCCAGAAACAAGTAGTTGCAGCTGCGCAGATAGTAATGCCTCGTTCGCGCTCCTGCTTCATCCAATCCATAGTCGCTTCACCGTCATGGACTTCGCCTGTTTTATGAGTTTTGCCGGTATAGAAAAGAATGCGCTCTGTAAGCGTGGTTTTACCGGCGTCAATATGCGCCATAATACCTATATTTCTTTGTTGTTGGGGATTTATTATTCTTGCCATCTTTTTATACTCCTTACCCACAAGGGTAATACCCGCGCAATTCTCAGCCAGAAGGTTGACACCGGCGCAATTCCTTTAAGCGCCGGGTGCTTTAAGCGCGGGGTATTTTACACAGATAAAAATCACAAATGATCACAGATAGATTTATCTGACCATCGCTTTTCCCGCTAGAGCTAATTTTTACTGGATTTAAGTAAAATCTACCGGGGATATCGCTATTGGCAGCCTAAAAATCTAAACTTTTACGAAAGCTTATTATAATAAAAAAATGGAATAAAGCAACTGTTTTTTTAATGAGGCTTCACCGAACGCAAGCCACAGGCGCAGCGTGAGGTGGTAGCCGAATTACCCCCAAAAGGGGTAGAATGAGGCTTCACCGAACGCAAGCCACAGGCGCAGCGTGAGGCTGCTCCGGCTTATGCCGGGGCGAGCCGAATTACCCCCAAAAGGGGTAGAATGAGGCTTCACCGAACGCAAGCCACAGGCGCAGCGTGAGTTGGTAGCCGCCCCCCCCAAGCAACCGAAGTGAGCCAGGGGGTAAATACAAGCCTGGTAAACAAAGTTTTCTACGACCCACTTTCTTCTTTTGGGCACATACTTGGAGCCTCAATAAACGCGGAACAAATTGCTTTTTCAATAGCTTTTGCATCCTTATATATCGCATCACTTTTTACTCCATTTACAATAAAAGTTGGGCTCGCGGATGCATTATATTTTTCGCTGTCGGCTCCATTCTCTTTCAATAAACTTAAGCCCTCCTGACCATAAGCAAATTTTTCAATCTTTTTTACATCCATTTTAAGCTTAGCGGCTGTCTCTTTCCAGTAATCTTCGAGTTTCACTGCTCCGCATGAAATAACACAAGAACTTTCATTTATTTTATTTACGTAACTCGCGAATTTATCAGGATAATATTTCATTATAGCCGCCTGCCTAGCGTCTTCTTTTACCTCATCAAGGCCATGCAATGAGGCAACATCGTTTATACTGCTGCCGTTAACATTGACTATAAATTTTATTTTAAAATCTATTTTATCTGTGAAAGGCTTAACAACCGGCATAATTACCTTTTCTGCGCGGCTGCCATAAGGGCACAAGCTCATCACGAATAATTCAACCACCGGCCTATCAGTTTTTGGTATCTCTTCTCTTTTTACCTCCGGTGCTTCTTTAGGCATATTTTTAAGCTTAGCAAGGTCCACCACAGCGCTTGGAAAAATCAGAAAAGCACCGTCTTTTGTAAGATAAAAAGACTGCGTAACATTATCAAGAACAAGATCCACCTTATAAAGCCCCCGTTCTTCAACGGGATGGCCGGCCAACATTACATTCTTGCCTGGAACAAAATAGGTTTTTATGGCATTTAACACTTTGTAGCCCGCGTTAAGCCGCCTGACTGCTTTATGTGTAGAATGTTTTCTAATGACGACTGTGGTGCAAAATCCTGAAATCAAAATAATACATACAGATATGGCTGGTAGTAAAATCATTTTTGTCTTTTCTGTCATCTCTATACCTCCTATATAAGAAATCGGCCCTGTTATCCTTAAAATTATTTTCCGCTTTTTACCGTGACTTCCTTTTTTAGTTTTCCGCTTATACTACAATAACCCTCAACAGATAAAACATCCCCATCTTTTGCGTCGGGAACAAGGTAAGCGACGGATTGAATCTCATTATTATCCTGGCGGCTTATGTGATGTTCGATTATTTCCTTGCCGTTTAAACCGATATCGACCTTTTTTATATGATGGCTTACCGGGTTACTTGTGTTGTGATAAATAGCAGCATTTAGCATTTTCGTATCGGGACTAAAAGTTATTTTAATATCTGAAGGCGGATGAGCATAAACCAAACCGATTGTAAATAACGTAACAATAATTAATAGCACAGCTGTTTTTCTCATACTTTACCTCCTTTGCGCGGCATCTTATTTAACACAGGAACTGCCATGTTCAAAACTAATAAGCTAAAAAGCTCAGCGTCAAATTTAACTCCGGTTTCGGTTAAAATAAAAATAAGTAAAGCGGTAAATGCGCCAAATAAAAATTTGCCTATTGGCCTGATAGGCGTTGTAAGCGGCTCAATTAACATTACAAAAATATAAAAGTAACTAAAATAGCCCAAAATATTCCAGAGAGCAACCTTCTGCAAAATTGCCTGGGCCCCAAACAATACGATAGAAACCATTGCATAGCCCGCAATTATTTCTATTTTTCTAATTTTGGAGGCGAAGTAAAAACCGAAAGGTACAACTATATACCAGACATAAGTGCCTCTCCACTGGGTGGAAGCACCGAATAAGATAAGAGTTAAGAATATACCAAAACCTGCCGGATTAAAAATATGTTTTTTGTTAAAACGGATGAAAGATTTGGAAAGTATGCCAAACACAGCTGCCAATACAGGCTTCCACCATACGCTATCAGCAGAAAGCACATAACCCACAATTAAGCCCGTGATAACTGAACTTTCGGTTATCTGAAAAGTTCTTGTTTTAAAATACAGGAGAATTGCCTCGATAGCGGAGCTTGCGATAACTGCGATAAACGCTGTGGCCAAGAACGATACATCTTTGTCTTTGATTGAAAGAAAAACAGCGAAACAAAGCAAATACAGGATTAATTGTGTTTTTATGGATTTTAATTTAAACATATGCTTAAATCTTAAAATGTATTTTACTGCTGCAAATGAAAAATGCAACTGCAACTGTAAGGTTACTTACGCGATAAATAAACTGTAATTATCCCAGAACAAGAAAAACGGAATGGAATTTGATTTTTTTAGACTTCTCTTGACAACAAGCTTATTATATTTTATTATGCTCATCGATGAAAAAAATCCTTTTATCAATAACCATCTGGATTGTTGGTTCAATTCTAACAATCATTCTGTATTTTGCGATGCTCTTCTTTACCATCATTCTTTATCCATTCGATAAAAAACGGGCATTTGTGCATGCGCAATGTTTCTGGTGGTCAGACCTGGTAATTACGCTAAACCCTTACTGGGAAGTTAAGGTAAGCGGCTTAGAAAATATCGACAAAAACCGTACCTATATAATAATCGCAAACCACCAAAGCCTGGCCGATATAGTGCTGGCCTACCAGACAAAAATGCAGTTTAAATGGGTCGCTAAAAAAAGCTTGTTTAAGCTTCCCTTCGTCGGATGGTCATTATCGCTTGCCAGGCATATAAAACTGGAAAGAGGAAATTTCTCAAGTATCAAAAAGGTTTACCGGGAAGCCGCTTATTGGCTTAGAGCAAAAACTTCTGTTCTATTCTTTCCTGAAGGTACACGAAGCCAAACCGATGAAATGGGAGATTTTCGTAACGGCGCCTTTAAATTAGCCATAAAAGAGCATGTGCCTGTATTACCTATATTATTCGAGGGTACCGGCACAGCCATACCAAAGGGAAGCTGGGTATTTACCACAAAAACATCAGCTAAATTAAGGATTCTCCCCCCCATAGAAACAACCGGCTATAAACCCGCGGATTTTACTAAGCTCAAG
>JALOBR010000038.1 GCA_023228195.1 Candidatus Omnitrophota bacterium
TGGGAGAGCACATCGAAAGAAAAATCTACCTCTTTAAATATTTCCTTATCCGGCTTAAAAGTAATTTTCGTTCCGGTACTTTTTGATTTCCCAATTACCTTCATCTGCGTTTTGGGGTGCCCTTTTTCAAAACGCTGATGATATACTTTTGCGTCCCTCTTTACCTCTGCCTCCATCCAATCGGAAAGGGCGTTAACAACGCTGACGCCCACGCCGTGCAATCCCCCGCTTATCTTATAAGCCTTGTGATCGAATTTGCCTCCGGCATGCAATGTCGTAAGAACAACTTCCAGCGCCGGCTTGTTCATTGTTTTATGGATATCTACGGGAATGCCTCTTCCGTTATCATCGACAGAAACACTATTATCCGAATGAACCTCGACTTTTATTTTATCGCAGACACCCGCGTTTGCTTCGTCAATACTGTTGTCAACCACCTCATAAACCAAATGATGAAGGCCTCTTGATGTGGTATCTCCGATATACATCGCGGGCCGTTTTCTTACGGCTTCAATCCCGCCTAAAATTTGTATTGTAGTCGCGTCGTACTTTTGCGTTTTAGTTTGCTCAGTCATAATCGCCTATTTTTATTTTTGCTCCCTCTATATCGGGAAATTCTTTTTTCACGGCCTTAAGCAAAATATCTTTTCTTAACCCAAATTCATAGCTGGCGCTTGAAGAATCGGAACAAAAAATGAGGTTTTTTTTATATATCTTTTGCAGCCTTATGTGTTTTTTTAAATTTGCGCCCAGATTTTCTTCTATTATCTTTTCTATTTTATCCGCACTTTTAGCTTCTGATTTTTTTTCTCTTAAAAACTGATTTATTATATTCTTGATGTGTGTGGCCACAGACGTTCTATTTTTAAAAATATTTTAGCCAATCTTATTCCCCCACTCACTTCGTTCGGGGGTAATTCGGCCACGCAACTTTTCTACGCTTTAAGCTTGAAAAGTTTCTGCCTCATTATATTTTCATAGGAAGAGCGAGATAAATAAAACCTTCTTTTCTTAAAACCGCCGGTTTATCCGTCCCGAAAAATTCAAAACTAACTTCTGCTTCGCTTAAATTTTTTAAAGCATCGTTTAAATAGTTTGGGTTAAACCCTATTTCGAGATTGGCCCCTGTATACCTCGCCTCAATTACCTCTTTTACTTCTCCCAGTTGCGGCGTAGACTTTGAGACAACCAGGCTATCTTTTTTCAACTCGAACTTCACCCCTTGATAGTCTTGCGTTGAAAGCAAGTCCGCTCTTCTCAGGGCAAGCGAAAACGCCTGCCTGTTAACCACCAGTTTATCTTTTGTTTCGTTAGGAATATATTGCAGGTAGTTCGGGAATTCCCCTTCTATTGGCCGCGTAATAAACTGTGTGTCCTTAAAATCAAACCCCACTCTGTTTTCTTTCACAAAAAGAAAAATATCCTCTTCTTTTTCTTTTATAAGTTTATATAGCTCGTTTATCGCTTTAATGGGAAGAATAAAGGAAATTTTAGTTTTTATTTCCGGTTGGTTTGGCGGCAATTGTTTTTTTATAAAGGACAACCTTTTGCCGTCTGTTGCAATTAGGCTTATTGTGTCTTCGCTAATATCGAAAAGGATTCCGTTTAAAACATAATTCACGTCTTCGTACCCCACACAAAAAGAAGTCATTCTAATCATCTCTTCCAGTGTTACCGGGTTTATTCTAATAAGAGATACGTCTTTTTCTTCTTCGATTTGCGGGAATTCCGCAGGGTTTAATGTGTTTATTTTAAACTCAATTTTCCCACAACTTATTAAGAGGTTGTTCTTTGCCATTTCAACAGTTACTTCTTCGGTGGGAAGCTCTCTTATTATAGAAATAAACCTCTTCATGGGTATGGCGATTTTTCCTTTTTCTATAACATTCGCTTCTTGTATGGTAATAATTGTAACATCCAGGTCTGTGGCGGTAAATTTTAGCTTATTGCCGCTGGAACTAATAAGAACACTGTTTAAAATAGGAAAGTTTTGCTTTGAGGCGGTTGGCCCTAAAACTTTTTGCAGGTTGTCTAGTAGTACTTCTTTATTAATAATAAACTTCATAAGTAGTAGCCGTAATAGGCGCTGTGGAATCTGTTAATAAATTGTAATTGTATCAGAAACAAAAAATAAAACCAGTATTTTTATTCACAAAAATTTTTTTATAAGCTCTTAATTTCCTGTTTGATGCTGTCAATAATAAGTTTGAGCTTTTGATTCCCTTTTACCTCTTCCTTAACTTTTTTATGTGCGTAAAGAATCGTCGTGTGGTGCTTAGCCCCCAAAGACACCCCAATCTCCGGTAAAGAAAGGTCGGTCAGTTCCCTTGCCAGATACATTGTTATCTGCCTGGGTAATACCAGGGTCTTGCTGCGTTTACCTCTTTTTAGGTCTTCTTTCGGGATGTTAAAATAATTGCTTACTTTATCTAAAATAAGGTCAGGCGTTACCCTTTTATAAATTTCTTTAACCATATCCTTCAAGATTTCTTTCGCCAAATCAAAAGTTATAGGTTTATTTTCTATTAAAGAATAAGCAATAATTCTTATAAGCGCGCCTTCCAGTTCCCGGATGTTCGTTGTTATGTTCTTGGCGATAAAAGTAATAACATCCTCATCTATTTTTACAGGATCTTTTTCCAGTTTTTTCCGAAGTATCGCCACCCTTGTTTCGAAGTCCGGTAATTGGATGTCCACAACCAGCCCCCAGCTGAAACGCGAAACCAACCTCTCCTCTAGTTTTGGTATTTCTTTAGGGGGCCTGTCCGAGGAAACAACTATTTGTTTGTGGTAGTCGTATAAAACATTGAAAGTATGGAAGAATTCTTCCTGGGCAGCTTCTTTGCCGGCTAAAAATTGGACATCGTCTATTAAAAGAAGGTCGATGTTTCTGTATTTCTGGCGGAATTTTTCCGTTGACCGGGTTTGTATCGCCATAATGAGTTCATTTGTAAATTTTTCCGAAGAAGTGTATTTTACTTTTGCCTGAGAATTTTGAGTGAGCGCGTGGTTTGCTATCGCCTGCATAAGATGAGTTTTGCCAAGCCCCACTCCCCCATAAATAAAAAGAGGGTTGTAAGATTTCCCCGGGGCATTCGAAACGGCGAGGGAAGCCGCATGCGCCATGCGGTTAGAGGCGCCCACTATAAAATTTTCAAATGTAAAGCGCTGGTTTAAACGTATGGAGTCTTGCGGTTCTTCCTTGAAGCTCGCGCCGATAGTCCTAAAAACTTTATTCGTGCCCTTTTTTAAGAGAGTCGGATTAACCTCGAAGGCTACCTCAAAGTCTTTTTGGGCGATGTCTTTTAGCGCCTGCTTTATTTGGGGTAAATACGTAGTTTCAACCCAGTTCTTAAAGAAACCATCAGGCGCCTCCAACGTTAGGGTAAGACCCTCAATTTTCTTGAATTTTAAAGGATTAATCCAGGTGTCAAAGGAAGTTTCACCGAGGAATATTTTTAAATTTTCTCTACACGCTTGCCAAACTTTTTCCATAGCAGCACAAACCTAATTTTTGGCCACACTTAAGGTTATCTTAAACGGAGCCTGGGGGCAATTCACAAAATTCACAAGTTATTCACAGACGTCTATTCGAGGCGGAAACATTAAAATTATATCGTAACAAATTTGATTTGCAATAGATAAAATTTTGTAACATTAGCCGTATTGGTTTTAAGAATGAGCGCATTGATATAACATTATCAGTAAACAGCCAACGAAAGATTTTTCTAAAAAACGTCTCAGGGAGCAGGGATTAATAAGCTGTGTAAGCAATATTTAACCAAAGTGATCAGCGGAAAAGAAAATATAGTTGACACAAGCGTAGATTGTGTTAAAATTTTTGTCCGATGAAAAAACATCTTAAAACTCCAACAAAAATAAAAGGTAAAAGGAAACATGGCTTTCGGGCAAGAATGGCCACAAAAGGCGGTAGAAGGGTTCTAAGAAGAAGAAGGCAAAAAGGAAGAAACCGCCTTACTGTGTAATCCTGGCATGAATTCACTCGCCGTTTGGCTGATTACGGTTTACCAAAAAATTTCATTCATGTTGCCTTCGCAATGCAAGTATCTGCCAACATGTTCTTGCTACGCGAAAGAAGCATTCCTGAAATACCCGTTTTTAAAGGCATTTAGGCTTTCGGTTTCCCGTATTCTAAGGTGTCACCCTTTATCAAAAGGCGGATTTGATCCGGTAAAATAATGGAAAAACAATTAGTTAAAACTTTAATCGTAACCTTTTTGTTTGTAATGGGTTATATGTTTGTGATGCAGAAGCATTTTCCGAAACCGCCCCAACAGACAGAAATCGTCAAAGAAGAAAAAATACTAAAAACTCCCCAAGCTTCTAGCCAGATAAATATAGAAAAAGAAACGGAGAAACTGCCGGAAACAACAATAGGTAAATTCATTGTAACCTATTCCCCCAGAGGTGGTTATATAAAAAATATTTCTTTGAAAGATTATCAGGCAACGCTACTACCCGAAAATATAGGTTTTATTCAGGAGGCGAAAGAGACCGAATACCAACCGCGGATCGGGAAAGATAAGATTGTTTTCACTTCCGCGAAAGGCCAGACAAAAGAGTTTAGTTTCGAGGAGAATGTCTTAAAAATAAAAATTTCCCCTTCCCCCGCCCGCCCGATGGTGCTTTTTTCTAACCCATTGGGGGCAAAGAACTTGCAGCGTAAACCCCAAGAACTATTTTATTATCAAAAGGATAGTCTAAAAAAAGTTAACCCTAAAAAGGCAGATGAAAAGATCCTCCAGGATATTCAATTTGCCGGAACATGCGACTACCATTTTTGTTTATCCCTTATAAAAGGCGCATACAACATACAAATGGTTAAAGACGAAAACAATATTTATGTAACCATGGTACCCCCTGTTCCCGAAGTGTCGCTTTATGTGGGGCCCCAAATAGAAAAAAATTTAAAACCTCTTGGGCTAGAGGGAGTTGTGAACTATGGTCTCTTCCATGGCGTTGGCATTGGGCTTGCCAAACTCCTCTATTTCTTCCACTCGATTACTAAAAACTGGGGCGCAAGCATTATCCTTCTGGCAATTATTACTTATGTTATACTTTTACCTTTCACGGCTAAAAGCACAAAAGCAATGAAAAGAATGCAGGCAGTACAACCGGAAATAGAAGAATTAAAGAAAAAATATAAAGATAATCCCCAAAAGCTGAATAAAGAAACGCTTGAATTATATAAGAAATATAAAATAAATCCAATCGGAGGCTGCCTTCCCCTGCTTTTTCAATTCCCTGTTTTTATAGCGCTTTATCAGGTCTTGTTGAAATTCGTTGAGCTTCGAAACGCAAATTTTCTTTGGATAAAAGATTTATCTCAACCCGATCATGCCATAAAACTTCCCTTCCCTGCCCCGCTGGATTACCTTAATGTCTTGCCCCTTCTTATTGTTGTTGTGGGGTTAATACAGCAGAAAGTTTCGGGCCCAATGGGTGGCTCTTCCGAGCAAAAATCAATGGGCCTTATTATGACTCTTTTTATGGGCGTTATTTTTTACAACTTCCCTTCAGGCCTGACCCTTTACTGGCTTACCCAAAACATCTTGACTTTAGCCTACCATATGCGCGTCTCAAGAGCTAGTTTTCACGTGAAAACAGCTTAAAATAAGTAGTTTTAAATTGGTCGAAAACAAGCACCAGATATTTACCATTTTGATGTGTTTTGTGGGTTTTCACGTGAAAACGTGCAAGATGATTATTGGGGGAAACTGACAGGTGAAACACAAGTTTTCACGTGAAAACGAAGAAAACCTACCTTGCAAATTCTAAATTGATACCAATACCAATAAACAAATTAAAGTTCTATAAGCTAGCCGGATAAAGACTACCACCGATTAGGAATAGGCTATGGCTATTTTCACGTGAAAACCCAAGTAGTTTTTAAAAACATCTTGACAAGCACCCCTTGGATAGTATATATTTGTATTTATAAGAAAACGTTTTCACGTGAAAACGCGCAGCGAATAGACAGTAGAATTAGCTACTTAATTACGGTTCTAATTTGTTAAACCAAATGGGCAAAATAATAGGCATTTGCAATCAAAAAGGCGGTACAGGTAAAACTACAACCGCCATCAATTTAACCTCATATTTAGGTTTGGCCAATAAAAAAGTTCTTATTATTGATATGGATCCGCAAGGGAATGCAACGTCCGGTCTGGGGTTTAATGCCGAGGGAAAGCACTCCATATACGATGTAATTTCCGCAACCGCCAGCATAGAAGAAAGCATTTACTCAACTCAATGGCCAGGTATTTCTATTATTCCTTCTCACATATCACTTACCGGTGGAGAGATCGAATTGGTTAATGTGGAAAGCAGGGAAATGCGCCTGAGAGAGGAATTGCTTAAAATAAAAGAGAAATTTTCCTATATCATAATTGACGCGCCACCCTCGCTGGGCTTGCTCACGGTTAATGTGTTGGTGGCGGCAGATAGCGTTTTGGTTCCCATCCAATGTGAATATTACGCGCTTGAAGGAGTTTCCAAATTGTTGCACACAATAGAGCTTATTAGAGAAAGGTTAAATTCGTCCCTTGAGATAGAAGGGGTATTGCTTACTATGGCAGATTTTCGTACCCGGCTCACTTTGCAAGTAATAGAGGAGGTACGTAAATTTTTTAAAGAAAAAACTTTCAATACCATTATCCCGCGCAACATAAAACTTGCTGAAGCGCCAAGCTTTGGCAAGCCGATACATTTTTATGACGCTTTATGCGTGGGGGCAAAAGCATACTTAAATTTAACAGAAGAAATCCTGAAAGAGAAAATTGATATCGGCCAGTTGATTAAAAATATTGTCGAAGGATTACAACCGCAGATACCACAGACGGAAATCGCAGACGGCACAGATAAAAAAATATCTGTGTAATCCGTAAGCGGCGAATCCAAATAAAAGTGCCTGCGGTTGTAAGGGAGATAAACGATGGAAAAAAAAGTTTTAGGAAAAGGATTGGATGCGCTTATACCAAGAAAAATACCACAAGCCATACCCGCCAAAGAGTACACTTACTTGCCTTTAAATAAAATCAGGCCGGGTAAATATCAGCCGCGCCACCAAATAAATGAAGTAGAGCTGGAGGAGCTGTCCCGTTCGATAAAAGAGAAAGGGCTTATCCAGCCGATCATAGTAAGAAAAGTTGCGGAGGACAATTACGAAATAGTTGCCGGGGGGAGAAGGTTTCAAGCTGCTAAGTCATTGGGGCTCAATGAGTTACCAACAATTATACGTGACCTCGACGACAAGGATACCTTCATATTTGCTATCACTGAAAATCTCCAGCGCAAAGACCTAAATCCTATAGAAGAGGCAGAAGCTTTTAGGCGGTTGATAGAGGAGTTTGAATTCAGTTACGACGATATCGCGAAGTTTGTAGCAAAAGATAAAACTACAATAGTAAATTCCCTAAGGCTTTTTAAGCTGCCGAAAGAAATCCAGGAAGCCGTAAGAAAAGGAATAATCAGCCGCAGCCAGGCGCGGACAATCATTGGGCTAGGGAGCGAGGATGAACAGCGCCGGATTTTTAACGATATACTAAGGGAAGGCTTGCCGGTTAGAGAGATTGAAAAAAGAGTGCAGCGTGCATCGAAAAAGAAAAAACCGGCAGACCCCTTTGTGCTTGAGGTGGAGGACAGACTGCAAAAATCTTTAGGCACAAAAGTAAGGGTATTTAACAAACGAAACAATCGTGGTAAAATAGTTATTGAGTATTATTCTTTAGAAGACCTGGAAAGAATAATAAAAAGAACAACGGCTTCTTAACCGCGAATAAGGATAATAAGCTTCAATTTTAAACTCCCGGTCGCCGGAAGCTAAAAACCATATTTTTTTAAAGGAGGATTCGCATTATGAAAAGTGAAGCAACATTAGTAATTATTAAGCCGGATGGATTGAAGAAATCACTAACCGGTAATATCTTAAGCCGCCTTTCCGAAACAAAACTAAAAATTATCGGCGCAAGAGTGGTCAAGGTAGAGGAAGGTCTTGCGCGCAAACATTATGCTCATCTCCAGGATAAGCCTTTTTTCCCCGAATTGGTTAAATATATAACCGGCCAGCTTCACGGAGAAAACAGGGTTATGGCTCTTGTCTATTGGGGCAGGGATGCTATAGGCAAAGTGCGCCAGATTTCAGGCGCAACCAATCCCGAAGAAGCAGACCCGGTGAGTGTAAGAGGTGCTTATGGAAGGATTTTAACCAGCGGACTATATGAAAACGTAATCCACGCATCCAGCAGCCCTGATGAGGCAGAAAGGGAAATAAAATTGTGGTTTGAGCCGGATGAAATAGTTTACGAGCTTTATCCCGTAGAAAGCCAAGAGTCCGGCGGCGTTAAAAAAAGAGTGTGGAAATAATTAACACGAATTGTTACAAATCCGGAACTAATTTACACGAATAAATTCGCGACCGTTCGTCTTTAATTCGTGGATATTCATGTATAAAAAGGAGTACAAATGAGATCAATGACTGCTTACTCTAATATTTACAAAAGAAAAAAAGCTCAGACGATACAGGTTACCCTGCGTTCGGCTAATTTCAAATATCTAGATATTTCAATCCACGATTTTCCTTCCCAGAACATCCTTTTGGAAGAGCAAATCAAAGAAGAAATAAAGAAAAAAATAACGCGGGGCAAAATTGAAGTTTATGTGTATCTTAAGGGGCACATCGAAAGTGATGTTTTCATAGATGAATTTAATCTTGCCAAATATATTCTGGAAGCAAAAAAGCTGTCAAAAAAATATAAGCTTTCAGAGCAGCTTAACATAAGCGATTTTTTCAGCCTTCCCCAGGTTGTTTCCTGGAGCGAAAAGAAAATGGAGGAAAACCTGATATTTTCCGCGGCAAAAGAAGGCCTTAAAAAATTATTAGAGTTTAAAGTGAAACAAGGCGAGGTAATACGGCAGGACATGCTTAAAAGCCTGAAAGGATTAAAAGAAAATATAAAAATTATTAAAGAAGGCAGCTCCGCTGTTTCTTCGCAAGATAACGGCAAAGACGACATCAATGAAGAAGTTTCTCTTGCTTCGTTTTATATCAACGATTTGGAGAAAAAAATAAATGCAAAGGCAGTTGTTTCCAAGGGCAGGTCTATTGATTTTTTAACGCAAGAAATTTTACGTGAGCTGAATTCAGCCTCCAGTAAAACAAAAAAGAAAAACATAGCGCCCTTAATTGTCGAATCAAAAAATTATTTGGACAGGATAAGGGAGCAAGCGCAGAATGTGGAATAATCCCACAATCGAGCTTAAGGTGTAGTTGTGAAAACCCCCGCGATAATTATACTTTCCGGCCCGTCAGGCGCAGGCAAAACCACGCTGCTTAATAAACTTTTTAGTAAAAAAAACATAAAAGAAAAATTCATACGGGCTATTTCATACACTACCAGGAAAATCAGGCCCAAAGAGAAGCATGGCAGAGATTACTTTTTTATAGACAAGCGAAAATTTATACAGCTCAAAAAGAAAAATTTCTTTCTTGAAAGCCAGAAAGTTTTGGATAATTATTACGGGACAGCTAAATACTTTTATAACATGGCGGCAGAGGAGAATAAGAGCCTGATATTATGCATAGACGTAAAAGGAGGAATGTATTTGAAAAAAAAGCAAAAAGAAGGTAAAATAGTTACTCTTTTTATAGCCGCGCCGAGCGAGCTGGATTTGTTTAAGCGTTTAAAAATGCGCACGGAGGCCGCACGAACTATACAAAAGAGGATTACGCTTGCTAAAAAAGAAATGAAGGTTTCCAGGCAGTATGATTCTATTATAATAAATAAAGATTTGAGCAAGTCATTGAAGGAATTGGAAAAGGTTCTTTTAAAAAATCAAAAATAACGTAATCAGGAGGTAGACTATGAATGAAAGATATATACATATGGAAAAGCTTATCGGCGCAGCTTCGGGCTCAATATATAAGCTAACGATACTTGTGGCAAAAAGAGCCTTGCAGCTTGCCGACGGGGATAAGCCCTTGGTGGATAAACCGACGGAAAAAGTTTTGGATACCGCACTCCGTGAAATCGCCGCAGGTAAAATTTGCATAAAAGGAAAAGAATAAATACCGGCGCGGTAGCCAAGCGGTAAGGCAGCGGTCTGCAAAACCGCTATTCAGCGGTTCAAATCCGCTCCGCGCCTTAAATAAAAAAATTGCATATCAGGGCTGTTTTTTTGCTGATTGAAAAAAAGTATTTATGTGTGCCGGAGTGATGAAATGGCAAACATAACGGACTTAAAATCCGTCGGCCTGAAAAGGCCTTGTGGGTTCAAGTCCCACCTCCGGCATCTTTTGCTGATTGATAAAATTAGTAGAATGTAACATTGCCCCCTCACACGCCCGCCTCGCCCGCAGCAAGCGGCCAGGGCGGTCAGGTTCGGGGACAATTCGCACTGTGATTTTTGTGCACTACCGTTTCAAAAATCACGTGCTCATTGGGCACTTGGCTCAGCCTGGCTAGAGCACTTCCTTGACATGGAAGGGATCACAGGTTCAAATCCTGTAGTGCCCACCATTTAAAAAAGCTATCAGCCATCAGCAGATGAAGACCGACGGCTGAGGGTTGATAGCGGATAGAATAAATTGACTTTTTTTAAAATCATTTTAAACTATACGCTATTCACTATACGCTATTTTTGGGGACGTCGTCTAGCCTGGTTTAAGACCCATGCCTGTCACGCATGTGACCGAGGGTTCAAATCCCTTCGTCCCCGTCTTCATTTTTCATAGCTTCTTTAAAAGCTTTAAACAATCAGTTAATTTCTTATCCTGCAAAGGCTTATAGCTATTCCGACCATTACGACAATTACGATGATTTTGGCAATTTTTCAGTAGTTCACTGCACATTTACTGCACACGAGCTTTGCAGCGATTTCACTTTAGTTAATATCATTCCCGCCAATCTTTATTACAAATTAAATCAAATTCTTACAATGTATTACTCTGTTCAAATAAAAAAATTAGGAGGCCCGCATGAAACGAATGACCCCGGCAACAAGACTAATCTTTGATACATTAAAAAGAAAATATGAATATTTTTCTAAACGCAACATGTTGGCAGCTGACGGCTCATTCTACTGTCTGGATAAATATCTCATGGATCAATTAGGTATTGGAGACAATACTATCCGCCGGGCGCGTATCTTCCTAAAAGAAGCCGGGGGAATTAACTATCTTGTTGGCAGGCACAAAGGAGCACCTACTCGTTACTGGGTAATCCCAAAGGATGCCAAAATGACATCCACTCAATCTTCTAAAGAAGCCAAAATGGAACCCTCTACGCAAGGCATAAAGGGCGGCAATTTGCCAGCAGAGGAGGCCAATTTGGCTATCAAAGCAAGCCAAATTGGCACTCTCGATAATAAGTCAGTAATTAAAGCTGAAAATAAAGAAGAGCCGAACATTTCTTCTTTAAGCGAAGAAGTCAAAGAAGGCATGAAATCTTTTGCTAAATTATATGGCATTGATCGAACAGTTAAAATGTTCACCGATAAGGGCTATAGTTTAGAACCAATACAGCAAATATTTGCAAGCGTTGAAGAGTGCAAAACATGAAGAAAACCTGGCTGCTAATGATTAAAAATAATGTACATTTTAATGTGCACGAAAATTAAAATAATGTACAAGTCGATGTACATTATTTCTGTTAAACCATGTACATTATTTTGAAGCCACTTTTA
>JALOBR010000153.1 GCA_023228195.1 Candidatus Omnitrophota bacterium
TCTTTTAAACGCCAAAGCATTAAAGATAGAAGGTGGAACTGTTAAGAAGGTTGGTTAAATGAATAATTTGATAGAACAAGATAGGGACAGGCTGAAGTTATTCAAAAGATACGGCTACGATATTCCCGGGGCCAGGAAATTTATTCTTACAAAAGCCAAAATTTCAGAGGGGAGGATTCTTGAGATAGGCACAGGACGTGGACACATGGCGGTTGTTTTGGCCAAGAATGGCTTGAAGGTGATTTCCATCGACATGGACAAGAAAGCTCAACGCGCGGCAAAGCTAAAGCTTAAAAGTCTTAAGCTTGATAAATATGTATTGCTTAAAAACATGAATGCCGAAAAGTTACGATATAAAGACAACTCTTTTGATTACGTTGTTTCGGTAAATTTTATTCATCATGCTAAAAATCCCGCTAAATGTTTAAAGGAAATGGCAAGGGTGATGAAAGGCAAGCTTATTATTGCTGATTTGAATAAGCGAGGCGAGAGGATTATGGAAAAAATGCATGCATTGGATGGGCATAAGCATATGGTATCTAAAATGTCGTTGCCGGACGTAAAAGAATATTTAGAAAAAGCGGGATTGGTTGTTAAAATTTATAAAGATATTTGTCAGGCGGTTATTATAGCTAAGAGGCACCCGGCCTTATAAGGATAGTCTGGTGTTTATTGCTGTAAAAGGAGGAGTAAGATGAAAATTTGTATTCCAACAGAAACAAACAAAGGCAAGAACGCGGTTGTTTATGGCCATTTCGGCAGCGCGCCGTATTTTACAATTATTGACACAGAGAAAGATTCTGTCGAGATAATTGATAATGCAAATCAACATCATGCGCATGGTATGTGCCAGCCAATGAGCGCGTTGTTAGGAAAATCGATTGATGCTGTGGTTACCGGTGGAATGGGGGCTCGCGCGGTTCAAAAGCTTAATGAAGCCGGGATTAAGGTTTATCGGGCTGTTCCAGGGACAGTTACGGATATCGTTAGCCAGTTTACTAAAGGCGGCCTTGAGGAAATAACCGTCCAAAATGCCTGCGCACAGCACGAGTGTCATTAGAAATATACCTAATCAAATTTTCATTTAACTGTACGTAGAGAGGCCGTCTCCCTTGTGGATTATGTTTATCTCTTGGATGGATTGAGTAGTCACTCTGATTTTTCCTGACGCACGCAAATAGATTACTCTATCGTGATTTCTTTTTCGATTTAATTAGCCCCCAGCCCGCCTGAAGCCACATTAGTAAAAAAAAGTCTATCAAAAACAGAAAAAATCTATTTATCCAAGCTGTTATTATTTTACGATAAATGTCAAGGAACGGCGATTATAAGGTGTGCCGCTTGGGGATTAGCCGTGTTAATACCTAATAATAACGACACCAAGGTTCGGGCGTCCCACACCTTAATATTTTCTATGTAGGAAATGGGACAGGGTATCTTGTTGGGTAGGTCGGGGATTTATAGAAGGCTTTATTTTAACATAAGAGAATTGCAGACATTGCGGAAATGATTAGCTTTTGGTCCGATAAAAATTGCTAGAAAAAAGTTAAGTTAAGGTTTATCATAGATTGTTGCTAGTATAGATATAAATTGTATGGTATTACAGTATGCTTAAATGCGTATTTAAATTAAAGTTTCAAGAAAAGAAAGCCATGATGTTTGTATAATTTTAGGGGGGTATTATATGAATACGGAAGAAGCTAAGAAAGTATCAATAGACGAGCTGTTTAAAAAGCTTTCTTCGGATAAGATGGGCCTTTCTTTAGAAGAAGCGAAGAAGAGGCTCGAGCAATACGGCTCTAATGAAATAGCCGAGAAGAAAATTAATCCGCTAGTAAAATTCTTGAGCTATTTTTGGGGGCCTATTCCCTGGATGATAGAAATAGCCGCAATACTTTCCGCTATTATCCGGCACTGGGAAGATTTTGGGGTAATTTTTGCGATGTTATTGATAAATGCCGCAGTTGGATTTTGGCAGGAGTATAAAGCGGACAACGCCATCGAGTTATTAAAAAAGAGGTTGGCACTTAAGGCGCGCGCCTTACGCGATGGAAAATGGGTTGAGGTGTCGGCACAAGAATTGGTGCCGGGTGACGTAATACGTATACGTTTAGGTGATATCATTCCGGCCGATATTAAGCTCATCGAAGGGGAGTATCTTCTTGTAGATCAGTCTGCATTAACCGGAGAGTCACTGCCTGTTGAAAAGCATCTTTCTGACATAGGCTATTCGGCGTCTATAGTTAAACAGGGCGAAATGGATGCT
Source organism: Candidatus Omnitrophota bacterium (assembly GCA_023228195.1). GTDB lineage: Bacteria > Omnitrophota > Gorgyraeia > Duberdicusellales > 4484-171 > JAJYOP01. The sequence goes on from JALOBR010000153.1 coordinate 2,267, forward strand.
GTGGTGGTTGGCACCGGCTTAAATACTTATTTTGGTAAAACCGCCAAGCTTGTTGCTGAAGCTAAAACGCGCAGTCACTTTCAAAAAGCGGTTATTAAAATAGGTGATTACCTGATTGTGATAGCAATAGCTTTAGTAGCGGTTATTTTCTTAGTTTCGCTTTTCCGCCATGAGAAATTCTTTGAAATCCTTCAGTTTGCGCTTATCCTGATTGTGGCTTCTATCCCGGTAGCAATGCCTGCTGTATTGACGGTGACAATGGCGGTAGGAGCTTCTATGCTTGCCAAAAAAGAAGCTATTGTAAGTAAATTAGTGGCTATAGAAGAAATGGCTGGAGTTGATATCTTATGTTCGGATAAGACAGGCACTATCACGAAGAACGAGCTAAGCG
>JALOBR010000039.1:0-11165 GCA_023228195.1 Candidatus Omnitrophota bacterium
AAAAATTACCTGCAAGACAAGGACAAAGAACTTGCCCCCCTAAAAGATTTAATAAAAGAGGCGATTGATTGTTCTTTCTATAATATCGACATAGACACTTCTACCTTGGTTGATTTATCCAAAAAAGATCTTAATGAACAACAAAAATTAAACTATGAAGTTTGCGCAGAACTGACAAAATACATACGCAGCCTTCAGCCAAAAAACATTAATATTTCCATAGGCGGTGAAATTGGAGAAGTCGGCGGGAAGAATTCTACGCCTGAAGAATTACACGCCTATGTTAAAGGCTACCTTAAGGAAATTAATGAATTAAAAGGCATATCTAAAATAAGTATACAAACGGGAACTTCGCATGGAGGAGTAGTGCTGCCGGATGGCTCAATTGCGAAAGTAAGTATCGACTTTGATACGCTCAAGAAACTTTCTGAAATCGCCAGAAAAGATTACGTTATGGCAGGAGCGGTGCAGCATGGTGCCTCCACTTTGCCAAATGAAGCATTTCATACTTTTCCTGAAGTAGCTTGCGCGGAAATACACTTAGCAACACAATTTCAAAACATCGTCTATGATTACCTTCCGTTACCTCTTAAAGAAAAAATTTATGGCTGGCTGCACACGACTTATGCTGCAGAAAAAAAACCGGACATGACTAATGACCAGTTTATATATAAGACCAGGAAAAATGCTTTAGGGCAATTCAAGAAAGAGATACATTCATTGCCAAAAGAGTGGCGCGAGAAAATATCAAGCATATTGGAAGAAGAATTTTCTTTTCTTTTCGATAAACTTCGCATAAAAGATACAAAAAATTTCGTCAAAGAATACGTAAAACCTGTTATTATCGAAAAGAAAAAAGAAAATTTTCTTAAAGAAGAGAAAGATCTCGGTGAGCTTGAAGGTGCAGATTAAGCAAAAAAGTCAAGGCCAAGGTTAAGAAAGATTAAATTATTTACGTCTCAATCTCAACCTTGGCCTAAACCTACGGAGGTAATATGCGTTCCGACAAAATAAAAAAAGGAATTGAAAGGCTTCCGAATCGTGCGCTTTTATATGGCACCGGGCTTTCTTCTTCACATATGGAAAGGCCTTTCATTGGTATCGCTTCTTCTTTCACTGATCTTATCCCGGGGCACACCAATATGCGCATTTTAGAACGCTACATAGAAAGAGGGATAGAGAACAAAGGCGGGACTCCTTTTATTTTCGGTGTTCCCGGTATCTGCGACGGCATTGCGATGGGGCATTCGGGTATGAAGTACTCCCTGCCATCACGGGAACTCATCGCGGATATCATCGAGACTGTTGCCAACGCGAATAGCTTAGACGGGTTAGTTTTACTTACTAACTGCGATAAAATCACTCCCGGAATGATTATGGGATCTTTACGCGTAAACATCCCAACAATCGTCGTAACCGCAGGGCCTATGCTCGCAGGCCATTTGGGAAAAAAACGCCTTGCTCTTGTGCGTGATACTTTTGAAGCGGTAGGAAGGTTCAAAGCAGGAACCATAAGCAAAGATGAACTGCGTAATGTCGAGTGCGAAGCGTGCCCATCCTGCGGCTCCTGCCAAGGGTTGTATACCGCAAACACAATGGCATGTATCACTGAAGCAATGGGGCTTTCGCTTCCCTTTTGCGCCGCGACCCCTGCAGTTTTAAGCAGAAAAACAAGAATTGTCTACGAGAGCGGCCAACGCATAGTTGAGCTGGTCAAAAACAATATAAAACCAAAAGATATCATAAATAAAAAATCTTTGGAAAACGCCATTGTTGTCGATATGGCCCTAGGGGGCTCCAGCAACACTGTTTTACATCTTATGGCTATAGCCTCTGAAGCGCAAGTACCTCTTAACCTTAAAGATTTTGACAGAATAAGCAAGCTTACGCCAAACATTGCGAAACTTGAACCGGCTGGCGAGTATTATATGGAAGACCTGGACAACGCCGGGGGAATACCGGCGGTTTTACAAAGATTTTTAAAGCTGATAAATAATATGCCAACAGTAAGCGGCAAAAAAACTCATGAGATTGCGAAGTCAGCCGTTATCTACGACAATGACATCATCCGGCCTCTGGACAATGCCTATCGAAAAGAAGGAGGAATTGCCGTCCTGTACGGAAACCTGGCGCCTGAAGGCGCAATAGTTAAACAAGCTGCAGTTGAACCGGGCATGCTTGAGTTTAAGGGTACGGCTCGTGTTTATAACTCAGAAGAAGAAGCTATGGAAAACATACTAAACGGTAAAATAAAAAAAGGAAACGTCGTTGTTATAAGATATGAAGGCCCAAGCGGAGGCCCTGGAATGAGGGAAATGCTTTCTCCGACATCTGCATTGGTTGGCATGGGGCTGCATAAAAACGTTGCGCTTATCACTGACGGGAGATTCTCGGGCGGAACACGCGGCCCCTGCATTGGGCATGTTTCTCCGGAAGCAGCTCTCGGGGGCTTAATCGCTTACGTTAAAGACGGCGACACAATACATATCGATATTCCCAAACGAAAACTTAATCTGCTGGTAAGCAACGCAGAAATTGAAAAAAGAAAAAAAGAAATAAAATTACAACCGGCAAAAATAAAATCAGGATACCTTTACAGATACTCACAAATGGTTACTTCAGCGTCAACCGGGGCAGTGCTTAAAGAATAATACCGCCATAGCGCGTTTTGCGCCAGGGCCTAAAATAAACGGAATATCGTTGACAAGTGGGTAAGCGTTTGTTATCATTGCTATAATTACCTTAAAATGAAAATAATCAAATTTATAAACTCAGCCACCAGGATCATCAGTAATATGCTTGGTGCTTTTTCCAACGATATCGGCATTGATCTAGGCACTGCTACAACACTTGTTTATTTGCGCGGCCAGGGAATTGTACTTTGCGAACCATCCGTAGTTGCAATATACAAAAATAGCGGGGCAGTGCTTGCGGTAGGCGAAGAAGCCAAACGCATGCTCGGAAAAACACCGGGAAGCATTTCTGCGATAAGGCCGATGAAAGACGGCGTTATCGCAGATTTTGATGTAACCGAGGAAATGCTTCGTTATTTTATAAATAAAGTTAACCCTCCGAATATATTCAGCAGTTTCCGGCGCCCCAGAATTGTAATCGCCGTGCCTTCAGGAATAACAGAAGTAGAGAAACGAGCCGTGAAAGACTCTGCGCTTAAAGCCGGCGCCAGAGAGGTTATTCCGGTTGAACAATCTCTTGCTGCAGCTATCGGCGTAGGTCTACCCATAACAGAGCCTCAAGGCAGCATGGTTATCGACATAGGCGGAGGAACAACTGAAATAGCCGTAATTTCATTAGGCGGCGCAGTATATGCGCGCTCTGTACGAGTAGGCGGAGATGAAATGGACGATGCGATTATAGAGCACATGAAGAAAGCCTACAATCTTATGATAGGCGAACGTAGCGCTGAAGAAATAAAGATAAAGATCGGCTCAGCGTGGCCGCTGGAAGAAGAACTGACGATGGAAGTGCGAGGCAGGGATTTAATCACAGGGCTTCCTAAGTTTATAAGGATAAACTCTGAGGAAGTGCGCGAGGCCTTACAGATTCCCTTAAAAGAAATAGTAGAAGCAACAAAAGTAACGCTTGAACGAACACCGCCGGAACTCGCTGCTGATTTGATAGAAAAAGGAATAGTACTTTGTGGCGGCGGTTCATTGCTGCGCGGCCTGGATAAATTAGTTTCCGAACAAACCGGCCTTGCTTGTTTTGTCGCAGATGACCCTTTAACATCGGTTGCCCTGGGAACAGGCAAAATACTGGAAGACCCCAGGTTTTTAAAGAAGATTTCTCTTGTATCCACCTTCTAAAATCACATCTAAATATATAGCGCTTTTTTTACTGTTCGCATTGCTTCTGGTGTTTCCCTTTAGAAGTTTTATTGCGAATCTGCTGGTATCATTCTCCAACCAACGCCTCATAGCGACGCAAAATTCTTCAAAAACCATCGAAGAACTGGAAAAGAAAAACCTTATTCTCTCTTTGGCTCTTAAAAAGAACCAAAATCTTGCTGAAGAAAACGAGAAATTACGAAAAGCGCTAGCTTTTAAAGAGGATAAAAATATAGATTTAATTGGCGTTGAGATTGCTTCGTTTGACCCGTCAGCCTGGCGAAGGATTGCAGTTGTCAACGCGGGGAAAGATAAAGGCTTAAGAGAAGGGATGTTTGCCATAGACAGCGATGGATTTCTGGTAGGCAGAATAGTCGATGTTAAAAATAGTTTTGCTCGCCTTATGCTGGTTGACGACCCTGAATTTAACGTTGCAGTTTACATCGGAAAAGATGCGCTGGGCCTGCTTTCCGGCGGACTTGACTTTATAAAAATTCAATATATCGATGCGGGCGATAATGTTAACCTTAACGATATAGTCTGGTTTAAGGTGCCTCTCATTTCCTATCCTATATACATAGGCCGCGTTAGAAAAATCAATGAAAATAAAAATGGGTTGTTTTTAGATGTCGATGTAAAACTTTTTAACCGAAATCCGCTTTTAAAGAAAGTTTTTGTATTGAAATGACAGAAAAAAACCTGAAGGCACTGTCAACGTTACTGATTTTTTTCCTTTTGGACGCCACAAAGCCGTTTGCTTACTCGCTGGCGACTGAATTTACATTTCTCGGGGTTGTATTAGTTTGCTTAAATTACCCCCTTAAGGTATCTCTTTTTTTAGCTGCTATTTTCGGCTATGCTAAAGATTTGTCGTGTATAGATCAAACGAGCTTTAGCTTGCTTGAATTTAGCGCAATTGCTATTTTGATTCATTATTTTTTGCGCAATTTCCATAGAAAAGCAGTAAAAATTATGATTTTCTTTGGCGCTTTAATCGTTCACCTTACAATAAATAATTTCTACATAAACAAAGCCGGTTATCTGTTTTCGTTGCTATTTCTTATACATTCATCGATTATCTTTCTTCTTATAAACCGCCTATTTACCGAGTGGATCTCCAACGGAATAAAAAACGACAATGTCATCTAGCAAAGACAGTTTTATAATTTTTCTTAAACGTATTTGCGTTACGTCATTTATAATACTTTGCGTATCGTTGTTTTATTATCAAATAATAAAAGGGAATTACTATCTTATCCGCGGTAAAAATAACTACGTAAGAGTCATACCTGAGCGGTCAATTCGTGGAAAAATTTTAGACAGAAATGGGATTATACTAGCATATGACAAACCTTCATTTAACATTGCGGTAATTCCATATCAAATAAAAAATAAAAAAGATGGTGTCTTCGCAGAACTTGCAGACTTCTCAGGCTTAAAAATAAAAACATTAAATAGAAATTATAACCGCAAGTTTCAGAATTTTTTTACACCTGTAGACATAATTACTGACGTCGATAAAAAAGAGGCTTTCCGGATAAAAGAAGAATTCAAAGGAGAGGTGCTTATTGACCCGCAGCCGCAAAGACATTATGACTACCCGTATGAAATGTCCCACCTGCTTGGTTACGTCAAAGAAGCAGCTGCTTTTTCTGAACGCCTTAAAAAATATGGTTATTCGCCTAATGAACGTATAGGCATCTCAGGCATTGAACAATATTATGATGATTATTTACGCGGAGAGGACGGGGGAGACTTGATTGAAGTTAATTCGCGCGGCAGAATAGTCGGTTTCCTGGGAAAACGCAACCCTATTAGGGGCAAAGATATATATTTAACAATTGATTCCAAAATGCAGCAAACTGCCTATCAGGCAATTCTCGACAAAAAAGGCGCGCTTATTTTTATGGATTCAAAAAATGGAGAAGTTCTTGCACTTGTTTCCTACCCCTCATTTGACCCGAATAGCTTCGTCAAAGGAAAAGATGAAATTACAAAATTTCTTAACGATAAGAATAAACCCATGCAAAACAGAGCGATACAATCAATATTCCCGCTGGGCTCTACTTTCAAGCCCGTAGTCGCCATTGCCGGGCTGGAAGAAAATAAACTAAAAACCTCGACTACTTTTATATGTAAAGGCAAACTCAATATAGGAAAAGCTGAATTTGAATGCGAAAACGTCCACAATGACGAAAACCTTCAAGAGGCCCTGACGCATTCATGTAATGTATATTTCTATAATGCCGGCATGGCGCTTGGCCGGCAAATTATGGCAAGCTACGCCGAAAAATTGGGCTTAAACACAACTACCGGCATAGATCTCCCGTATGAAAAGAAAGGAACCATACCGGTGCCAAGCCTTAGACTTAGAAGCCGTTGGTATCTAGGCGATACCTTGAACTTTTCAATAGGCCAAGGTTACACCGAATGTTCACCCATAGAAATTATGTTGGCAACCAATATATTCGCGAGCGGAGGAATCCTTGTCAAACCGCATTTAATTAAAAAAATAGATAACCTTGAAATCGCAACCCCTTACGGTAATAAGCTTAATATCTCCAATCAGAATCTTACAATAGTAAAAAACGGCCTTGTGCAAGTGGTGGAAAGCGACGAAGGCACTGCGCGGATGTTGAGGCCGCTTAACCTTTCAATTGCCGGTAAAACCGGTACCGCCCAAACATCTGGCCGTCCGCATGGCTGGTTTGTCGGTTTTTTCCCGGCAAATGCACCGAAATACACCATATGTGTTTTTTTGGAAAACGGCGGTTCAAGTTATGAAGCCCTGAAGGTAGCCTACTATTTCCTTGAAAAATTAAAAGAACAACAACTACTATAAAATGCTTAATAATATTGCGCGCATAAAATCACACATTAAACCGGCAAAAATAATTATTGCCTGCCTAATATTGCTTACAGTTTTAAGCTTAAGCTCCATTTACAGCAGCCTGCATCAAGCGGGACAACTACAAGAACAGGAAATTTTTTACAAGGAAATTATGTGGGTTGTAATTTCCTGGATTATTCTCATACTTTTTTACTTATTAAATTATCGTATATATTTCGATTTTGCTTATGTGTTGTACGCTATAAACATCTGCTTATTAATCGCGGTTGATCTTTTCGGAAGAAGCGCGTTGGGGGCGCAACGATGGTTAAGCATTGGGGGATTCAATTTCCAACCGTCGGAATTATCTAAAATCATAACTATTTTTTTCCTTGCAAGGATCTTTTCTTCACAAACAGACAAAGGTTTCTTAAAAGGGGTATTGCTGCCATTTTTCGTTTTAATGATAAACGTTTTATTAATAGTCAAGCAGCCTGATTTAGGCACAGCTCTGGTTTTAGTCTTTCTATTTTTTCTAATGGGACTTGCCAGCGGCAATAAAAAAAGATATTTTATGGCCATAATAATTGCAGCTATTGTGTTTTCTCCTTTTGCATGGAATCATCTTAAAGATTATCAGAAAAAAAGATTGATAGTATTTCTTAACCCAAACGCGGAACCTCTTGGGGCGGGATACACCATAATACAATCAAAAATCGCGATAGGATCGGGTAAATTTTTAGGCAAAGGTTTTCTTTCCGGAACACAAAACCAGTTTAATTTCTTGCCAGAACGCCATACTGACTTTATATTCACCGTAATCGCAGAAGAATGGGGCTTTGCCGGAGCGACAATGCTTCTTCTGATATATCTATTAGTGATCAATAACATACTGGCGGTTGCAAGATATCAGAAAGATAATTTTGCTCAATTGCTTTTAATTGGAATGGCCTCTCTGTTTTTTATTCATGTTTTCATTAATATAGGTATGACGCTTGGAATACTTCCGGTTGTAGGAATACCTTTATTGTTTATAAGCTACGGAGGAACGCACCTACTTGTAAGTTTTATGCTGCTTGGAATTTTTTTCAACATCTACAGACATGATTGATTTTAACCAGGTAAAAAAACCTCAACGTTATATAGGCAATGAATGGAATGTAATCAAAAAGTCCCACCACGGGAAAATTCCTATCTGTGTATCATATCCGGATTTATACGAAGTAGGCATGAGCAACCTGGGGTTACGTATAATTTACGGTTTGCTTAACGACTTCGAAGATGTGGCTTGCGAAAGAGTTTTTCTCCCGGGAGAGGATTTAGCCGCAAATTTATCCGCTAACAACCTTAAATTATTTTCCCTTGAGACAAAAACCGCCCTGGACGAATTTGAAGCAGTAGGGTTTAATCTGTCCTGCGAAATTAATTTCCTAAACTTTTTAAGGATATTGCGCCTTGGGGCGATTCCAATAAAGGCAAGCGAACGAAAAGAAAAAATAGTTTTTGCAGGCGGCATAGCAAACCCGGAGCCAATTGCGGAATTTGTTGATTTCTTTTATTTGGGGGAATTCGAGGAAGGAGCAACCAAGTTTGTTGAGATATTCAGAAAATATAAAAGCAAAAAGGAACGCCTTTGCGCCCTTTCAGAGATAGATGGCTTTTACGTTCCCAGCTTCTACGACGTAAGCATTTACAAAAATAAATATCAATTTGACAAACTATACAAATATGCGCAATTTCCGTTAAAAAGAGTTTACGTGAAAGATTTAGACAAAAGCTATTATCCTTTAAATTGGCTTACCCCTCACACGCAAATAATACACGACCGCGCACCCATAGAGATTGCAAGAGGATGCCCGAATGCTTGTGTTTTTTGCCAAGCAAGAGCGATATATTACCCTTACCGCGAAAAAAAAATTTCAACTATTTGCGATATCGCGAAGAATATTTATAAAAACAGCGGGTACGAAAATCTTTCTTTGCTTAGCCTAAGCGCTTCAGATTATTCGAATATTGAAGGGCTGCTGGACGCGTTAATCGCTGAATTCAAAGATAAATGCGTAGGGTTATCGCTGCCGTCGCTAAGGATTGACGGAACCCTTGCAGAATTATACCGCAAACTTCTATATTTGCGAAAAACATCGCTTACCGTAGCGCTTGAGACTGCAAGCGACAGCCTAAGAAGTAAATTAGGCAAAAAACTTGATGTAAACAGATTGTTTGAAGCCGCAAAAATAATCAAATCGTTGAACCTAAGAACAATCAAATTATATCTGATGATAGGTTTTCCAGAGGAAACAGACGAAGACCTGCTTCTAATCGGTGCTTTTCTCGAACGCCTGCGTCGCGAAACAGGCCTTTCAATTAATGTAAGCATTAACATTTTCGTTCCAAAACCGTTTTCTATTTGGGAAAATGTATGGATGCCGGAAGAAGAAATTTTGGAAAAGAAAATAAAACTGGTTTTAAGCTGTATACCAAAAAGATATAATATTAATCTTACTGTGCCACAGGCAAAACGAAGCATTCTGGAGGCTATACTTTCCCGTGCCGATAGAAATTTTTCCGCGGTGATTTTCGATGTGTTTAATGCTTCGCCCGGTTACGAAACCGGTAATAATTGGCAAGCGTGGCATGACGCAATGCATAAAAACGGTATTAATTACAAAACTTATCTGCAAAATGGAAACAAAAATTTTCCCTGGTCCTTTATCGATAATTCACAAATTCCAGGCTGTAAAAATTGTAGGGAGGATTAGATGCAAATCGAAAAATTCGCCTTGAAAGCAACTATAGAAAAAAACCAGGATATGGTTTACTTTTCTCAATTAGACCTCGTATCGATACTTATACGTGCCTTAAAAAGAGCCGAACTACCATTGTATTACACTCAAGGATTCAGGCCACACGTAAAATTAAGCTTTGGAAAAGCGCTTAAGGTAGGAGCAGCTGGGCTTGAAGAAGTAACTTTCTATTTTACTCAAAAAACACTCCCCCGGGAGCTGTGCGAGAAATTATCCCCACAAATGCCGCGAGGCTTAACGATTGTTGAAATTAAATAATAAGGCAGGTTAAAGATTACCGAACGAGGAAACGCATCTTCGCGTGTTTGCTTCCGAAAAATTCCTTCGTAAAATTTGCTGCAAGTCGATGGTCGTAGGGTTTGCAGGAAAAGATGTTTATGTAGGATTTACGCCAATACTCGGAGAAATGCCCGGTAATTGAACTGGTTTCTATAAACTGTAGAAGCGAATAACCTTTTGTTTGAGGCTTCTCTAACCCAAAATAAGGCAATTGTACCTTGCCGTACTTTTTCATCTTAATAAGTTTGCAAAGCCTATTAACATACTCGGTAAGCTTCTTTTTAGAGCTCATAACCGATAAATCACAATCAGAAAGATCCATAACCAATTCATACCCAAATACTTTTTTTTCCATTTCTTCTATTCTCCTTTTTAAACCATTTTGATGTTCGCGATTTTCTAATACACAAGAACAACGACCTTCAGCAGAAAGAACCGATATTGAACCTGTGTTTTCTTCGCTTATTAAATATTTCTGTGTTGCCATTTTTATTTTTTTCCTTTCAGAACGCTCTGTCTGCTTGCAAAACAAATTCAGTTGATTTTTTATAACACATTTTAACGCTCTTTGCAAGATTTTTTTTTAATATTTTCAAACCTTTTTCAAACAGCTTTCGGGGCGGAAAAAATTTTTAATTCCGGTTTCGCAAATTTCCGTAGGCAACCCCATCGTATTTAACAACTCGATGAAAGGGTCAGGGTTAAGCTCTTCGACATTAACCATAGTTTTAACATCCCATGAACCATTTGCTATTAATATAGCTGCCGCAACCGGAGGCACCCCTGCAGTATAAGAAATTGCCTGCGACTCAACCTCTTTATAGCAGTCGGCATGATCGCAAACATTATATATAAAAATCTCCTTATTCTTTCCGTCCTTTTTTCCCTTAATAAGATTACCAATGCATGTTTTCCCGGTATAGTTAGGTGCAAGGGAAGAGGGGTCCGGCAAAATCGCCTTCAAAACCTTTAACGGAACCACTTCAACGCCCTCCGCAGTCTTTATGGGTTTTTCTGATGTCAAACCAAGATTGGTAAGGACGCTAAAAACATTAATATAGTGGTCGCTAAAACCCATCCAAAACCTGATACTTTTTGCGTCTATATTTTTCGACAAGGAATGGATCTCGTCGTGGCCGTTTAAATACACGGTTTGTTTGCCAACAACAGGAAAATCATACACTCTTTTTACCGAATGAACCTTTTCCATTACCCATTTCCTGTCAATCCAGGTCCAAACCTTTTTAAATTCCCTGAAATTTATCTCAGGGTCAAAGTTAGTTGCAAAATATTTGCCATGGCTCCCGGCATTTACATCCAATATATCAATTGTGTTTATCTTATCAAAATAGTGTTTAGCCGCGTAGGCGCAATAGGCATTTACAACTCCTGGGTCAAAGCCAGCGC
>JALOBR010000039.1:11175-11614 GCA_023228195.1 Candidatus Omnitrophota bacterium
CTAAAATTGCCGTAATGCCGCCTTCAGAGCAACGGTCTTTTCTTTTCCATTCGTAATTTGCATACCAGGGAGGGTCCTCACAAACCTTATTAGGCTCTTCATGTATTGCAGTATCCATATAGGCGCAACCAGCCTGAATACACGCCTCAAGCACCGACATATTTACATAGGCTTGAGCAAGATTGATTACAATCTCGGAGTTTGTCTCTTTTATAAGCTTTGTGGTAGCTGGGACATTCAAGGCATCTATCTGACGCGAATATAACTTTTTGGTTTTATCTTTTATATGATCTTTTCTTTTAATGCCTTCGATTATCCTATCGCACTTTTCCTGTTTTCGCGATGCGATACAGATGTCCCCTAAAACGTCGTTATTCTTGGCACATTTGTGCGCAGCCACCTGGGCAACACCTCCAGCGCCGATGATCAGCACATTCTT
>JALOBR010000040.1 GCA_023228195.1 Candidatus Omnitrophota bacterium
TACGATTAAGTTTTTAAATGTCAAGATAATAAATTTTTCAAACAGCCAAAAATTTTATCGCTCTTTGACAAATTTTTCTCCGTCCCACGCAAAGACTTCCCAGTCGCTTCCCTGTGTTATAACAGAACAATCTTTTCCCCCTTCGATGTTTTTTGCTATTTTTACTCTTGGAATCGTATCAAAGTCTGTTTCTATATCACAATTACTGCTGGCTAAAAGAATCTGGGACACCTTATCATTCTTAAACTTGTAGATAACGAGATGGGTGAAATTTTTTGCCGTATTATAATAAATAAACATTTGCTTAAGCCCGTCACAACCTAATTCAGAGAATTCAACCTTATTTAATTGCCCGGTAATTGTAAAATTAAATATTTTTGGCTCTGCTTTTTTATTTTTGGCAAATTTGGTTATCCTGATTGCCATATCCCCGTGCGCCACGAAGCGGTCTTCAATTTCAACTAATTCTTCAATCATATCGTTGTCTAAATCAAGCCTGTAGGTTTCTATATTTTTAGTCTTATCGTTTTTGTTCTTATTGGTAGTAAGACAGCCTACGAGTAAAAATAAAATCAAAACTGCAGGAATTAAGTTAAAACTTTTCATATCTTCTCCTATATTTTTATTCTAAAACGCCCGGCAGCGAGCTACCTAGATGTATTCTTAAATTACACATTCGGCAGAATGTCTTTAAAGAGATTCCTCTCTATATCAATTATTTCTTCTATACCTGATTTCCCAAGGTCTAAAAGCGCGTTTAAATCATCTTTTGAGAAAGAACCGTGCTCGCCGGTACCTTGTAATTCAATAAATTCACCGGATGATTTCATAACAATATTCATGTCAACTTCAGCATCTGAATCTTCGGCGAAGTTTAAATCAAGGATATATTTTCCTTTCCATATACCGACACTTATTGCGCCTAAAAAATCGGTTATGCACACCTTAGCTATGGTGCCGGCCTTAAAAAGCTTATGCAAACTATCTGTTAGCGCACAGAACCCGCCGACGATTGATGCAACGCGGGTTCCGCCGTCAGCCTGGATAACATCACAATCTACATAGATTGTCCGCTCTCCGATATTCCTTAAATCAACTACGCTTCTTAGCGACCGGCCGATTAGCCGTTGTATCTCCATAGTCCTTCCTGATTTTTTTTCTCTTGGTATACGTGTTTGGGTTGAACGCGGAAGCATGCCGTACTCCGAAGTTACCCAGCCTGTGCCTGAATTACGTAAAAATAGCGGGACATTTCTGTCAACTGTAGCCGTGCATATTACGCGGGTATTTCCCACCTCGATAAGGCATGAACCGTCTGCATATTTTATATAGTCTCTTTCTATATTGATTTTTCTAAGTTCTTCAAAAGCCCTGTTGTCGATTCTTTTCATGTGTTTCCTCCGTATGGTTTAATTCTTATTCTTTAAAAAAATCCGTAAGGCTGGAACTCTCCTTCTTTTTGGCTGCATCGCTTCGCAAGGAAAAACCTTCTTCTTCCTTAAAATATTTCTCGTTTAATCCTGAATAATACATAGTAAACATTACCGCATAAAAACCAATAAAACCAAAAATATATTTAGAATACTCGGTAGTAAGCGTAAAAATTATATCAAAAATTGCGAAAACAACCAGAAACCACAATATCACTGCCCGCGCGTAAGATTTAAGTTTTACTAAAATTATTCCAAGGAATATATTTATGGCCGCGAATAAAAACACGCCCGCTCTTAGAATAAAATCATATACAAGAGACTGCGTTTCCTTAACGAAAAACATAACTATCAAGCCGGCTATGCCGATAGAAACATTTAGGCCGGATATGAGTATTATCGCAAGCGGGATTTTCCTTTTTTTGTTTTTTGAAGACAAGTAAAAATTCACACAAACGAAACTAAAAATCAAAATAAATACGACAAAAAAACCGAAGTTTAATATGGGCTTTAAAACATTAAAGAAAATGGTTGAAAGCATGGTTATTTTTGTAAATGTTGATATATATTATTTCCTTTTGAATCTATGGCAACAATTAAAGGAAATCCGGTTACTTTAAGCTTATAAACCGCCTCCGGGCCAAGCTCTTTGTAACACACCAATTCCTTAGACAAAACTCTCTCAGCCAAAAGCGCGCCGCAGCCGCTTGGCGCAACAAAATAAACGCATTTATATTTTTTTATCAATTCGCGTACTTTTTTCGACCTGGTTCCCTTTCCTATCATTGCGACTACCCCACTCTTTAAAAGTGGCTCAACGAACGCATCCATGCGGCCTGAAGTGGTCGGACCGCACGAACCGATAACTTTGCCTTTTGGCGTTTCGGTCGGTCCGCAATAATATATGATTTGGCCATTTAAATCCAACGGAAGTTTTTTGCTTTTTTTTATCGAACTTACAAGTTTCTTATGCGCCTGGTCTCTCGCGGTGTAAACATAACCTGAAAATAAAATTTCTTCTCCCGCCTTTAACTTCTTTAAACCATTATCTTTTATCGTATTAGTTCTTTTTCGCATTTCAGAATTATAAACTCCAAGCTCCAAACACCAAATTCCGAATAAATTCCAATTTTCCAAATTTCAATATCCCAAACGCATAAGGCTTGGAATTTTGGTTAGGCCCATCCTTAATAAGGTATCAGGATGGCCTATCCTTTAGGATTATTGGATATTGGGATTTGTTTGTAATTTGGAATTTGTGATTTAGAATTTTTCATATATCACACCCTTCCCACATACTCCCCTGTTTCCGTATCTATACGTATAACGTCTCCTTCTTTTATAAAAAGCGGAACATTGAGCTTAAAACCGGTTTCAAGAGTAATCTGCTTTCTTGCTGTCCCCTCCGTGTCTCCCCTTAAGCCAACAGGCGCCTCAATCACGCGAAGATCGACTCTTGACGGTAATTCTATAGAAACTGGTTTCTTATTATGATACAAAAATGTTATTTCCGAGTTTTCCTTAATGTAATTTTTGGCTCCCCCCACAATTTCTTCGTTTAATATAACCGTATCGTAGGTTTCCATATCCATGAAATGGAATCCGCTATTATCGCGATACAAGTATTGGGCTTTTTGAGCCTCAAGCCGCACATCTTCAACCTCATCGTCGGGATTATAACGCTGCTTTACAACGCGGCCGTCTTTTAAGCTCTTTAAATAAACCTGATAACACGCCCGGTAATTACCCGGGGTCCTGTGATCCATTTCCACGACCAGATAGAGATCGCCCTTCTCGCTGATAATCGAACCTTTTCTTAACCCTGATGCTTTCATGAAATGCCTCCGTATGTTTATATTTTTTGTGAAGCTTTACGGGCTGACAGCCACGACTTCCGATTTTTCGAAGCTTCGCCGTAGAGCGGAATCCTGAACCGTCCCGAACCAATATTAAATCCGGACTGGTTCATGGGTAGTTTATTACCCTTGAATTGTTCCCTTACTTTTGGCAATGAAAAAAACGCGCAATAGATAGCCGGGAAAAGGCATATCCGGATAAAAGTATCAAAAATCCAATACATTCTGCTTTGCTGGCTTATAGCGAAAAATAAAGCCATAATAACAAGCCCGAACACGATTATTCCACATTGAAAAAAAATAAACATTATTCTGGCAATGTTTTTTGACATTAAAATAAAGACACAAAGTATTATTGTGGAAATTAT
Source organism: Candidatus Omnitrophota bacterium (assembly GCA_023228195.1). Taxonomy (GTDB): domain Bacteria; phylum Omnitrophota; class Gorgyraeia; order Duberdicusellales; family 4484-171; genus JAJYOP01. The sequence continues at coordinate 3,655 of JALOBR010000040.1, forward strand.
AAATGAAAAAAATAATTGATAAGGCATAAACGCAAGATCCTGATAGAATCCTAAAGGAGAAATTATCAAACTTTTAAGCAATGAAAAACGCACAATGTCATCAAGATGTAAAAGTATTTTTCGGCTCACCGGCACCAAAAGCAGCAGATTAACCGTAATCACAAACGCCGTAACTATTCTTACAGTAAGCAACCACTTATTTTTCATCTATAACACTCTTTAATTCACGGGTCGCGCTGCGAAGGGCATGACAACTTATATTTATTGCAACCGGAAGCCCGGCAATATGCGTAGGTGCCGTTTTTATTTTTACCGCTAAAGCTGTGCATTTACCGCCTAAACCCATCGGACCCACCCCTAAAGCATTTATCTTTTTAAGCAGTCTTTTCTCAAGGCCATTTAACAATCCATCTTTATTTGCAAGGTCAACTCTCTCAAGAAGCGCTTTTTTAGCCAAAAGCAAAGCATGGTCAGAGGTTCCGCCTATCCCAACCCCCACTACAAAAGGAGGGCAACTCTCAGGCCCTGCCCTCTTCACGCTTTCAACGATAAAATCTTCAATTTCCTTTAAACCAACGGTGGGGTTGAACATTTTAAGCTGTGATTTATTCTCACTGCCGAAACCCTTCGGAAAAACAGTTACTCTTATGCCGCGTTTTTCCGGATTAAAATCAACATGCGTAATTGCACCTTCATAAGAAGGAGTTTTTCTGCAAATTGGCGAAACCGAAAAAGGACGCAGATAATTCTTCCTGTAAGCCAGAGAAATTTCCTGTTCTATTTTTTTTACGCAAAGACAGGATATAGATTTATTACTGCCTACCTCGATAAAGATTATCGGCAATCCGGTATCCTGGCATATTGCCAAGTCTTGCCTTTTTGCGATATCCGCGTTTTCCAAAATCCAGCTTAAAGCTTTTTTTGCCTTTTTATTTTTCTCAACGAAAAAGGCTTTATTCAACAATCTCAAAACATCCCTTCTAAGAGAAAAATTTGCCTCTTTAACCAACGGTTCTATCTCGCACTTTAATGAATTCTTCATTTAACACCCAATATTTTATGAAGCTGGCACACAGTTCTCACATCGATATGTTCCTTTTGACAAATATCGGAAAAAAGTATAAGTTTTTGTTTCAAGGCCTCTTCAAGGGGATTTTGCGGCTGGAGTATAAACGGCGCATCAGGCTTTATTTTTTTAATGATTTTTATTGATTCAAAGATGTCTTCGACATAAGTATCTTTTCCGATTACGGCCTTAATGAACACTTCCTTACTCCTTGCCACTTTTAAAAAGCTTTCGTGTGATTTCCAAAAATTAATCAAGCCTGTAGAAGAAGGCAATTTGAAATCCATTGCTATAACATCCACAAAATCAATTACCTCTTTAAGATTTTCGTACATAATGCCGTTAGTTTCAAGATATACAGTCTTACCTTCGGACTTTAACCGGGCAGATAAAGCTTTTACAAAATCGGTGTGCAGAAGCGGCTCTCCTCCGGTTAAAGAAACAAAACTGCAGACCCCGAGAGAAAGAATATCTTTCAACGCTTCTTCAACTGTTTTTTCATGATAACTACCTGACTTAGTATCGCAGAAAGAACAATGTATATTACAGCCGTAGAAACGGACAAATATCTGCTCCGTCCCCTGATACGGCCCTTCGCCTTGTATGCTTTTAAAAATTTCTGTTATTTTAGCTTTCATGTCCATTTGTTTTAAATGTCACGCAACGCGCAACAAGCAACGCATCTTATTTAATAAACGTGTTACGCGCTACCTGTTACGTGAGATACGTTTATCGCAATATCGGATCATTCATTCCCAATTCCTCAAACGCCGTTATCCTGAACCTGCAACTGTCACATTTACCGCATGGCGTCTTACCACCCTGGTAACACGACCAGGTATATTCAAATGGAACTTTTAATTTTAACCCCAATCGAATTATTTCCTTTTTACCTTTATTCAACAACGGAGAAACAATTTTCATGCCTTTATATTTCAAACCATCGTCCAACGCATTTTCAAAACTTCTTAAAAACTCCGGCCTACAATCGGGATATCCTGAATAATCCTGGGTATGAGCTCCGATAAATATCGATTTTGCGCCTATGCTTTCTGAAAGAGACGCGGCATAACTTAGAAAAATTATATTTCTTCCAGAAACATAAGTAAGCGGAACATCTTTATTTTTCAAGCCGCGGTTAAAGGGAACTTTTATTTTTTTATCAGTAAGACTTGATTTTACCCAATCCAGCCCTATTTTTATAACATAAAACTCTATATTATTCAATCGCGCAAGCTGCAGGGCAAAATCTACTTCTTTTTTATGCCGTTGCTTATAATCAAAGATAAGGGCGGTTAGTTTATAGCCTCTATCTTTGGCATAATATAACGTAACTGCCGAATCGAGGCCACCGGAAAGAAGGATAACTGCATTTTTTTCTACAAACATGCAAATAGCTATATTGTTTCTTTATAGGAAGCACAGGAAGTGTCGGTCTCCCACACGTTTACTTCTTCCAGCTTACAATCTTTATTTTCAAGTTTTTCTTTTAATTTGCTGAATATGTAACCGGCGATATTCTCCGAACTAGGATTGGTATCAGTAAAATAAGGCAATTCATTTAAATGTTTGTGGTCCAATTCCTCCAGTATGCAAAAGGTAATTTTTTTTAACTCGCTAAAATCCATAACCATTCCGCAACTGTTAAGGGCTTTTGACGAAACCAAAACCTCAACTTTCCAATTGTGGCCATGTAAATTTTCACATTTACCTTCGTAACCACGCAAAAAATGAGCGGCGCTAAAATTTGAATTTATTTTTATTTTATACATAGCTTATATTGGAACCGGGCCCTTGCCTCCCGTCCGCTTAAAGCGGATGAAGCCCCTTTCTGCTATTTTCCCGAGCACACCGAAGACTTACCGCGTAACTTTGCCCACTAGAACGCCCTATCCCATTTCCTACATAGAAAATATTTAGGTAACCAGGCTACTTAGCTGGAAAAAAGATCAATCTTATTCAAAATCATTTATCACTCGCGGCAAAGGTATACTCCTTTTCAGGAATAATCCTGCGCGCTTCATGAAAGCCTTTGGCTCGTCAGTAACATAAAATTCTCTTCTTACGGTTCGATTCTTCTTGCTGCGCAATAAATTATTTTGCGCAAGGACACCCTTTGCATGTAAAGCCACTTCTGTTGCCGAATCAACAATGCAAACCCCTTTTAAGTAAGCCGCGATTTGCTTCTTTAAAAGCGGGTAGTGCGTACATCCTAATATAATTACATCGATACCTGATTTTTTAAAAGTTTTTAAATACATCTCAATAATACTTTTTACGATTGTACCTTCTAAAATCCCCTCTTCAACCAACGGTACAAATAAAGGGCAGGCTTTCGAATAAATTTTTGCCGTTTTATCATTTTTTAAAATAGCCTTTTCGTAACTTTTACTGTTTATGGTTGACCTTGTCCCCACAACCGCAATTTTTCTGCTCTTAGATACTTTAAGCGCCTTCACCGCTCCCGCCTCAACGACGCCGATAAGCGGAACGCTAAAAATGTCTTTAAGAGAGTTAAGCGCAAGGCTTGACGCGGTGTTACAAGCAATTACTATAATTTTAACTTTCTTCTTTAATAAGAAAAGAATATTTTCTGTGCTGAATTTTATTATGGTAGACTTTGATTTGTTGCCATACGGAACTCTTGCCGTATCTCCGAAATAAATGATATCTTCATTCGGCAGTAGCCTCTCTATTTCCTTAAAAACAGTAAGCCCGCCTACTCCGGAATCAAAAATGCCTATTGCCCCGTCTTTCATGGTCAAATTGTCTCCTTAAAATTTTAATAGCCGGCCTCTTTACCTTTATTGCTTGCAAAATTATTATACTGCTTGTTCATAGAAACCACCGCCAAAGCAATTGCTTCTGCAATTTGCTTTTGATAGGAAGCTTTTCTGAGCCACTTTTCTTCATATTTATTGCTCAAATAACCGGTTTCAACCAACACAGAAGGGACGTAAGCGAGCCGCAGCACATAAAAAGGCGCTTTTTTAGGTTGACGTATCGAAAATCCTAAATTTTTGAAAGAAAAATAAAGTGAATGCGACATCTCAACCGACAATGAATAATTTTTGGTAAGCGATAAATCCCAGAGAATCGCTTCTATGTCCGGATTAATCTTTTTTACACGAAATTTTTCTGACTTAGCCAGTTTAAGAGCACGTTCCTGGCTGTTAAAACGGTTTGGCGAAAGATAATATACCTCCGCTCCTCTAAAACGTTTTGAACGGTTGGAATTACCATGGATACTTATAAAAACATCGGCCTTGTTGCGCTTTGCCACGTTTACTCTTCCCTGCAAAGAGACATAAACATCCCTGTCTCGCGTAAGTACTACCTTAAGCCCGCGTTCTTCCAGTTCTTTTTTAAGATATTTGGCTATTTTTAGATTTAAATCTTTTTCCTTCATGCCCCTGCAGGATATGGCTCCCGGATCCTTTCCCCCATGACCAGGATCAACGACAACCGTTTTTATGATAAATATAGATTTGGGGAACGCTGGCTCTTTGGAAAAAATTGTTTTCTCAATGTCGCGCGGCACAAAAAGCCTGCCATCTGAATATTGCGGCGGGCAAGAAAGCGTAGAAATAGAGCCGTTAAAATAAATAACGTTCGAATTTAAAATTAACCGTATATCATTTCCGCTGGGAAAAATTTTTACAACATCATCCAGGGTATCAAAATCATATTGCAGGTTGTGCTTTTTACAAAAATCATCTATAAATATATAGTCTGGCTGCCCGTATCCACTACCAGCGTATCTACTGGGAGTTGTAGCGCAGCCTGCAAAAATTAGGATTATAAGCAAAAGATAAAATCTTTTCATAACAAAAATTATATCATTCATTACATAAAAAGCAAAAAAATTAACCGTGGCTGAAGGCGCACCGAATTAGCAGATACAGCAGGATTAATTCATATTTTCGCCTCTTCTAATAATTGTTTTGAGAAGAATTGTTAAACAAACAAGCAGGAATGAGGGTGTTATCGACTATACCGAAAAAGAAAAGATTTATCCTCTAACGTAAGATGGGTGGCTTTACTTATAATTTTAAGTTTCTCAATATTTTTTTTAAGTGTTGCCGGAGAAATTCCTTCTAAGGTGCTTGTATAATCTAAGGCAAGCAAAAATACATAGAACGTATTCTTATCCGCAAATGCGGCCTGATAAGAATGGTGGTTCCAATCACTGCCGATAAAAACGAAAATCATCCTGTCGCCGAAGGCCCTGCTGAACGCCTTATCCACCTTTCTAATTATCTCTTTTGAAGGATAAAAATAAAGCACTACTTCAATGAACTTTTGTTTATTTGAAATTCTTTCTTTAACTTCCTTAATGACCTGGCTTAGATTTAATAAATTTATATCACCGGTTTTACTTCCTTCAATCTTTCTCATCGCATCTTTATATTTTTCAACGAATTCCTGATCGACAAAATTTATGTCCTTAAAAGCGCTATAGAATGCAACAAATGCCTGGAAAAAATACATTTGGCTCATCAGTGATGCCACAGGATTATCTATTTTTGCTTTCAACTTAATGGGAAGAAATAAACTGTTTTTTGCCTTCAAAAATCCTGTTGTTTTTACGCTGAAGTTCTCTTTTTTGGAACCCAGTGATTCCTGGAAAAGCTGCACAATCCACGAAGAAAAGCTTGCGCCAAGGTTGCCTTTTACCTGCGGAAAGAAATAAGCCGGTTCTTTATCCTTATATTCTTCAGCGAATAGATAAGCTTCGTGGCGCGAATTATCGAGGGAAGATAAATAAATATCATAAACCTGTTTAAGCTTGTTTATGTTTTGCTTCATAAGCAAAAATAAAGGAAGAAAAAATATAAGCGTATGCGGACAAGAAAATCTTCCGCCTACATCAGCCTGCGCGTCAAACTGGATATGCCTCATTTGGACCCCTTTCCAACCAAGAGTTTCAAGTTTTTCAAAAGCTAAAGGATCAGCCAGCCACAGGAAATGTTTCTGCCAATTACTTCCAAAAACTTCCCGCAAAGTTAAAGACAAAAGCTGAGTTTCCTGGGTCGTTCCGGATTTTGAAATAGCGATGACAAGGGTTTTGTTGATATTTTTGATTTTTTTAAGTATAGCTTTTGTTGCGGCAGGATCCAGGCTATCAAGAGCAAAAAGTTTATGCCCCTTAAAAAGAGAAAAAAGCGTTTTAATCCCGTTTATGGAACCACCCATGCCCACAAAAATAAAGTTTTCTTTTCCTTCTAAAAGCGGCGAAATGCCCGATAAGGAATCTTCTATCAGGTTAAAAGGCGTAATTCTTGCCCATCCAAGGCGCCTCTTGTCACCGTCAAACCCTATTTTCCTATAAGGGTTATTCGAAGAGATTTCCTCTTTATCTTTGCCTTGTGCCTCTAAAAAATATTGTTCTAATCTATCCATCATAATGCCTTAAAATTATAACAGGATTTTTTTTAATTGCAATGCTAGACACAAATTACCACTGATTAGAAACTAACGACCAGGAATAAATCCTTCCCGTGTTCGTGGCAATCCATCTTAAATTTGCAGCAATTCGTGCTCATTAAAACCAGCAAACTTTATTTCTACCAGAAATCTTAGCCTGGTAAAGCGCTTTATCGGCCGTTTCCATTAAAACATCCGAATATAAAGTGTTTTGAGGGAAACTGCTTACTCCGGCGCTTATAGTCGCGCTTAACGTTTCATCGAAAGCTTTTATTATTTGTTGGGAAACTTTACTCCGTATTCTCTCCCCAACTACTATCGCGGACATTTTATCCGTTTCAGGTAAGATTAAGGAGAATTCCTCTCCTCCAAACCTGGCTAACGAATCTATTTCTCTTATATTTTGCTTTATAATTTTTGCTATCTCCTTCAAAACGGCATCACCCACCAAATGGCCATAGGTATCATTTATCTTTTTAAAGTTATCAACATCAATCATTATGAATGATAGTTTTAAAGAAAATTTCTGCGCGCGCTCGAACTCTTCGATAAATCTCATTACAAGATAACGCCGGTTATAAGTTTCGGTTAAAGTATCATATATGGATAGCTGCTGGAATCTATCATAAAGGTTTATCCTCTCTATACAAAGCTCAAGAAGCTTTCTTAAAAGATCTTGGTGCCCGATAATTTTTTTCGAATCAGTTTTTACATATAGGCTGTTTATTTCATCACCAAATACAAATTGCAGATATTTGCTTTCATTGTCAGGACGGCTGAATTCTACGGCTTCTACTTCGCCAAGATATTTTATTTCTTCAGAAAAAACCTTAAAAAGTTCTTTCTTGTTAAGAAAAGGAGAAATCTTGCGCATAAGATCATAAAAAAAGAAATGCTCAGACATTTGTTTTTCTAAGGCATCTATATTCTTTTTCAAAGGATTGAGCTCTTTTTCTAACTCATCTATTCTAACCAACAGTTGCTCTTTCTTCCTGAAATTCCTATTCAGGAATCTTTTTAACAGAAGTATTTCTTCAACAATAAATATGATTATTAATAGAAAAATTACTGCCCGGTAAAACATATTCTATTCTTCCCTTCTTTTTTCGCTTTATATAAATACTGATCGGCACGATTAATTAGATCGTTCAATTCTAAACCGTCTTCTGGATACAAAACAGCTCCGATAGATACCGTAAAAACTATTGTTTTTCTACGAAAGCTTATCTTGGCACTTTCAACATTTTTCTGTATACTTTGAGCCACCTTAACAAGCCTTTCTTTATCGCATTCAATAAGCGCGACAACAAA
>JALOBR010000154.1 GCA_023228195.1 Candidatus Omnitrophota bacterium
ATAAGCCCAAAACCTGCCTTTATATAACTGACTAATACCTTAAAAGAATTAACCGAAGATAAAACTCTTATAATATATGCCGGCCGGAAATAAAAACTCAAAAGGCCCCAGCGCCTTAATTTAATAAGTTCTTCCGTGCTTAAATGCCTTGTTTTTATAATTGGTTTTGAATAATCGCATCCATGCATATGGCTTTCCTCAAATAGATGCTCCTTCCTGGCAACCTCAAACAGTTCTGTGCCCGGCAAAGGATAGGCGATATTGATATCGATAAAATCCGCGTCCAATATTTTTGAAAAACGTATTGTGTCTTTAATGGTTTCACGGGTATCCCAAGGCAGTCCTATCAAAAAAAGCGTATATACTTTGATTCCGTATTTTTTACAAAGCGCAATTGCACATTGCGCATCTTCAAGTTTTGCCTTTTTCTTCATCAAGTCCAACGAATACTGGTTGCCGCTTTCTACTCCGAACCCAACCACCCAACAGCCCGCCTCTCTCATCCATTCAAGCCTGTTTTCATTAATTGTGTCCACCCTACTATTAGTTCCCCAGCGTATTTTCAATTTCTTTTCAATAATAAGCTTACATATTTCGACAACCCAATTCTCATTAAACGTAAATGTATCTGCCCGAAAGAAAAAATTCGTTATCTTATATTTGTTCACGCATTCCTCTATCTCGCTAACGATATTTTCCGGTGAACGTAATTTTATTTTATTGCCGGAAACCAGCGGGACCGCGCAAAACATGCATTGATGAGGGCAGCCTCTTCCCGTATAAATTAAAGTAATGGGCTCTTTGGTATCCGGAGTTAAATATAAATTATTATTCAGGAGATGGCGCGCGGGAAACGGAAGCTCATTAAGGTCTTCCAGGTATGGGCGGTCGGCGGTGTGGATAATTTTATCATTCTCTCTATAGGTAATGCCCAGGACTTTTCCAAACGCATCAGCAGACGCTAACTCAGCAACGCTGAATTCGCTCTCTCCGCGGATAATTACATCCAAATCTTCGTATCTTTGCAGCACCTCTTCGTCTTTCTTAAGATAATGCGCGCCTTTAGATACAACCAGTATATCTTTTTTAAAACGTTTTGCTATTTTACAAGCCTCTAAATCTTTGAGCATGGTCGGGGTGGTAATACTTATTACCAGCATATCCGGATCAATTTTTTTTAGATCGTTTTCGAAATCTAGCCAACCTTGGCCCTCGGATGGATAATCTTTAATTTGGCATATAACGCCGGCTTTTTCCAGACTCGCAGCCATGTAGGCTAAATCTAAAGGGGTACGCATCGGTTGCGCAGTCATACCCTCTACAGGCGCCTGGCAACGGTCATCACGCATATACATACCCGTTGGCGGGTATATCAGCAATGCTTTACTAATTTTTCTATGTTGCGGCATACTTTTTCTTCCTTACGATATTCATTACTACTCCCCATCCCATTGCGACAACCCACTTAAAATCCTGAAATGAACGAAGATTAACCAGAATATCATATATTTTGTATGGCCGGCCATAAAACTGCTTAAAAGCTTCTTTAGAATATTGGATTACGTCTTTTTTAAGCGTGGGGCCGATTTCAAAAAATACTTTCCCTTCAAAGAAACCTGACTCAAGCCCGTCTTCGATATTAACAAGGAAAACCCCGTTTTGTTTAACTTCCTCATAAAGCGCTGTTCCCGGAAACGGAATGCAGGTGGCTGGATTGATAAAATGCGGGTTCAATTTTTTGGCAAAATCAATTGTTTTCTGCATACTGGCAGGGTTATCCCCCGGCAACCCTAAAATAAAATAACCATGCGTGATAATACCCAGCTTCCTTAAATTGCTAACAGCATTTTTAACCGCATTCAGATCAAGGTCTTTCTTGATTTTTTTAAGAATTTTTTCGTCCGCACTCTCCACGCCTATGCCAACTTTAAAAACTCCCGCAGTTTTTAATTTTTTTGCTAACTTTTCGTCCAAACGATCCGCGCGAAGGCCGTTATGGCAATTTATGGCCAACCCGTACCGCTTTTCAATAATCATATCCATAACACGCATCGCCCTTTCCGGAATTAGGTTAAAATTATCATCAAGAATGTCAATTTGCCTTATGGAAAAATTCTTATAGAGAAATTCTATTTCATCTATAATATTTTGCGGGGACCGCGCCCGGAAATTTGAACCAAAGATGTTCTTGTTGCAATAAATGCATTGATAAGGGCAGCCGCGTGAGGTTAAAATCGGGGCCATAAATTTTTTTACCACTCTGCCTTTGCGGCTATATTCTGCAAGCGGCGGCGAAAGTAGATCATATGCCGGGAAAGGCAATTGATCAACCGTAGAAACCAGGGGCTTACGAGAAACTCGTATAATATCTCCGCCCTCTTTATATATAATGCCGGCGACTGTTGTCACCGGCATATTCTGCTCAATTTTTTTTAAAAGCTCTAAAAACGCCTCTTCTCCTTCACCGTCAATAATATAATCAAAAAATGTAAGGTATTTTTCGGGAAAAATCGAAGGGTATGTGCCCCCGGCGACGATAATAACACTGGGAAACTTTTGCCTAATGCACTT
>JALOBR010000155.1 GCA_023228195.1 Candidatus Omnitrophota bacterium
GCGATGGTTGGCAACTCTAATCCAAAATAAGCCGCCACAACCATGCTAAGCTCTACCCCTTGACTATATTTTGAAGCAAATGCTTTTAATCTATGCTGCCCGTCAATCACATATGCACTGTTTTCATTAATTTCAAATTTCAAAATACCATTTTTGTAAAAATTATCTCTGAATTCAAGCGGGATGTTTACAATAATTGTATTTGGGAAGAAAGGGTGTTCAGATGCAATAAAATTACCTATTTGTCTGTCTCTTTCTTCTTTGTGTTTCCTTTGTATGCCTAGAGAAGAATCGTTGCGCGATAGGAACTTCACCATGTTAAGCTGTATATTTGATTTTAGACTAAATATAAAAAAATCATTTTCTTTTTGAAATTCTTTCCCAGGACTACCAAGTGGCCTTTGTTTGATCTTAATGGCATCCGCTTCAATTGTGATCATTTTATTTCTGACCATACATTCCCCCTTTTACTCAAAATACTTATAAATGGTTCCTATTTTAAGCTTTTTATAAAGCCATAATTTCAATAAATCTTCTATACTTATTTCTTAACCCTTTTTAATATATCTGTTACTCTTTTTTGAATCTTTTTAAACTCAAATATGCATTTTTGTATTACCTGATCATCGTTATCCAAAAGATCATCTTCTATTGTTGCATTCGCTAACCATTCTCTAAAACGATGTAATTTCTCAAACACTACATTCCCGGCCCCACCAGCAAGTGCCCTTGCATACGTTTCTTCAAAGTTGGTCTTTCCAGAAGTAAATTGTTTTATTATTTTTGTAGAAGATTTCGCAATCGGTACTAATTTTTCCCTTATGTCTATTGCTTTAGTAATCTCCTCTGACTTAATCTTTCCTACAATAATTTCATCAAAATTCTTAACTTCTTCTCTAATTTTCTTTATATGATTTGATTTAAGATATTCTTCGTAATAACTCCAGCGGTTAATGTCGGTATCTTTATATTCAACCATAAAAGAATATACTTCAATTAAATGGCTTATTTCGCCCTTTTTAAGTCCCAATTCATTTTGAATGATATCTAACGAAACTTTTTGTATTTTGTGACGACGATATAGATAACCGGCCTGTTCATACGGCTGCCAGTCCGTTCTTCCTATAATGTGATATTCTCCTAAAAGCGTAAAAACTACATCATCACTAATATTCCCTGGCAAGATTTTACATTTTACTTTTCCCCATTTTATGGGGTCTTTTTTTGCTAAAATCCTATATGCTGCTAAGCGGCTATTCCCTTCTAATACTACAAGATCTTTATCCCTAACTATAAGCGGATCAGTTAAGCCTCCATTTGCCTTTATTGATTGAACCAACACGTTAACATATTCTTTGTTTGATAGTCTCTCCTCGATCTCCTCTTGACTAGGCGTTTTTTCGCCCGCATAAATTATCGAATATATCCTAGGATTTTCGGGATAAAACTTAAGTTTTTCTTGTTCTAGATAACCAACTTTAATAGGAATTTCTTTTCCGTTAATTGTTATGGAATCATTTAAAAATTCGGGAGTTTCCATTATATCCTCCTATTCATTTAATATTTAAGATATCCTTAAGTAAATCTACAAAATTGTAAGATATTTGACTTTTAAAATATTCCGGAGAGATATCTCCTTGCGTTAGTTTTGCTGATAATTCTTTTGCACGTAAAAGAGCATCTATCCATTGGTCTATTGAATCTTCCATAATAAGATTATATACATAGCAAGTTTTTGCTTGTGAAATACGATGAATTCTATCCTGTGCCTGAGAATAATCGTCTAAACTAAAAGATCTGTCATAGAATATTGTATGATTTGCAACGGTCAGCGTTAAGCCCTCTTTTGCTGCACCTGGAGTGGCAATTAATACTTTTTTCTCTTTATCACTTAGAAAACTATCAATTGCTCTATTGCGGTCATCCATATTCAACTTCCCGTGAACTTTACATATACCAAATGGTTTCAAAAAATCAGCCAGCTCTTCAACATTTTCTGTAAAAGATGTCCATACAATACATTTTTCATCTTTTTTACAAATACCCAAAATAAGCTCATATAAATAGGAATACTTCCCTGGCTCTACTGAATATCCGTCATCTATTAGCTTGGGATTGGAAGCAATTTGAACTAATCGCAGCAGTCGTTTTAATACAACATCTGCTTCGTCTTCTCTTGGCAGCCCTTCTTTCATCACAACTGCTCGTAAATCATTTTTTATCTGTAGATATAAATCAAGTTGCTTAGTTTCCCATGAAGTTATAATGTTTTCAAATACTTTATCGGGAAGTTTAACAATTCCGCTTTGTTTTGTTTCTCGTACAGCGAAAGAAGATATTCTCGCATATATCTTTGCTAGGTAGCTTACGAACTTCTTTTGCTCTTCAATAGAATCATTTAACGCATTACTGATATCGGCATTCTTCTTGAACTCTTCAAAATCTTTTCCTAGACTCCTCCCTTGGTCAAGAAAAAATATCTGTGCCCAAATATCATAAGGTCTATTAGCTACGGGTAAACCTGTCATGATTATTCTTTTCTGAAATAAAGGCCCGATTTCAAACATA
>JALOBR010000041.1 GCA_023228195.1 Candidatus Omnitrophota bacterium
CTTTTATAGCGCCGTGCGATGAAACCAGATATCTTAATCATTCCTGTAACGCTAATATTTTGGGTGCCGACCCAGGATTCGATATCGTGGTCAGGGACATTAAAAAGGGAGAAGAGTTAACCTATGATTACAGGGATTTTTACGATGATATAAAAATGCAGTGTCACTGCGGAGAAAAAAAACTGTTGTAAGGTGGTTGATTTCAAACATCCAGTGCCGGAAGAGCTTCGGAAATTTTGGAAGAAAAAGATTGATGCCGCATTAAGGTTGGTCAATGAAGTCAGGCAGCCACTTAAAGAAGAGCTTAAACAGAAATCAATATTTTTGCCTCTTGTTTTAAAATGAGGACAGATGCCTAAAGCTAAGTTAAATGGTATTTCGCTTTATTATGAGATTTATGGAAAAGGCGAGCCTCTTTTATTGATCGGCGGCCTTGGTTCTGACAGCGCTAGCTGGTCAGGGGTGGTTAAAGATTTTTCGCCATATTTTCAAACCATTATTTTTGACAACCGCGGTTGCGGTCGCAGTGATACCGGGCATGAGAAATCCAGTATTAATAAAATGGCAGAAGATGCCGTAAAACTGCTGGATTCTTTAAAAATAGAACGCGCCCATATATTAGGCCACTCAATGGGCGGCTATATTGCCCAGGAGTTCGCCATAAATTATCCTAACCGTGTCAATAAACTTATTTTAGAAAGCACGGCGCCGATTTCTTCTAAAAGAAACAATGACCTTTTTGAAGATATCTATGGCCAGCTTAAAAGAGAAGGGCATTCTGAAGGCTGGTTTAAGAGATGGGCCGTTTGGTTATTTTCCCCGAGGTTTATTGTTGATAGCTCATTTATCGATACGTTTGCTAAGGGCTCGGTGGAATATCCTTATCTTCAAAAAGCAGAAGGACTTAAAAGCCAGATAGAGGCAATCGCCTCGTTTGACGCGCGTGATAAAACAAGTACTATCAAAGCTAAAACCTTAATTCTTGAAGGAAAAGATGATATACTGATAACTCCGGAAGAATCCAAAATGCTGGCTAAAAATATCATGGGGAGTGTTTTCCGGTTATTAGATGGCGTTGCGCACTGTATACATATAGAGAATCCAAAGTTATTTACAGGGGAGGTATTGAGATTTCTTAGATAAAATTAGTTTAACCATAGGGGGTAGAAAAAATGAAACAATGGTATGAGTTATTATTCGAAAATTATGCACAAAAATACGATAAAGAATGTTACGTCCAGGGGACGCTTGGGGAATGCGATTTTATTGAACAGGAATTGAGCTTTAACAAAAATTTAAGAATAATTGATATCGGATGCGGCACAGGCCGGCACACAATTGAGCTGTTTAAACGGGGATATAGCGTTACAGGAATTGATTTATCACAGGCGCAGCTTGCCGGCGCAAAGAAAAAAGCAAAAGAGCTTAATCTGAAAATTGATTTCCAGCAGCATGACGCCCGTAAGCTCCCTTTTAGCAATGAATTTGATGCCGCGATTATGTTGTGCGAAGGTGGATTCTCTCTTATGGAAACAGATGAGATGAATTTTGAGATATTAAAGAACGCGACAAAGGCGTTGAAAGATAACGGTAAGTTTATATTTACAACATTGAACGGGTTATTTCCGCTTTTTCATTCCGTCAAAGAATTTTATGAGTCGGCAGGTAAAGAAGGGGGTTCGGTTTGTAAAAACATATCCTTCGATTTGATGGCTTTCCGTGATCGTAATCGCGTTGAATTTGAAGATGATGCGGGAAATAAAAAAGTATTGGAATGTAATGAGCGATATTATGTTCCCAGCGAAATCACCTGGCTGCTCCATTCGCTTGGATATAAGAAGATAGAGATTTTTGGAGCTAAGCTTGGAGCTTATTCAAGGAAAGATAAACTTACGACAGAGGATTTTGAGATGTTAGTTATCGCTGAAAAATAGTATTTTAACTTATGGAAAATAAACTTAATTCAAAAAGAAAAGTCTGTATTAAAACTTTCGGCTGCCAGATGAACGTTCGCGATAGCGAAGCCTTGCTCGGATTATTTTTGGCGAAGGGGTATAAGAGTGTGGATAATCCAAAAGACGCTGATGCGATTTTGCTTAATACCTGCGCTGTTCGCGCGCATGCCGAGCATCGGGTGAGATCAATATTGGGAAGCTACAAAAAGCTATCAGGTGTCAGGCGTCAGCTCTCAGATGGAGATAAAAAAAGAACTGAAGGCCGAAATCTGAAACCCGGCAACTGTAAAATAATTGGTTTAGTCGGCTGTATGGCAGCTAACAGCGGCAAAGAGATATTTGAACGAATGCCGCACGTGAATTTGATTGTATCGCCGGCAAAATTACACAAAATTCCTGCGTATATAGAAAAAATAAAGAAAGAAAATATAAGGATAATTGATTTGGAGGATAAAGAAAGAGAAGAAATTTTTTATAGCGCTTCTTATCGTATAAAGCCAGGCTATGCGCAAGTCGTAATTTCTACCGGGTGTTCAAACTATTGCTCCTATTGCGTTGTGCCGAACGTTCGCGGGGGATTACGTTTACGAAAGCCAAAAGATATCATTTCGGAGGTTAAAAGAAATGTTTCTCTGGGAATTAAAAAGATTACTTTGCTTGGCCAAAATGTAAATGATTACCGGATAGAGAGCTGTGGTTTTGCTTCCGATAGCAAAAGCCACAGATTGAAAACTGTTAACTTTGTCGATTTATTAAAAATGGTTGAAGAGCTTGATGGAGTTGAGGAGATAGATTTCCTTACGCCGCACCCTAAAAACACAACAAAAGAATTATTTAAATTAATGGCTGAATCAAAGAAAATTAAAAAGTACTTACATTTGCCTTTTCAGGCCGGTTCTGATAGAATCTTACGCCTTATGCATAGAGGTTATACCAAGAAAGAATATCTCGCGCTAGTAGATGACTACAAAACAATAGTCGGTGGCACCATCGGAACGGATATTATAGTTGGTTTCCCAACGGAAACAGAAGAAGATTTCCTGCACACTAAAGACATTCTGGAAAAGTTAAGGTTTATGGGCGCTTATATATTCAAGTATTCTCCGCGTCCCGGCACGCATGCGCAGAAATTAAAAGACGATGTGCCGCAGAGAATTAAAGAGAAAAGGCATGCAGTGCTTCTGGAATTACAAAAGAAAATATCTAATGCATAAAAATATTTTTAAAAGATCTTTGTTCCTTGTCCTTTGGTTTTTAGCCTGCTGTTTGCCTCTTTACGCTGCTTCTATGGAGGAGGCTTATAAGGATTATCTTAATAATGATTATGAAAAGGCGTTGCAGAAAGCGAAGGCTTTAAAGCAGAGCGATGAAGTTTTATATTTCCTGGGGCTTGTTTATACAAAGATTGGAAATTTTCCCCAGGCGCGTGAATACCTGATATTGCTTACTAATAATTATCCTCGGTCAAAATTATATGAGCAGGGAACAATAAAACTGGCAGATACTTATCTTCTTGAAAGGGATTTATCTAGGGCGCGCCCGCTTTATGAAGGTATAGAAAAAAAATCAATTGCTTCAAACTATCTTCCGTTAGTTTATCTAAGGCTTAGCCAGATAGCAGCGAAAGAGGGAAGATGGGAAGATAAAAAAAGATACATCAATTTATTAAAAGAAAAATATCCGTTAAGCAACGAATTAATTCTTGCAGGTACCCTCAAAGAACACGGCGATTTTTTTACTATACAGGTAGGAGCTTTCAGTAACAGTAAAAACGCCATTAACCTTAAAAATGAATTAGATGAAAAGTATGATGTCTATATCCTTGAGGATAAAAATGAAAACTATGTATTATATAAGGTAAGAGTTGGTAAATTCAACGACAGAAAAGAAGCAGAAAGAATGTGGGGAAGGCTTGTTAAACAGGGGTACCCGGCTCGTATCTTTCCTTAAAATATGCCACCTATCATTTTTATTGTTGGCGCAACAGCCACAGGAAAAACAGAAATTGCCTATCAGCTTGCCTGCCAGATTAAAGGCGAAATTATTTCCTGCGATTCAATGGCCTTTTATAAAGAGCCATTCGTTATAACTTCAAAACCACCCCGGTATATGCTCGATAGCGTGAAACATCATTTTGTCGGAATGATTTCCGTAAAAGATTCCTACAGTGTTTTTGATTATTACATTGCAGCAACAGAAAAAATAAAAAATTTGTTTACGGATGATATCCCGGTTGTGGTTTGTGGCGGGAGCGGGCTTTATTTTAAGGCGTTGCTTGACGGGGTATTTAAAGGCGCCGGAGTAGATTTAAGTTTAAGAAAAAACCTGGAAGAAAAAGCGCAAAAATATGGTAAAGAGCGTTTGCATGAAGAATTAAGAAAAGTTGACCCTCAAACCGCCGGCAAGGTTAACGATTTAAGAAGAATTATAAGAGCCCTTGAGGTTTATCGCTTAACGGGTGTGCCTTTATCTTTAAAGAAGCAGGAAGCAAAAGGACTTTGGGGTAATTTGCCGATAAGAATATTTGGTTTAAATTTCCAAAGAGAAAAACTTTATGAAAGGATAAATGAGCGTGTAGATAACATGTTTGAAGCCGGGGCGGTTCAGGAAGTAGAGGGCTTACTTAAATTAGACTTAAGCTCAACTTCCGAAAAAATCATCGGCATAAAAGAAATTTCCGGATACTTAAAAGGGGAATATAATATAGAACAGGCTAAAGAGCTTATGAAAAAAAATACCAGGAATTTTGCTAAAAGGCAGCTTACCTGGTTTAAGGCGGATAAACGTATTGAATGGATAAGCGCCGACGATTTAACTCCCGAGCGAATAAAGGAGAATATTGTAAAATATGCATGAAACCACAAAAATCGAAAAAGCTTTATTGGTAATGACAGAGACTCACCAGGAAAGATGGCCGCAGGATGTGTTGTCTGAAGAATTCAAGAATCTTGTTACTTCTACCGGGATTGAGGTTTCCCGGATTATAGCTGTCAAGCTAAGACAAATAACCCCTGCGTTATATATAGGTAAAGGTAAAGCGGAGGAGTTGGCGGCAATTGCCCAGGAAGAAAATGTTGATGTGGTAATTTTTAATAATAATTTAAGTTTTCCCCAGCAAAGAAATTTAGAGGAAGCTTTGGGCGTGAAAACCATTGACCGCACGCAGCTTATACTGGATATTTTTGCAAAACACGCGCATACGCAGGAAGGATTTTTGCAGGTTGAGCTTGCGCAGCTTGAATATATGCTTCCACGGCTTAAGGGTAAAGGTATTATGCTCTCCCGGCTTGGAGGCGGAATCGGCACCCGCGGCCCCGGTGAGAAGAAACTCGAAATTGACCGGCGCAGGATTACCGACCGAATCACCCGCCTTAAACGCGATTTAGAAGAGGTGAGCTCTCATCGAGACGTAACACGTAAAAAAAGAGAAAAAGAGAAAGCGATAGTTTGTTCTCTGGTCGGCTATACCAGCGCCGGTAAAACCACTCTTTTTAACGCGCTTAGCCAATCAAGCGAAAAAGTTTCCCAGACCCTTTTTACTACTTTGGATACAGTGAGCCGTTCGATTTGCGTCCATGAGAATTCCAAAATAATTCTTACCGATACCGTAGGATTTATCTATAAGCTACCCCTTAAACTTATTGAAGCCTTTAAGGCAACGCTTGAAGAGCTTTCGTTTGCAAATGTACTGTTGCACGTTGTTGATGCTTCAAGCCCTGATTTAATGAGGCTTATAGACTCGGTAAATTCTGTTTTGAAAGAATTAAACATTAACACAAAAACTATACTTCTGGTGTTTAATAAAATTGATAAGCTATCCCAGGGAGAAATAGAAATGCTACAGGGTAAATATGCTGATGCGATATTTATCTCTGCTCTTCGCGGCCTAAACCTTGATAACCTTAAAAAGGCTATTTATGACCTGGTTTTTTCTGATTTGGTTGAGGCAGTTGTAAAATTGCCATTTAGCATGATGGAATTTAAAGATTATATACATACTAATTGTGAGGTTTTAAAAACCCAATATCAGGATAATGAAGCAATATATTTGGTTAAGACAAAAGAATCAATACTTTCTTATCTTGAGCGGCAGTTAATACAGATAAAAAAGATATAATTAATAAATTGATTTTTTTGGATAACAGTCTTAAAATTGTTATAGTATTAAAAGGGGGTAACCTATGAAGTCAAATCATTTTTCTGCTTGTAGATTACTTTTGGCGTTCGCTTTAATTTTTGTTCTGCCACAATTCACCTTTTGCCAGGAAAGTCTTACTATTACAACTTATTATCCCGCGCCATTTGGTGTATATCAGAGTTTAGTTGCAGAGAGGCTCGGAGTGGGTGACAATAATGCTGATGGTGCAATCAGCGATGCCGACCTTCCGACAAATGCAGACGATATGTCAGTTGCTGGTCATCTTGGCGTAGGCATTGGTACGGCTACGCCACTTGCTGCTCTCGAGGTTAACGATAGTATAATATACAGGCCGCGTGCAGGTAACCCCACAGGTTGGCCTGCGGGAAATACCGGAGAGCTAACTTATTCGGGCGCTAATGATAAATTTTATTATTACAATGGAAGCGATTGGGCTGCACAAACCGGCGGCGCTTGTTTTGTACTTTATGGTAGCGGCGCGGCTGTGCCGAATTGCCCTTCAGGATGGACGATGGAGCAGAATTTAGGAGCGTGGGGGTATTGCCAGGAAAGCAGCTATCTTGGCGGTATCTATGGCCCAAAAATGGCTTATTCTCCCCCAGGCGGCAGCTGCGGAATGTATTCTCCCGGATTCTTTGGCATATGGATTTACAGCAGTTATTGGAGTAAGGTAGTAAACGGACAAGCAGTGCTTTGCTGCAAATAATAAACAGTAATAAATTGTTTCTTGAAAGGATTGGTACCGTAAACAAAAGAAGTAAAGAGTGTCAATGATGACCTTTAGGGAGGATAAACCATGAAGAATTTATTTAATGCTTTTTTATTGCTATTTATGTGTGCAATCTTATCTTTTCCTTGTTTTGCTCAAGGCCTTTTACCGGAAGAAGCCCTGGAGGCAGGCCGTAAACAGATAAAACAGATGCAGGTTGAAAATCCTAAACTTGCTAAACTTCATGAAGAGCTTTTGAATATTCAAATCGAAGTTAGAAAAATCATGACAGATTTCAATAAAGGTAAAATAACTAAAACGGATGCAAAACAAAAAATAACCCCACTTCTCAAGCGAGAACAGGAAATATTATGGAGCCAGGATTTTTTGGTTGAGCAAAAGCTATTTGCCCTTTTTTCTGCTCCTTTCGCCAATTAGCATTAAGTTATAAAACAGCTATTATAAAAATTTACTTCATTTTTCAGAAGAATCTGAATCCCTTTTATCCATGAAAGCCAGAAATGTACGTTTCTTTTTAGTGCCGCTTTTATGTTTATTTTTTTGCTGCAATTTTTGTTTTCCGTATACTATCGATACTTACCCTAATCCTAATTCTGGTTATTCTGCTAAAAAAATTCCGCTCGTTTTTGTATTTATCAACTATACGAATGAACAATCGCATCTGACTGATTTGTTTATATTGAATAAAAAACTGATGACAACAAGCCCTTTCGGCGAATTTTTAAAGGGTATAGTTGTGTATAAAATAGATATATCGCAAGAGGAGGAGAAAATTTTCTTTAAGAAAACGCAAAATTTTCCCTATGTTTCGGTCCGCACAGATTTCTTGGAAGATATTGCTTCAGATGTTAATGGTGCATATAAACTTGTTATTATTAATTCGCTGGGTTCATTATCTTGCGCGGAACTTTCGCTGGTAGATAAAATTTCTTTGGTTATCGTAGGCAGAAACAGGTATAAAAACGAGGAAGATTTCGCTCGGGGCTTTATGCACGAGCTTGGGCATTCTTTCGGCCTACGGGATGAGTGTAGTAGTTGTAAGCAAGGCCAAGCCGGTTTTCCTAATTGCGCTTCAAACGAAAAAGAAGCTGAAAGGTGGTGGGGCCGGCAAGTTACGGAAAGAGGCAGGGTAGGTTATTTCAGGGGTTGCTGCGGCAGAAAGGATTACGTAAGGCCTACGATTGCCTCTTTAATGAATGATCCCAATAAGGCCAAAGATTTCGGCCCGGTTAACGAGAAGTACTTACGGGATTCAATAACTAATTTCCTGGCTTCTCAGTAATATTTATCTTAAAAACCATTAATAAATAGTTTGAAAATTATTAAGAAAAAATTTGACATTTTATAAGAAATATGTTATATATTAATTAGTTACGAATGATGTAAGAATAACCAATGAAATCAAGGAGTATAAGTCAAAATTGCCCTACTCACACGTCCGCCGAAAGCTATCCAGACGGTCAAGCTCGGGGGTAATTCGCCGACGCACTTTTGTGCGCTTTCGGCTTAAAAAGGTGCTGGCTCATTATGAATTGGGAAGAGCTAAACAAACAATTTGACATCGATATCTCGCCGGAGGAGCCGGTATTTCCTTTTAATATAGCGTGCGAGTTGTTGCATTTACATTATTGGACGCTGCATGAAATACTAAAAGAAGGCATAGTAAAACCCCGCGGCAAAGCTAAGAAGAAAAAACTGCTTTCTTACGAGGATATGAAACGGCTGAAAATCATAAAACATCTTATCGATGACGAGGGCGTAAACATAAAAGGCGTTAAGATTATTTTGGAAATGCGTCACGAGATATAACGCATTTTTTTGTCTTCTAATTAGCAGAATGACATTTAGACTGCTAGAATAAACCAAAGATATTCGGAAAAAATGTCAATAATTTGTAGAATTTTACCCTTGTGGATAGAATGCTTTAAAGAGAAATTAGATAAAGAAGAAAATAGATATTCATGTAATCCTTGTAACCATCAGGTAATGCAAATTGTTCCTAAATTAATATCCGTGATCATCTGTGTAAGCCGAACGGAGTGAGGCTATGAATTTAGATAAATTTACTTTAAAAGCGCAGGAAGCAATCACAAATGCCATAAACCTGGTAAAGGGTTATGGCCACCAGTCTATACTGCCCGAGCATATTCTTTACTCCTTACTTACCGAGTCAGAGGGGATATCTGCGCAAATTTTTTTAAGATTAGCCATAGATGTGAATAATTTAAATTCAAAAGTAAAAGAGTTCCTTGTCTCTCAACCGAAAGTGTATGCAAAGGCCGCGAAAGATGTTTATGCTTCGCAGAGGGTTGCTGAGATTTTTAATTTTGCCGAATCTTACGCTAAAGATTTCGGCGATGAATATGTAAGTTCTGAAACTTTACTTTTAGGTATATCCAAGGAAAAAAATACGCTTTTATCCGGTTACCTTAATAAACAAGGTGTTTCTTTGGATGATATCCTGCGTATCATAAAAGAGTTACGTGCCGGCAGAACCGCTGAGTCGCCTTCCGCCGAAGAAACTTATAGGGCATTAGAAAAATTTGGAAGAGATTTGACTGAGTTGGTTAAGAAGGGCAAGCTTGATCCGGTAATTGGCCGAGACGAAGAGATAAGAAGGATTATGCAGGTTCTTTCCCGCCGTACGAAAAATAATCCTGTTTTGATAGGTGATCCCGGGGTCGGTAAAACCGCAATAGTCGAAGGACTCGCGCAAAGAATAAGTTCCGGTGATGTTCCGGAAGGGCTTAAGGATAAAAGAATAATTGCTCTTGACCTGGGAAGCCTTGTCGCGGGCACCAAGTTTCGCGGTGAATTTGAGGAGCGCCTCAAGGCTGTTTTAAAGGAGATAGAACAGAAAGACGGAGAAATAATACTTTTTATAGATGAATTGCATACGCTTGTTGGTGCTGGTCAGGCCGAAGGAGCATTAAGCGCTGCAAATATGTTAAAACCTGCTCTTGCAAAAGGGGCGTTACGTTGTATCGGCGCAACCACGCTTGATGAGTATCGAAAGTATATAGAAAAAGACGCAGCGCTTGAAAGAAGGTTCCAGCAGGTTTACGTGCGTGAGCCTAGCGTTGAGCAGACCATTTCGATTTTGCGCGGCCTAAAAGAGAAATACGAGGTTCATCACGGGATACGCCTGAAAGATTCTGCTCTTGTTGCGGCCAGCGTTTTATCGAGCCGCTATATAACCGAAAGATTTTTGCCGGATAAAGCAATAGATTTGATAGATGAAGCTGCTTCTAAGTTACGTATTGAAATAGATAGTAAACCTGAAGAAATAGATAAGCTTGAAAGGCGTAAGATTGAGCTTGAAATTGAAAAGCAGGCATTAATGAAAGAAAAGGAAGAGGCTGTTAAGGATAAACTTAAGAAAGTTGAAAGGGAAATAGAAAGTTTAGATAAAGAACTTAGCGCTCTTAACTTGCATTGGCGCAAGGAAAAAGATTTGATTACAAAAATAAGAAACATCAAAGGGCAAGTAGAAGATTTAAAGCTTAAATCATCGGAACTGCAGAAACAGGCCTTACTGGATAAAGTTGCAGAAATAAGGTATGGTAAAATTCCAAAGTTAACACAGGAATTGGAAAGTTTAAACGCGGAACTTACGGCATTTCAGAAAAAAGAAAAAATGCTTAAAGAAGAAGTTGACGAAGAAGACATTGCGGAAGTTGTCAGCCGATGGACAGGCGTACCCGTAACCAGCCTTATGGAAGAGGAAGTTAAAAAACTTGTCAGGATGGAGGAAGAGCTTAAAAAGAAAGTTGTCGGACAGGATAACGCAATTGAACTTATTTCTAATTGCGTAAGAAGGGCGCGTTCCGGGCTTTCCGATCCAAACCGGCCGCTTGGTTCATTTTTATTCTTAGGCCCTACGGGTGTTGGTAAGACCGAGCTTGCTAAGGCTCTTGCCCGGTTTTTGTTTAACAGCGAGCACAACCTTATACGTATAGATATGAGTGAATATATGGAGAAGTTTTCAGTCTCGCGTCTGATTGGAGCGCCTCCCGGTTATGTTGGGCATGAAGAGGGCGGGCAATTAGCAGAACAAGTGAGGCGTAAACCGTATTCCGTTGTGCTTTTTGATGAAATCGAGAAAGCGCACCCGGATGTTTTTAACATTTTACTGCAAATTCTTGATGATGGCCGGCTCACCGACTCGCAGGGGCGTGTTGTAAATTTTAAAAATACGGTAATTATTTTGACTTCCAATATAGGAAGCGAATACTTTAATGATTTATCCGTAAGCGTAAAGGGATTAGAAGAAAAATTGAAACTGGAAATTAAGAAATATTTCCGTCCTGAATTTATAAACCG
>JALOBR010000156.1 GCA_023228195.1 Candidatus Omnitrophota bacterium
CTCGTATCCCATGGGGAGCCTCTCTAAATTTACAAGATTAATTATATGCGCAATACCTCGATATATCAAGAATATTCTGGATTTAGAGAGACCATTTCCTCGCGGAATTTGAGCAGCTTATCCCCTTTATCTAGTGAAATTAAGCACCCATAAAAATCCGGCAAAATTCTGCAAAGCCTAAGACGAAGCAAGATTAAAAACGTTTTGTCCGGTCTTTTTTTGGCGGGAAATTACGTAGCTGTTTGAGAAACAACTAGATACAAAATGTCCACCCTTAAGTGGCGGACATTCATTCTTAAAACCAGAGGCTAAGTTATTTGCTTTGAATAATTTTTTTTAATGCATAGAATAGCAAAACCAGTATTAAAGAGGAAATTCCAATAAAAACTTTCTTTTTACTGATGGGATGGATATCAAAGTTCCCTGGAGTTATTTTTCTTATTTCAATGGCGTGAATATCCAAATCACCCCCATGTTCTAAGCAGCTTTGATGGAACGTTCCGGAAACTTCTACAATATCACCTTTTGTATGATAATTACCGGCATAATGGATATCTTGAACCATCTCTTTTGGAGCCCAGATACCAATCGCGATAGTGCCGTCATTTACATTCAGCCATGCGTAATTTCCACGGATCATTACATCCCCTATGACTTCTCCTCTATAGTTAACAGTTTTACCATCATATTGCTTAGCATTATTTAACAGGTCCAAACTCGTAACTGCCTGGGCATAACAATTAGAAATACTAAGCATTAGACACAAGATCATAAAAAAGAATGAAGCTCCGCGTGCTAAAGCCCGCGGTTTCTCAGAGCGAAATACTGAGCGGCCATTGTTCATCCGTGCCCTTAAGGACGCGGTTTTCTGGCCGCGAATGTATGAACTTTTCACTTTTATTTGCCTTTCACATACGCTACAAAGAAACCAAATAACGCAAGAACTGACATTAACTCAAGCCTTCCTGCCCACATTTCAATGATATAGGTCACTTTTAATATCGTCGGCATGCTTGCATCAGTTATTCCGCAAGAAAGCCCAACATTGCCCGCAGCAGAAGTCGACTCAAAAAGAGATTCCAAAAAAGGATACCCCAACCCTACCCCTACCAGCGCACCCAATCCATAAATAAGTAAATAGCCTAATGTAACAATCAAAACTGCCCGCACCTGTTTATCTTCAATAAACATCGTCTTGATATGATGAAATTTCTGCATAACGACAGCGCTGGACGAAAGCATTGTTCTTTTTATATCTTGTCTGAATGCCTTATATATTATTCCCACGCGGAGCATCTTAATACCACCCGATGTAGAACAAGCGCAACTTCCCAGAGCCATGGCAATAATTATCCCGGTTAATGCTAAATCCCCCCACTCTTTAAGAAATTGCTGCGTATATATCGTCATATAGCCGGTAGTGGTCTGTCCTGAAATAATTTGAAAGAATCCTTTACGGAAAAGTATTATTCCCTCCGAATAAACATCCAATCGCCTCAAGCCGGCCATGATAATCAAACTAACGATCATAATCACAAATAAAAGAGTCCGCGTTTCCATGTTCTTCCAAATTTCTTTAAAATTCCCCCTCCAGATCTGATAATGCAAATTAAAGTTTAACGAGCCAATAACCATAAAGAAAATTATAATAACTTCATAGATCAGGCTGTGATAATAAAGAATATTTACGGATTGCGGGGCAAAACCTGCGGTATCAAATCCGGCCATAAAAATGCAAACGCCGTGAAAAAATGCACTCTGGGGTTTTAACCCAATGGAGATCCCTGCCAAGCCCAAAACAACGGTTCCTAAAATTAAATAAACTATGCTAATAACCCAAATAAACCGCGCAGTATTAATAACGTTGGGAACTAATTTTTCATCCCGCCCTTCCCCAAGATACAGATTAAACGCCCCGCCAGCACCCTTGATCAAGAATGAAATCGCAATAATAGCTATCCCTTGCCCTCCTAGAAAAGGACCTAAGTGACGCCATAAATTATGGCTTCGGGAAAGATGATCTAAATCCTGGACAAGAGTTAAACCGGTTGTGGTAAAACCCGACATGGTTTCAAAACAGGCATCAAGAAACGACTTATAATGGCCGCTTAATAATAACGGTATAGCGCTAAGCACCATCGCCGCCAACCAGGAAAAAGCAATCACTACCATTGCCTGGCCGGTATTTAACTCCTTATCTGTTTTACACAGCCAACTCAAAGCCAAACCGGTAAATATGGCAATATTGGCGCCGATCAAAAAATCCAAAGCAGGATTAGGCTCTCTAAATAAAACAAGCCCTGTAATAAACGGCAAAAACATTGCTAAACCAATGCCAAGTATTATTCTGCCTAAATAATAACCGATGTTCTTAATATCACTTATTTGAGGCCTAAGTATCATCGTATATACCGAAAGGCTAATGCAAATAGCGAACCTATACCGATAATCACCATTACATACACCGCTTCCCAGAACATCCCAAGCGCAACAGTATAAAAAATAGCTATTTTCTTCATAGTATTCAATAAAAAACCAGAGAATGA
>JALOBR010000157.1 GCA_023228195.1 Candidatus Omnitrophota bacterium
GCAGAAACTCTTATGTCAAAGCGGGCATAGGAATTTAAATTCAGGGCGCGGTAAGCGGTTTTACAGATATGGGTAAGTTTCTTCTCCAAGCCTTCCGGCATGTTGCCGGCAAAAACATTCTGTATCCCCCATTTTTTTCTGTATTCATTATCCCATTTTGCCTTAAAGGTTGCGATTCTGCTTTCCGGATCGGCGATTTCTCCAAACTTCATTTCTCTTATAGGTAAAACTTCAAGTATTTTATTGCCTATAATGCTTACGTAAAACTCTCTGCCGGCTATATACTCTTCAACAATAGCATCCATATTCATTTTTTCGTGGATAAATTTTATTCTTTCAAGGCATGCAGCTTCATTGTCTACAACTGAAGCCTGCGATATGCCTACAGAAGCTTCCTCGCACAAAGGTTTCACTATAGCGGGAAGCTTGGGCCGTTTAATGGACTTAAGCTTTCTGTTTCTATGAAAAGTATGAAAATTAGGTATGCGTATCTTATGAAAGCTCAAAATCTTCTTACTTAAGGCCTTATCGTTACAGACAAGAAGCGCTGCCGGATTCGCGCCGGTAAAAGGCACGTTTAGCATCTCAAGCAACCACGCAGCGTTTCTCTCGAGATGGGTTTTTTTTCTAAACCCTTCCATGATATTAAATACAATATCCGGCTTATTTTGACGGATTTCTTCAATAAGAACGTTTATGTCATCGTGCACGCCAAGCAAGTTTACCTCATGGCCGTTTTCACGAAGCGCCTCATAAACATTAAGCTGGGTGTCCCAGTCGGGTTCTTTAAATTCTTTGACAAAATCATATCCTCTCTCAGTCGTATAAGGACAATCAAAAACCAATAAAACTTTTAGCTTTTTATCCATTTTTTCCTCGAAAAACTTCCGGAGTTAACATAATTCATTATAAGCGCGGTAACATAAATTGATATCTTAAGCACTGACTGCTGCTCAGACATCGGGTTTAACAAATTCAGCTGCTTGCACCTTTCGATTAAAGTTTCAAGCAAATTATTTATAATGAATTTTTTCTCTCCTGTCCAAATTGAAACATTATTACAAATAGTATCTTTGTATTTTTTTATTATACTATAGGCGTACGGCAATTTGGTATCATCTTTATGTTTATCGGCAAATATTTTTGATAAATTCGTATCATGGAACTCAGGAAACTCTTCAGCTAAATTGCGTTTTTTATTTTTATAATAATTTTTAAGAGTGAGGCTAAGTAAAGAAGCTTTGCGGTATTTTCTCCCAATCTTAACCAGGGGCGGCTTATCTTTAATTTCTAATACGATCTCATCTATAAACTGAAGCTTGGCTACAGCTTTCCACCCCTTGTAATGAGTGCGCCAGTCAAACCCAGGGGTAAGCCACACAGCGAAAGTCTCGGCAAAATCTTCATCAGGATGGCACTGCGCATAATATTTATCCAAATGTCTTACAAAACTCTTACTATAAGGACGAAACCTATACGTATCGCCGTAAGCCTTGGAAAATTGTCCGAATATTTTTTTCCACTCAAGCGATTGGTATAACTTATAAGCATAGTTTATAGCGTGTCCAGTTTCATGACGCAACAGCTGCATGCACCAGGATTTCGTTTCTCCTTCAGCTTCACGCATCATCTTTTTTTCAAGCCTTACAAGGGTAGGATGAGCTAAAAAAAATGGTATGCCTATCTGCGGATCCTGATCAGGCGAAAACCACTCATCAGCCAAATAACAAACCGGTTTAAATTTTATACCTTTTGATTCAAGTTCCTGATAAAGCTCTTTCACGCAGTCAGAAAGCCAAGTGCCTTCCATGCTTAGAGACAAATCTTTTATGCGGCAGTTAAGAAGGTTTTCTTCGGAAATTGTTGATAAATCTATCTTTTCTTTTGATATCATATAATTATATACTGTAGTCCGCCGGTAAGATTATTACTATAATTTTACCATGGCTATAGGAATAAGCACTATTTTTCTGATGTTTTATTCGTAACGCAGAGCCTCAATCGGATCAAGCCGGGAAGCCTGACGGGCAGGCCAAAGACCGAACACCACCCCTACTACCAAAGAAAAAACTGTGGCGAGAATTACTGAAGATACGGAAACTTTTACCGACCAACCTGAAACCAAACCTATCAATACGGATACGCCGCCGCCAAGCATAACACCAGCCAAGCCTCCGATAAATGACATCAATATAGCTTCAATAAGAAATTGCGTCATAATGTCTTTATTGTTAGCCCCTATTGCTTTACGCAGACCTATCTCACGCGTTCGTTCAGTGACTGACACAAGCATAATATTCATGATGCCTATTCCGCCGACCAAAAGAGAGATAGCGGCAATCGCGCCAAGCAAAAGAGACATTGTCTGCGTGGTAGATTCGAGGGTTTTTTTAATATCAGACATATTACGAATCTGGAAAGAATCCTGCTGGTCTTCGGTAATCAAACGGTGCTGTTTTATAATAAGCTTACGAATCTTTTCTTCGGCAATATCAATTGTATCCGGGCTGGATGCTTCCACATAAAAAGAATCAATATACTG
>JALOBR010000042.1 GCA_023228195.1 Candidatus Omnitrophota bacterium
GAGTTTCTCCTCCCTCAAGCACCTTTGCCTCGGAGTATTCTTCTGTCTTTTTTAAAACTGGCCTGAATTTATACGGCGAATCGGACGTTACCACGCCCAGGGCTTTAATAGTTTCCAGTTCCGCCTGAGGTATGTTAGCTAATTCATATGGAGAAACTGACTCTACGTTTACCTGCAGCTCCTCAGCCAAGGAAGTATTTATGGCCTCGTCTTTACGACTGCTTATCATAATGAATTTTTCTAATTCATAAGTTCTAAACTCGCGCTTAAAATACTGGAAACTCAAACGTACAGATTCTAAAAATTTATCCGTATCAAGCTCATTTCCTTTTTTTGCTATTGTTATGTACTGGCTGAAAACCGGTAAGTCTTCATAGAAGAAAGTAAGATAACTTTCGCTGTCTGTAACATCCAAAAGTGCAAAGTTTTTTACCTGTGCAAATTGTTTGGAAGATTTCAATATTTTAACAAGGGACAAAGAAGATGGTTCAATCGTAACAGCATTTAGATTAAGGTGGGCAAACATTTCCTGAATTTTATATATATTATTTTCCCTTATGCCCACAAAAGAGATGTTCAACTTTTTTTCTTTTGGATAACGGACATAGCTATAATCCCACATCAATTCTTCTATTTTAAAAGGGATATATTTTTCTATCTCAAAAACCAAAGAAGAATCTATGCTCTTTTTACTCATCAGCGGCATTTCCAGCGACCGGAATATAAACTCTTTATCAGTTAAGGAAACGTAAATATCTTTTTCTTCTGAACCTATCTCTCGTAAAATTTTATTGATAAGCGCCTGCCACTTTATTTCTTCGTTAAGATTTTCTACCTTTGCTTCCTCTTCCACGGAAGATAAATCATATCGTACCGCAGAAAGCACCTTTTTACCTTCCATGGCCACTGCGCCTATTGAATTTAACCCCAGATAAAGACCTATCTTTTTTTTGCTCATATTATTTTCTATTTAATTGTATTCTTAAGCCACTCATCTATATATTTTCTATCAAAACGCCATACCTTGCCGACCTTCAATCCGGAAATTTTCTTTTGATGCAACCAGTTATAAATGGTTTGTTTTTGCAAACCAAGATATTCTGAAAGTTCATTTATCGTCATTAATCTAGGCATTCTTTTTTTTCTCATTTTTGTTATAAGTTAATGGTAATATCATTTAAATATTTATTTATATTTATGTCAAGACTAATTTAGTATAATTTATCATAATTTTCTATATATTGTATATAACAATAGGTACCACTATATATTGTGCTAATAATAAACCCTAATGTCATTGAGTTTTTTCGAGGCAAAAGTATAGCGCTTAAATGCAATATGTACATAATTATTATATATACTATTATATATAATACCTATATATGCCGATATCCTAAATAAAACCAGAAAGTTTCATAGCCTTACAGCCATATTCCTTCGGCTTTTAGCCGCACCCTGGAGAAATTCCCGTACAAAAGCCATGCGGACAAAACTTAATACCACGCAGATTACAGTTAAACTTACGAAAAGCACTAAATCTGGCGGCTTTCTTGTGTCAATTAGTTTGAACCAATATCACTTAGACGCTTCAGGCAGGTTTTAAAAATTGACTGGCCTGGTAAGAAGAACGCACGTAAGGCGAGCTTTTCACTTTTTTGAATCCAAAGTTATACGCCGTTTTCTCAAGAAAACGGAATTTATCCGGAGTAATGTATTCTTTAACCGGATAATGTTTTGATGAAGGCGCCAGATATTGCCCTAGGGTAAGAAAATCACATTCGCTTTTTCGTAAATCACAAAAAACATCTAATATTTGCTTTTCCTCTTCACCTAACCCGAGCATAATTCCGGATTTGGTGAAAATATTTCTATTCAATTCTTTAAGCGCCTTTAATACCGCTAAAGAGCGTTTATAGTCGGCTTGCGGCCGGATATCGGCATATAAAAAAGGCACCGTTTCTAAATTGTGGCTTATAACATCCGCTTTTGAACTGGCGACTTTAATCAACGCTTCGCTTTTACCTAAAAAATCAGGGATTAAGATTTCTACTTTTATGGAATTATCCATATTCTTTATTTCTTCTATTGTTCTATAAAAAAGCTCTGCCCCTCCGTCGCTAATGTCATCCCGTGCGGGCGAAGTAATCACCACATAATGCAGGTTTAATTCTTTAACTGCCTTGGCTAAACGTTTTGGTTCATTCCAATCAATTATAGAAGGCTTTTCCTTGTTAACAGCGCAGAATTTACAACCGCGCGTGCAGTTGCCTCCTAAAATCATGAAAGTAGCAACCCCTTCACTGAAACATTCGGAAATATTAGGGCAAAGAGATTCCTCG
Organism: Candidatus Omnitrophota bacterium; assembly: GCA_023228195.1. Taxonomy (GTDB): domain Bacteria; phylum Omnitrophota; class Gorgyraeia; order Duberdicusellales; family 4484-171; genus JAJYOP01. Next base: position 2,340 of record JALOBR010000042.1, read on the forward strand.
CAAACCGTATGTAATTTTGATACGCGAAGAAAATCTTTCATTTCATGGCAAGCAGCTAAATTTATTTTTTTGTTCAACCAGGAAGGCTTTTCCATAGGACCGGTTAAGGGATTTTATGCTCTACATTGACTTTTATATTCAAATCGCCGGCTTCTCTCGTAAGTTTTGCTTTACCTGCAAATCTATCCTGCACTACGATTTGAGCATTATTATTGGTAAATCTAAAAGGCAAGTTTATATCTTTCGCCGTGCGTTCATCAAGCGTAAGATTCTTAGCGCGCACTCCTATCTGGCCCAATTGCAAACCATAAAGAAATGCGTTATTGTACGAACGGCGCATAAGGTCGTTTTCTACAAGTTTATGAATTTGCGGGCTAAAACCCAAGAAAGCAGACATTAAAATTGTGAGGCCCAGAATAATAGAAGCTGCTATAGTAATCATTTTTTTACATCAATAAACCAAAAACGCAGGCCCTGCGTCCTTGAAACCTGCACGTTTGGCTTTATTGTCCCTTTTGTTGTAATGTTTACCGTAACAAAATTAGGTTCATACCCTTCATACCACGTAAAGGTCATTGCCGGCTGATATTTTGCGTCAACCAAAGTAACAGTTTCTGCCGGTTTGGTTAGATTGCCAAAAGTTTTAAGAATTAATCCGCCATTTTCAATACTATATTCATACCACATATTATCATCTTGTTCATCCGGGGTTACCGTATAAATATCTTGTTCTCCAAAAAATTTTAACTTATGTTTGATATCAGAAATTGCGGTTCCGGTCAATGAAAAGGCAGAAGAAGAATCTAATCCAACAGCGCTTTTTGTGCGTATAGCCATATCCTCAAAAGCATAATTTATCTGGCTTAACATATTATAGCGCTCACGATTAATCATTATTTGTTTACTAAAAAAAAGATAGACAGAAAGCGACATAGAAATAATTGAAGCTATCATTACTATCGCAATGATAAGCTCCGTAAGCGCAAAACTCTTTTTCGCTTTCATGTTTTATTTACTGCCTCTCAGTTGAAACTATTATTAGATTAGCCTCTTTAAGCCTGATATTTCCGTGAGTCGTATCCTTTCTCCATTTTATCTGTATCGTATGATTAGCGTCAGCATTTGCGCCGCTTAAGGCAAGTATATTACTTATAAAAGGCTGCATGCTTATAGGCGTACGGGTTTCAGTTCCTTCCGAAGTTGCTTTCCCATCCAGGAAACAACCGGTATAAATAGTATCTATCGGTTTGATACCCGTATCATCATCTATGTGAATAGAAATATTATATATAACCATAACATCTTTGTTCACGGGGTAATTGAAATTAATAGATAAACCGTTTATCGCTCTATATGCTCCGGCTTGGACTCTTGGCGCAGCCGCAGATGAAGGTTCAATTTTTAAAGTTTGAGTATGCATATAAGGATAAGGTATGATATTCGCCAACCTTACATTTTTTCTTTGAATTGCTCCGGAAGGGCTTTCTTCATTATAAGAAGCAGTAACCTCAATGAACTTATAGGGAATTCGTATGGCCAGGGCATTATTAGTTTCCCACCGGGTAGTTACATCTACGCGCCAATCAACAGGGACTTCTCCTCCTCCTATACCGGTATCAACATCGCTATAGGTTAAAACAGGCGTTGTTAATCCGCCTAACCCGGTAAATGATTTCGTTAAATACTCTTCTAATTTTTGCGCGGCAACGCTTGTAGCCCTTGATTTATTTTCTGCCTGTTTGAGCATAAACCTTCCGCCCATAAACACAACTATTATCGTGCTCAAACCGATACCTATAATTACTATAGATATTATAATTTCAATAAGTGTAAATGAATTTTTCTTTTTCATATAAAAACTTTAAAAATGAGCCGCAAGCGAATTACCTGCGGCTCAAAATTATTGCATAAACTTATTATTCCGTTATTCTCTCACGCGGCACAACCGTAACAATCAAATTACGCATTTTAGCGGGGCTCTTAATCTGCATTGACGTATCATTGTACCACTTTACTGATATATCGATAGATTCCGGAAGCACTTTCTCCGGAAAACTATCAGCGCTGATAAGGAAACTGCCTGTATGCGTCGGGTCGTTTGGCTGATAGCTGGAAGTAACTCCTCCGTCAGGAATAGTCATTATCGACTCTGTTCCTTTCTGCACTCCGTTTACAAACAATGCAGTTTTAACTTCTCCTCCGGGGAAACTCTGATTGCTTGTTCCATGCCAAACGCTGCAAAGATCAGGCCATAGCTTATAAGCATCTCCATCACAATATTCTGCGGTACTGGTTGATGCGCAACGATTATTGTTAGCGCCGCAATGTTTATAGGCTTCAACACGCACTGTCCAGGTTACAAGTAGATTTGCGGTTTTTCTATATGCTTCTTCCGGCCTATAGTTTATGTTAAGGCCAGGGATCTCTTGATACCCCGGATTGACACTAAGGGGCGGTTTTTTATCTTTGGTGCCGCTATATTTACTCTTAAGCCAAAGGGGAGCCAAGCTAAAACCTTTACTTGACTGGTTGCCTGTTACAGACTGTGCATCATATTCTGTTTTAAGATACTCTCCACACGTTGGGTTATCACTTTGATAGCTGTAAAATTTAGGGTAACGCGTTGCGTCAAGGCATACGGTGCTGTCGCCGGTAACTTGCCGTATTTGTGGACCGATGTTTGGGGGCATCTGCACTTCTTCGGCAGAACACACAAATGCCATACATGAAAAAATCAGGATACCTATTATCGCTATACGCATATCCACCTCCTTCTAACCTTTTTTAAATGCCTAATCTCTTGTCCTTGTGACAATTAATTCCGCTTTACTTATCCTGGAGGATAAATTTAAGTTTTGGAACCCGGGTATCTGAAGACTTTGAGGGAGAAAATAATATAGCCTTACGGTGTAAGTTTCTCCCTGCTTAACAACTGAACTGTCCAATGAGGTTGCCGAGAATATAGAAAATGACCCCTGAAAACTTTTTTGATGAATAATACTTCTATGCACCTCTTTGCCCTTGCTGTCGATAACCTTAACCATAGTAAAGAAATACGTAGGTATATCCGCCGGGTCAACTATTCCGGTAAATTCCGTAATCGCCGCAACTTGCCAAAAGATAACAAAAGTCTCCCGGCTGCGCGCTACAAATTTATAAAATAAATTTGTATCTATCTCCTCAAAGCAATTAGAGCAAGCGCTGCCCGGAGATGGATTGGTGAGGCAATCTATAGCTTGCTGCTGTAATGTTATACATGTAGGTAAGCTAAGCCCGTCACAAGCGGCCCAATTTACTCTTTCTGCGCATTTATCTATTTCACAGTTGTTTTCAAAACCGGTACTGCACACGTTTTTATTACAACAATAAACTTTCTTAGTGCATCCTTCCCATTCATTGGCATAAGAAGAACAATTAGAGATACAATTTGAATATTCGGCGGTAGGAATATATTCATAACAATCATTTGGCGGCGGAGAGCTTAAACCCTGGCAACTTGTAATTGGTGAAATTACATAATAAGTTGAAATGGCACAGCCCTCAAGAGCTACGTTCGCCGGACAACCGGAAAACTTCGGCTGAAGATTATTTTCTTCACAAACCCATCTATCGTCTTTTAATATGCACTTTCTACCCAGAGAAGCCCGGGGTTCGGTATTAGGGCAACCTTTTTGCTGGCACTTAGGTATATTTGAACAAGTCATTACGCCGGCGTTATCCGGGCAATCCTCGCAATTATACAAAATTGAATTACATTCTTCTGCTGTACTGGGACATTTGCAATCAGCAACCGCCGAACACCTATCGGAAGGAAAAGCCAGGTTATCACAATCATAAATACTGCTATCCGCCGGGGTACAACGCACTGCTCTTTGCGGTGAGAACTTTAAACAACAATCAGGGCACTTCGTCTTCAGCGTATTAACGCAATAGAAACAGCGGCTTGCTTCGTTAAAAGCCGCCTGACAACTTATCCCTGACCTCGTTAGCGGAGGGTTATATTCTTTATTAACGCTTTCTATTACTTCATCTTGAGGAAGATATTTAACTAATCTGCTGGGGCTCTCGGCAAAAATCGGGCTAAATGTAAATAATACAAAAGATACTGTGAGCAAGCCTAAAGCTAATAATATTTTCTTCATTCAATCACCATGCTTGGCAATTTTTGGTAACGTTGCTATTAGTTCCAACCACAACCATAGTTTTTCCATTGCATAAATTGCCTCCAAGGCGAGTAGCTGTGGCCCTAAAACCATTGGCTGCATCAGGCACTATGCCGTATGTAAAATTATTATCGTTTATATAAACGCCCAGGTTATTATCCATAACTGCCGAGGTACATGTTGCCCCGCACGTAAAATATTGCCCGGCTGCGTTGTCCAATTTGTATCTTTTTTCCGCGTTGTAGATTGAAAGTAAATTGAAGTTTGCTGCTTCTGCTCTATTTTTTTCCAGCAATCTTTCGTGGGTTGGAACTGCAATAGAATAGAGTATGGCAATAAGAATAATTACCACAACTATCTCTAAAAGCGTAAATGAGGCTTTATTGAAGTTAATGACCCCCCCTATTTTTCCCGTGTTTAAAATATAACATTTTTAAGTAGCAATATCAAGCATTTTCTTTGTTTTGGGCTTACGAAGAAAAAAGCAATTTTGCCTGACTATTACCTATTTTTTAAGTAATTAGCTGCTAATTTCATCAAGAATTCTCACATTATGAATTTTCTTTAAATTCCACTCTTTTGTCGTATATTTCGTCTCCATAAGGCAATAAGAATGCTGTCTTTCTCTTGCCGAAAGCCTTTCAGAGTCGAATTTAACGTTGAAAACGTTTTCGAAAGCTTTATAAAAACTGTCGGCGATTTCCCGAAAATCAGTTTGGCCACCGGGGATAAGTTCATTAAGGAAAGTGGTTTTTAGATATAACTGTTGGGCATTATTTATGGAATTCTCTATCAAAGTAAAATCGAGCTCTTGCGGTATGCTTCCATGCTGAAAAATCAGATTTTTCTTCCTCCTCTGGGCGTTACCTCCTATTTTTTTACCGTTTATCACGAAATCAAAATATTCGCAGGAAGCGAAACAGAAATTTTCACGCCGCTCTAAGCCTTCCGGAAATACGTCTTTTGCGAATTCTGCCCTTAGGCCCAATTTTTTATAGAATTCTTTGATAAAAGAATTAAGCGCTTCGTATGACTTTTTTACTTCGCAAGGTAAATTCAAATCAGATAAAGAACAAGTCAGACTATAAGTAATTTCTCTGTTATGCAGAATAGCTGCTCCGCCGGTTGGCCTTCGCACGAATGGAATATTTATTTCTGGCTTTAATACGCCAGCTGCATCTTGATTGTAGCCTATGGAAATAAACGGCTCGCTCCAACCGTAAATTCTAAGCGTTGGCACTTTAAGCTCGGAGTAGGAACAAAGGATTGCCTCATCCACTGCCATATTGTAATAACCGTTACACTTATCGTCTAAAATTAAACGCCATTTATTATTCATTGTGGAAATTACAGGTTGCAATATACAAATTACAGACAATACACAATTCCGAAATTACAATTACCAAAAGATATTTTTTTGTTTGTAATCTTGGTCATTCGGTATTGTCCACCTCCATAATATAATTATTACGGTGGATCCGCCTAAGATTCATCGGTAGCGGATAATTTGTTTGTGATTTGCATAGTGCGATTTGAAATTTTATTTTTCTCTAACCCACCTTAGATCAGGGTTTCTCGCGGCCTTTACTTCATCTACTCTTTTTACGTAAGCCGCGGAGGGAGCATTGTGCAGTATTTCTTTGTTCTCGTCTATTTCTTTATTGATTTTAAGCATACTATCTATAAAATAATCCAGGGTTTTTCTGCTTTCAGTTTCTGTGGGCTCGACCATTAATGCTTCTTTTACAATCAATGGGAAATACATCGTCGGCGGATGCACACCATAGTCAATCAATCTTTTTGCTATATCCAAAGCAGATGCGCCTTTTTCTTTTTGTTTCGTACAGGAAAAAACCACCTCGTGCATAGAAGGCTTGTTTGAAGCTACGTTATAATCATTTTTCAATCTTTCTTTTATGTAATTTGCATTTAGCGTTGCATTTTGGGCAACTCTTACCAAGCCTTCCCGGCCGAGTCTCAGCAGGTAGGCATAAGCCCTGACCAATACGGAAAAATTTCCATAAAATGCCCTGACTTTGCCTATTGAATGTTTTATCTTATAATTAAAATAAAAATCATCTTTCTTTTTATCGATTAAAGGAACCGGTAAAAATTCTAGAAGTTTATCTACCACGCCAACTGCTCCGGCACCCGGACCACCGCAACCATGCGGTGTTGAAAAAGTTTTATGCAAATTAAGGTGTATCGCGTCAAAACCCATAAGACGCGGTGTAGTTACCCCAAGAAGCGGATTAAAGTTTGCTCCGTCATAATAAAGAAGCCCGCCGTTTTTATGAATAATTTCGGCAACTTCCAGAATATTTTCCTCGAACAACCCCAAGGTATTTGGGTTGGTAAGCATAATCGCCGCCGTCTCAGCGTCTACGGCCTTATTTAATTTATCCAAATCTATTAATCCATCTTTATCACTCTCTATAACTTTCGTTTCATATCCGCACATCGAACTGGTTGCCGGGTTTGTGCCATGAGCAGAATCCGGTATTATAACTTTTCTTTTTTTATTTTTCATTACCTTGTGATATTTCTTAACCATAAGCATACCGGTAAGCTCGCCTTGTGCGCCGCTTGAAGCCTGGAAACTAAACCGCTTCATTCCGGTTATTTCACAAAGAAGGGTTTCAAGATTATAAATAAGCTCCAGTGCCCCCTGCAAACATTCTTCGTTTTGATACGGGTGTATGTTAAGAAACCCCTCAAGACTTGCTAATTCTTCATTTATTTTTGGATTATATTTCATTGTGCAGGAACCAAGCGGATAAAAATTGGTATCGAGAGAAAAATTACGTTTCGATAAATTAGTGTAATGCCTGACCACCTCAAGTTCACCCAGCGAAGGAAGCTCCAAGCCGCTGCGCAGGCAGTTCGCCGGCAATATCTCCTTCGGCTCTTTCAGGCCAATTTCTGGCTTTTTAACGTAACTTGCCTTTATCCCGGAATCGCTTTTTTCAAAAATTAATCTGTCATCCATATTATTTTAAAATATCTTTTAGTGTTTCTATAAAATTATCAATTTGTTCCCTGCTTTTTGTTTCCGTACAGCAACTTAATATTCCATTTTTAAGTTTAGGGTAAAAATTACCGACATTTAATCCGGAAATTATTTTTCTTTTATATAGTTTTTTTAATACGCTCTTTGCATCATCTATCTGCCAGATAAATTCATTAAAAAAATTCTGTGAAAAACTTAACTTAACGCTCTTGACCTCTGAAAGCCTCCCGTAAAGATAATGGGCCAGGTTAAGCGAATACAATGCACATTTCTGCATTCCATCTTTGCCCATCAAAGATAAATAAATTGCCGCCTGTATTGCGTTAAGCGATTGGTTGGAGCAGATATTGCTGGTTGCTTTCTCTCTTTTTATATGCTGCTCTCTTGCCTGCAAAGTAAGGCAATAAGCGGTTTTATTTTCACGGTCAACGGTTTTACCAACTATCCGGCCCGGCATCTGACGAAGATATTCATTCTTTGTAGCAACAAAACCAAAGCTTGGGCCTCCTAAACTTAAACTGCCGCCTAGCACCTGTCCATCACCGCAAACAATATCCACGCCTTGGCAAGCCGGCTCCTTTAACAAACTTAAACTAAGTGGATTTGCAACAAGAATTGTCAGCGCCCCTTTTTCTTTGGTTAAAGAAGAAAATTTTTCTATATCCTCGATAGTTCCTAAAAAATTCGGGCTTTGCAAGGCAAAACAGGCGGTATTTTCATCTATAACCGATTTTAACGCGGCTCGGTCGGTAAAACCTTCTGCGTCAAAATCAATTTCCTGTATTTTAAAATTTAATCCGCTTAAGTACGTATAAAGTGTCTTTTTATACTCCGGATTAATTAAAGAAGATAAAACGACTTTGTTTCGCTTGGTTATCCTTAAAGACATAAGCACGCATTCAGCCAGAGAGCTTCCGCCGTCGAACAAAGAAGCATTTGAAACATCCATACCGGTCAACAGGCAAATATAACTCTGATATTCATATATTGCCTGGAGTATGCCTTGCGAACATTCAGCCTGATAAGGAGTGTAAGCGGTTAAGAATTCAGCGCGGGAAATTAACGGTTTTAACGCAGAAGGTATATAGTGATCATATAACCCTGCCCCTAAAAACGAATTAAAACTGTTTATGGTTTTATTCTTAGCGGCAAGGCTCGTAACGGATTGCTTTACCTCGTATTCGCTAAACCCGGAAGGAATATTAAGCTCTTTTTTAAGCCTGATTTGAGAAGGTAAATGTTTATATAAATCATCCAGAGTGGCCACGCCTGCTACGCGGAGCATCTCCTTGATATCGTTTTCAGTATTAAGAATGTATGGCATATGTTTAAAATTCCATTTTCCAATCTTCAATTTCCAAACAAATTACAATTTTCAAATTCCAATATTCCAAACGCTTTAGGTTTATAAATTTTACCATTGAATATTGGAATTTGTTTGTGATTTGGAAATTGGGATTTGGAATTTCATTCAATGGGCTTCTTTGGCAACAAATTCTTTATACGCAGCTTCATCCATGAGGCTGTTTGTTTCTTTATTATTCTCTATTTTAATTTTAATCATCCAACCATTTTCTTGCGCTGACTCA
>JALOBR010000043.1 GCA_023228195.1 Candidatus Omnitrophota bacterium
CGTTTTGAAAAGGGCACCCCAAAACGCAGATGAAGGTAATTGGGAAATCAAAAAGTACCGGAACGAAAATTACTTTTAAGCCGGATAAGGAAATATTTAAAGAGGTAGATTTTTCTTTCGATGTGCTCTCCCAGCGTTTAAGGGAACTTGCGTTTTTAAATCCCAACATAGAAATAATACTCACAGATGAAAAAATTGAAAAAGAGGCGACATTTAAATTTAAGGGCGGGCTCGTGTCATTTATCGAATACTTAAACCATAATAAAACCCCGCTGCACACTAAAGTCATAAGTTTCCAAAGAGAAAAAGATAACGTAATTGTTGAGGGCGCGATCCAGTATAACGACGGCTATAAAGAGAATATTTTTTCTTTCGCAAACAATATAAATACTATCGAGGGCGGCACCCACCTTACGGGTTTTAAAACCGCGTTAACACGGGCAATAAACCAGTACGCTAAAGGCAAGAACCTTCTTAAAGATATGGACAGTATTTCCGGAGAGGATATAAGAGAAGGTTTGTGCGCGGTGGTAAGCGTTAAGCTGCCTAATCCGCAGTTTGAGGGCCAAACTAAAACAAAACTAGGTAATTCCGAAATAGACGGCATGGTTGCTTCAGCAGCCTTTGAGGCTTTAAGTACTTTTTTTGAAGAGACGCCGTCCGTTGCGAATAAAATCGTTGAAAAGACAATTCTTGCCGCGCGAGCCAGAGAAGCTGCAAGAAAAGCACGGGAACTCACCCGTAGAAAAGGCGCGCTCGATATGCGTGGCCTTCCGGGGAAACTTGCCGATTGCTCTGAAAGAGATCCGCAGGCTTGCGAGGTTTATATCGTTGAAGGTGAATCGGCCGGCGGCAGCGGGAAACAGGCGCGTAACAGAGATTTCCAGGCAATCCTGCCGATTAGAGGGAAAATCTTAAACGTAGAAAAAGCCAGACTTGATAAAATTCTGGCCAATGAAGAAATAAGAACAATAATCTCGGCGCTTGGCACAGGCGTGGGAGAAGAGTTCGATATCACAAAATTAAGATACCATAAGGTCGTAATTATGGCGGATGCTGATGTTGACGGATCCCATATCCGCACCCTCATTCTAACTCTTTTTTATCGTCAGCTGCCCAAACTGATAGAGGACGGATATATTTATATTGCGCAGCCTCCGCTTTATCGCATAAAAAGAAGAGACCTGGAAGAATATGTTCATACCGAAAAGGATATGGACGAGATTATTTTAAAACTCGGCACCAAAGCCGCAAAACTTTCAAAAACAGGCAAGGGTGGCCAGGAGTTTTCCGAAAAAGAGATGGAGAAGATAGTCAATAATCTTATAGAACTTGAAAAGCTAAGCTATTCTCTTGAGCGCAAGGGGATAGCCTTTAAAGATTATGTCGAAGCCGTGGACGAGAAAAAGAAAAAATATCCGATGTATAAGGTGCAGGTGAATAATAAAGTATTTTTTGTTTTTGATGATGATGAGCTTTCCGAGTATAAAGATAAAGAAGATTTAGACAGTGTGGAAATCTTTGAGTCTTATCAAATAAAAGAAATCTCTATTGAGCTTGGCAAGCAAGGACTATCAATCAAAGACTGTTTGCCGCAGGAAAAAGAAAAGTTTATTTTAACTAACGATGAAACTAAAGAAGAAATGAAATGTAAAAGCTTAAAAGTAGTGCTTGATGAGGTGAAAAAGATTGCTACAAAAGGCATGCACATTCAAAGGTACAAAGGTCTAGGAGAAATGAATCCGGAGCAGTTATGGGAAAGCACAATGGACCCGGACAAACGCACTTTGGTTAAGGTAACCCTTGAGGACGCGGTTGAAGCCGACAGAATTTTTACTTTGCTTATGGGCGAAGAAGCCGAGCCGCGCAGAGAATTTATCCAGGCTCATGCCCACGAAGTTAAAAATCTAGACGTATAAAAACATGCAAGAACAAACCAACAAAGGAAAAATTATAACGCGGTATCTCGAAGAGGAGATGCAGGAGTCGTATCTTTCTTATTCGATGAGCGTTATCGCGGGCCGCGCCCTCCCGGATATCCGTGACGGGCTTAAGCCGGTTCAGAGAAGAATTATGTACGCGATGAACGAACTCCATCTTCGTTATAATCAGGCGCACAAAAAATGCGCAAGAATTGTCGGAGAATGCCTTGGTAAATATCATCCGCACGGGGATCTCTCGGTCTACGATGCTTTGGTAAGGATGGCGCAGGATTTTACCTTGAGGTACCCGCTCATAAACGGCCAGGGTAATTTTGGTTCAATCGATGGCGACCCTCCTGCGGCAATGCGTTATTCCGAAGCGCGGCTTTCAAAGATCGCAGACTTTGTTCTTCAGGATATTGATAAGGATACAGTTAAATTTTTCCCTAATTTTGATAACTCTCTTACCGAGCCGGAGGTTTTGCCTTCAGTCGTGCCAACACTTCTTGTCAACGGCGCGAGCGGTATTGCGGTTGGTATGGCAACCAATATGCCTCCGCACAATTTGGGCGAAGTTTGCGATGCACTCGAACATTTGATTGACAACCCCTCAGCTTCAGTTAAGGAATTGCATAAATTTGTAAAGGGTCCGGATTTCCCAACGGGCGCGATAATCTGCGGCAAGGGCGAGCTGCTTAAGATGTATGAGCAAGGCAGAGGCAAGATGATCCTTCGCGCCAAGTCAACTATTGAGCACGAAAAAGGAAAATCGCAGATAATCATCACAGAAATTCCTTATCAGTTGAATAAAACTAATTTGATAGAAGCTATTGCCAATCTTATCATGGATAAAAAAATCGAAGGTGTTTCTGACCTGCGCGATGAATCCGGTAAAGATGGCATACGTATACTTTTGGAACTTAAAAGAGATGCTGAGCCACAAATAATTTTAAATCAGCTTTATAAGCACACCAGTCTTGAAACAACTTACGGCGCGATATTCCTCGCACTGGTCAATAGAAAGCCGGTAATTCTTACGCTTCGTGAAATGCTGGCGCACCATATAAGTTTTCGTAAGGAAGTAATTGTCAGAAGGACCAAATTCGAGCTCGATCGTGCCCAGAAGCGCGCGCATATTTTAGAAGGATTAAAAATCGCCCTGAAATATTTAGACCAGGTAGTTGCGCTGATTAAAAAGTCAAAGAATGTCCAGGAAGCCAGAGAAAACTTAATGAAGAAATTCGACTTAAGTGAGATACAGGCGCAGGCGATTTTAGATATGCAGCTGGCCAGGCTTTGCGCTCTTGAGAGGGAGAAGATTGACGAAGAGTATAAAGAATTACTTAAAAAGATAGAGATGCTTAATTCTATTTTAGCTTCCGTGCGCAAACAAGAAGAGATTATAAAAGAAGAGCTTAAAATTTTAAGAGAACAATTTGCAGATGAACGCCGCACTGAAATTGTCGCCAAAACAGAAGAAATAGAAATAGAAGATTTGATAGTCGAAGAAGATATGGTGGTGACTATTAGCGGCTCGGGTTATATAAAGCGCATGCCGCTGACGGCTTATCGCCAGCAAAAACGCGGCGGCCGCGGCGTTGCCGCGATGGCTACCTCCGATGAAGATTTTGTTGAGCATCTTTTTGTTGCTTCCAGCAAGGACACGCTTTTAGTCTTTACGGATGAAGGGAAAATTTATCCGATTAAAACTTATGAAGTTCCGCTGGGGAGCCGCACCTCAAAAGGAAGGGCGATAGTTAATCTTTTAAGCTTAACTGCCAAGGAAAAAATTACAAAAGTTTTATCTACTAAGGAATTCGAACCGAAACAGTTCATCTTGATGGCGACAGAAGGCGGCATCATAAAAAGAACCTCGCTTGATCTCTTTGCCAACATAAGAAAAAGCGGTATCTGCGCCATAACTTTAGATAAAAACGACCGTCTTGTCGGCGCAGGCATATGTGAAGATAAAGATGAAGTTATACTTGTCACCCAAAAAGGCAAATCTATCCGTTGTGAGGCCAAGGACATAAGGCCTACGGGCAGGCAGTCGCAAGGCGTGCGCGGCATGAAACTCGGCAAGGGCGATGTGGTCGTGGGCATGGTGCTTTTGGAAGGCACGCTTAAAAAAGAAGATTTTTACATTCTCACCGCGACCGAAAACGGTTTTGCGAAAAGAAGCCATATCGAAGAATACCGCCTTCAGTCAAGAGGAGGCAAGGGTATAATCAATATTAAGGTCTCTCCAAAAATAGGGGATGCAAAAGCGGTTATACTTGTTAATGAAAGCGATGAAGTTATGTGTATAACCCAAAAAGGAATCCTCATAAGAACAAAAATAAAAGATATACGGTCTTCCGGACGTTCAACGCAAGGCGTTAAGATAATTAATCTTGAGGCAGGAGATAGACTTTCTACTATAGCCAGGATTTTGCCGGAAGAATAGCCTACCGCATTGTGAATACGTAAGCATTCCAATATACATAAATAAAATGGAAGAGAAATATTTATTAACCTGCCCGGTTTGCGAAAATAAAAACTGGAGCAAAATTTATCGTATAGACTCATGGGATATAGAGGAATGTGAGAATTGCGGTTTTGCAAAAATTGACCCCCTGCCCCCTCGCGGCAATCGGCAGTTGTGTTATTCAAAAGAGGAAGTTGTTGCCAGGAATACCAAGAAAAAATCTTTCTCCCGGAATCTATCGCGGGCTGCAAAGCGGCTATTCGGGAAGATAACGAAACGTAACAAAAGTGATATATTCTATAATAAATTGCGTAAGTATCTTCCACCTAAGTCAAAAATTTTAGATATCGGCTGCGGTGACGGCAGCTTCTTACAGCTTGCTAAAAATGAATTCAACTGTGCAGGTATTGAAATATCAGAATACCTGGCGTCTTTAGCCGGGAGAATTGACGGCGTAAGTATTAGAAGCGGTAATTTTCTGAATACTGATTTTAAAGGCGAAACGTATGACGCAATTACATTGATATCGCTGCTTGAGCATTTAGATGACCCTCTTGGTGCCCTTAGTAAGTGTTTTAGCCTTCTCAATGAAAACGGAATACTGTTGCTCAAAACCGTTAACTACGGTTGCATAAATCGCAAGATAAAAAAAGCAAAATGGACCGGCTTGCGGCCACCCGATCATGTTGTGTATTTTGCTCCGCATAACCTCTCGCGGGTTCTTAAAAGGTGCGGGTTTAGCAAGATAAATGTTAAAGCCTGGCCATTTAACGATAATATGTATTGCGACGCAATTAAATAAGCAATTGACAAAATAGATTTAATATTTAAAATAAACACGTTTCGCATAGCGCATAGAGCATGGCGCATAGCGGGAGAAAATTTTTGTCTTTTTCGCCATGCGCTTTGCATCATGCACCATGCGAGCCTGTCCCCATCGTCTAGCCTGGTTCAGGACATCGCCCTTTCACGGCGACGGCGCCAGTTCAAATCTGGCTGGGGACGTTTATTGAAAATAACCAAATCCCAATTTCCAATAACCAAAAAATAACCAATAACCAAATCTCAATATCCAAAAAAATATGGTTTGATAATTAGTTATTGGGATTTGTTTGGTTGTTGTATCTTGGTGATTGGTAATTTTATAAATTATGCAACCAAAGAAAAAACCCATCGGCGTAATAATCCTCGGCATTTTTAATCTGGTAGTGCTGGGCGTAATCCAGCTTATAACTTTTCTCATACCGCAAAACTGGCAAGCAATAGAAAAGATGCTTAAGGATAGCGGTATCAATGTTAATCTGTCTCCTGCCTTGATAAAAATAATGATTGTCGTCCAGAGCGCGATGTCTTTGATCTTTATAGTTTGCGGAGCAGGGCTGCTTCTTGGTAAGGAATGGGCGAGGAAACTCACAGTGTATTTTGCTTTTGCGATAGCTGCGCTAGTACTTCTTTCGGTGGTGCTCGCCCCTTCGTCTATACAACAGGCGATGCTACAAATAATTTATCCGGGGATTCTGATTGTTTATTTCACGAATAAAAACATCGAAAACTTTTTTAAAGGAAAATAAAATATGTGCGGAATCCTTGGTTATATCGGGAAAGAAAGAGCGCTTGGCACGTTTCTGGACGGTTTATCAAGGCTTGAATACAGGGGCTATGATTCCTGCGGCGTAGTCGGGATAAAAGAAGGAAATTTTTTCCTTAAGAAACACCCGGGGAAAATTCATGAGCTCCGCAGCGGCCTGAAAGATTTTCTCGAAGAAAGATTTCCGATAGGAATTTTTCATACGCGCTGGGCAACTCATGGCCGTCCAAGCCAGGCTAACGCGCACCCCCACCTTGATTGTAAAAGCCAAATAGCAATAGTGCACAATGGGATTATCGAAAATTACCTCGCGCTTAAGGATGCTTTAATAAAAGAAGGGCATAAATTTGTAAGCGAAACCGATACGGAAGTAGTAGTTCATCTGATAGAAAAGTTTTACAATGGCTCGCTTAAGGACGCCGTCTATAAGGCCATAAAGAAACTTCACGGTTCATTCTCTCTGGGAGTTATTTCCCTAAAAGACCCCACCCGCTTAATCGCTGTTAGAAAAGGCAGCCCTTTGATCGTAGGCCTTGGTAAAGACGGAAATTTCATCGCTTCGGATATCCCCGCGATATTACCTTTCGCAAAAGAAGTAGTGTATTTGAAAGACGAAGAGGTTGCGGTTATAAGGAGCGATAAAGTCGAGATTTTTCATTTCAAAGGCTCGTCCGTAAAACTTGAAATAGAGAGAATTCGCATTAAGCCCCAGGATGCCGAGAAAAAAGGCTTTGAGCATTTTATGCTTAAGGAAATTCATGAACAGCCGGAAGCATTAAAAAGAATATTTTCTTTATATGTAAAAAGAAATACAATAGAATTTCCTTACCTTAACCTTGACGAGAAATACGTTAAGTCGCTCAAGAAGATTTTTATTACCGCCTGTGGCACTGCTTACCATGCCGGTTACGTTGCCAAGTATTTTCTGGAAAAGTATTGTGACTTAGATATAGAAATAGATACTTCATCGGAGTTCCGTTACAGGACGCTTAATGTAACGAAAAACGATTTACTTCTTACAATTTCCCAATCAGGGGAAACCGCGGATACTTTGGCCGCGGTAAGGGACATGGAGAGGCACGGAGTTAAAGTTTTAAGTATTTGCAATGTTGAGGGCTCAACCTTAACTAAAGAAAGCGACGGCATTATTTTTACCCACGCAGGCCCGGAGATAGGAGTTGCTTCAACGAAGGCTTATACCGCTCAAATTATGGTGCTGGTTTTACTGGCGTTATATATAGGAAAAATAAGAAAGACGATTGCTGAGAAAGATTTAAAGGTAATGCTTCGTGAGCTTAGCGTGCTACCAGAGCATCAGAAGGAAATTCTGGCGAAGATAAACGAGGTTAAGAAAATCGCCAAAGAATTTTCGAAATTCGGATGTTTTCTGTTTTTGGCGCGAGGCATAAATTATCCGTCAGCGCTTGAGGGAGCTTTAAAGCTAAAGGAAATTTCTTATATACCGGCGGAAGGCTATCCGGCAGGGGAAATGAAGCACGGGCCGATTGCTTTGATTGATGAGTACAGGGGCGTTGTGTGCGTAGCGCCAAAAGATTTTCTTTATGAAAAAATGATTTCCAATATGCAGGAGATAAAAGCAAGAAAAGGAAAAATTCTTGCTATAGTAAATTGCGGAGATACCCAGGCGTCACGCTTAAGCGACGCAGTAATTCACTGCCCGCAACTTAAAAACAATGATTTTTCTCCAATGCTTGTTGCGGTAGGTTTGCAGCTTTTCGCTTATTATGTAGCAAAAAATTTAGGCTGCGAAATAGACCAGCCGCGGAATCTTGCAAAATCGGTTACGGTGGAATAATAAGCTTCCAGCCTTCAGTCGTCAGCTTTCAGCAGCTGACAGCTGGCAGCTGAGAGCTGAAAGCATATATGCTATATATTGTCGCTACCCCCATAGGCAATCTGGAAGACATAACCCTTCGCGCTATCCGCATACTTAAAGAGGTGGATTTTGTTCTCGCGGAAGATACGCGTAAGACCGGTTTTTTACTTTCGCATTTAGGCGCAAAAAAACAACTTGTCAGTTTTTTCGAGCACAGCGAAATAAAAAAAATTCCCTGGGTCGTTGAAGAGCTGAAGAAAGGTAAGAACGTAGCGCTTGTTTCAGACGCAGGCACGCCTACGCTTTCAGACCCCGGGTACAAATTAGTACGTGAATGTAGACATGAGAAAATTCCAATTTCGGTAATCCCCGGGCCATCCAGCATTGTAGCGGCCCTTTCGGTTAGCTCTATCCCCCATGATAAGTTTATATTCTTGGGTTATCTGCCCAGAAAACATAATGAGCGCGTAAGGTTATTCGGAAAAATAAAAGGGCTTGAGGCTGCTATCGTTTTTTTTGAATCCCCCTTTAGGATTTTATCGGCCTTGCGGGACATAAAAGAAATAACCGGAAACGTAAAAATAGCCATAGCCCGGGAGCTGACAAAAAAATTCGAAGAGGTTCTCGAGCTGAACATCGATGAAGCGATCTCTCACTTTGAAAAGACAAAACCAAGGGGAGAGTTTGTTGTTGTTCTTGACGGAAAAGAGATGTGCGAAGCTGCCTAGATTACCCTTGACATTTATTGCGATATAAGGTATATATTATAAAGCCTTTAAGTTGGTCCAGCGAGGCCGACAAGGGAAAATATGTATATACAAGCAAGAAAAACAATAAAGCCCCGCAAATAAGTGCGGGGTTTTCTTTTTTTTTGGCGGTTTTCCGGGGAAAACAGTAACCAAGCACGGGTAAAGCAAGGTATATGAACAATTTCAAAGAAAAAGCAAAAATATTAAACGCAGAAGAGATAAAACGCACTCTCCAGCGGCTTGCCCATCAAATTCTGGAAAGTAACCCAAACCTTGCAGACATTGTTTTGATAGGTATACAAACCCGCGGGGTGTATCTCGCAAAGCGTATCCAGGCTATCTTCAAAGAAACAGAAGGAATAGACATGCCATTGGGCGTTCTTGATATAACTTTATACCGCGATGATTTAACTACCATCGGGGTGCGCCCGGTGGTTAAAGAAACGAAAATAGATTTTGATTTAACAGACAAGACCGTTGTGCTTATAGATGACGTGCTTTTTACCGGAAGAACCATACGCGCGGCGCTTGATGAGTTGATGGATTTTGGGCGCCCCAACGCGGTTACGCTTTTAGTTTTGGTTGACAGGGGCCATAGGGAGCTGCCTATACGGGCGGATTTTGTCGGGAAAAATATTCCTACTTCAAAAAATGAAACTGTAGAGGTGCGCTTACAGGAACTTGATGGAATTGATGAGGTTGCAATAGGTGAGAAGGTCTAACAACAATATAAATTGGACAAAAAAAGATCTGCTTGATTTAGAAAATTTAAGCAAGGAAGAAATAGAATTAATACTTCAAACCGCAGCCTCTTTTAAAGAAGTTTCAGCCAGAGAAGTTAAAAAAGTGCCTGCCTTACGCGGAAAAACCGTAGTCAATCTTTTCTACGAACCTTCTACCCGCACGCGCATATCGTTTGAAGTGGCCGCGAAAAGGCTTTCTGCGGATGTTATAAATATCGCCACAGAGACCTCAAGCGTACGTAAGGGGGAAACTCTTATAGATACCGGGAAAAACATTGAAGCGTTAAAAGTTGATATTATTATAATGCGGCACAATTATTCAGGTGCCGCAGTTATGCTTGCCAGGAACTTAAGGGCAAGTGTCGTAAATGCCGGCGATGGCTGGCATGAGCATCCCACGCAGGCCCTTTTGGATATGTTTACGCTTCGTGAAAAATTAGGCCGCCTGGAAGGCTTAAATGTAAGTATAGCCGGCGATATCGCTCATTCGCGGGTTGCGCGTTCAAATATCTGGGGGCTTACTAAGTTAGGCGCAAAAGTTACCGTCTGCGCGCCCAAGATGCTTATACCGCCTTCGATTGAACAGATGGGGGTGCGTGTTACTCATAACATTGAAGAAGCTCTCGCAGGAGCGGATGCCATAAATGTTTTACGTATGCAGTTCGAGCGCGATAAAGAAAAAGCTTTTCCCAGCCAGCTTGAATATTTTAAAAGTTTCGGTATAACCAAAGAAAGGCTCGAAAGCGCCAAAAAAGATATTATCGTAATGCACCCCGGCCCAATTAACCGTGGTATCGAAATGTCAAGCGAGGTGGCTGATGGCGCAAACTCAGTTATCCTGGAACAGGTTACAAACGGAATAGCTGTTCGAATGGCGGTGCTTTTCCTGGTTGCGCAGGCCAATGATTACATAAAAAAGAATAAATAAAATGAAACTGCTTATTAAAAACGGACACGTAATTTCCCCGGCTGATAATTTAAATGAAATGTATGATGTCTTGGTGCAGGATAATAAAATATCCAAAATCGGCAAAAATTTAAAAGAAGTCGCTGATAACACAATCGACGCGAAAGATAAAATCGTTATGCCGGGCATAGTCGACATGCACGTTCATTTAAGGGAACCGGGCAGGGAAGACAAAGAGACTGTTTTCTCAGGCACCCGTGCGGGCCTCGCCGGAGGAGTGACCAGCGTGGTTTGTATGCCTAACACCCTTACTCCCATAGACTGCATAGAAAACGTAAGGCTTCTTAAAGGTATTATTGAAAAAAAGGCCCAGGCAAATGTTTTTATCTGCGCCGCAATCACCAAGGATAGAGCAGGAAGAGAATTGACAAACATAGCGAAGCTAAAAAAAGAAGGCATTGTTGCTGTCTCCGACGACGGAGCTTCAGTGGATAATGCCGCGGTGATGCTAAAGGCGCTTAAGAAAGCCAAAGACACAGGAGTTTCCGTAATCTGCCACTGTGAGGATAAAATACTTTCCGCGGGCGGAGTGGTTAACCTGGGGTTTACATCAACCAAGATGGGGCTGCGCGGAATTTCCAAAGAATCAGAATATAAAAGGATAAGGAGGGATATCGAACTTGCAGAAAAAATAGACGCGCCTATCCATATTACCCATGTGAGTTGCCTTGAGTCAGTTGAAATAATTGCTAAAGCGAAGAAGAAAGGAGTTGCGGTAACCGCTGATACCGCAC
>JALOBR010000158.1 GCA_023228195.1 Candidatus Omnitrophota bacterium
CCTGGATGTCATAAATAATAATTCTAATTTCAAGGGAGAGGTTATTAAGGACAAAGAAATAAATAAATACCTTACAAAAAAGGAAATAGAAGAAATATTCAATCCCTATACCTATCTTGATAACATAGATAAAATTTATAAGCGCGCAGGGTTGTAAGTTAGTTAACTTCAATCTTCTTTGCCGCTAAAATCAATTGCCTAACTGCTACCACTCTTAAATGATTTGGCGAATAGATGTTTTCCCAAAACAAAAGGTTTCTTCAAGCGACCTGAGTGCTCAGATTAAAGATTTGGGCATACAGAAGGCCGTTAAGGTATTTCATAAAAAAGTATATTTCATTGAAGGAAAGTTTTCAAAAAGCGAAATCGAAACAGTCGCGAGCTCTTTGCTGGTAGACCCGGTTACGGAAAAATATTTTATTGGCGAGGGGCTTTTCAAAGAAAAACCTGATTTAAACGAAATAATAATTACATATAATCCCGGTGTGTCCGATCCCGTTACGCTTTCTTTGGAAAAGGCCATAAAAGACCTTTCTTTTATCGTAAAAAATACACGTATCGCCCGCCTTTATAAATTCGAAAATTTGACGCAGGATGAAATAAAAGAAGCCGCGCAGAGGCTTCTTTATAACCCGCTTATCGAGCATATCTTAGACTACGAAAAAGTAAGAAATATTGAAAGTCTTGATGAATTCTCCGCAAAGACATATAAATTTGAACTGGTTACTGTAGGTATATCTTCTGCCGGGGATGAAGAATTAAAGGATATATCCGGTGACGGCTGCCTTTCTTTGAGCCTTGAGGAAATGAAAATAATCAAAGGCTATTTCAAAAAGAATAAACGTAACCCTACAGATTGCGAACTGGAAACAATAGCGACCTTATGGTCCGAGCATTGCGCGCATAAAACTTTCAGGGGCATAATAGAATATGAAGAAAAAGATAGCCTCTCAAAGACAATAAAAAAATCTACTATTGATAATCTTCTTAAGACGACCGTGATGAAGGCGACCAACGAGATTAAATCGAGTAATTGCGTATCGGTTTTCCACGATAACTCAGGAGTGGTCAAGTTCGACAAAGATTTTAATATCTGTTTTAAAGTAGAAACCCATAATCACCCGTCAAGCTTAGAGCCGTACGGCGGAGCTTCAACGGGTATAGGCGGAGTCATAAGGGATATTTTAGGAACCGGATTGGCTGCCAAGCCTTTTGCCTCGATAGACGTTTTTTGTTTTTCTCCCTGGCACATAAACTATGATGATTTACCTTTGGGTCTTCTTCATCCAAAGAGGGTTATGAAGGGCGTTATAAGAGGAGTCAGGGATTACGGAAACAGAATGGGTATTCCTACTGTGGTCGGCGCGGTTTTGTTCGATGAAAGGTTTTTAGGTAACCCTCTTGTTTATTGCGGCACCTTAGGTCTTATTCCAAAAGATAAATGTTCTAAAAAAGTTAAGAAAGGGGATTTGGTTTTTGTTTGCGGCGCAAAAACCGGAAGAGACGGCATACACGGCGCAACTTTTTCTTCCAAAGAGCTTGATGAAAAAACAGTATTTTTAACCAGCGCTGTTCAGATAGGTAATGCTATTGAAGAGAAAAAAATGGCAGAGGCAATTTTACGCGCGCGAGATCTGAATTTATTTAACGCTATAACTGACTGCGGCGCAGGCGGGCTTTGCAGCGCTGTTACCGAGCTTGCGCAGGGGCACGGTGTTTCTGTCAATCTTGAAAAAGTGCCGCTTAAATATAACGGCTTAAATTATACTGAAATCTGGATATCAGAATCGCAGGAAAGAATGGTTTTTTTTGCTAAAAAGGAAAATTTAGAGGCGCTTACGCAGATTTTTAAGGAAGAGGATGTCAAGCTCACTTTTATAGGAAAAGTAACCGATACCAATAAGCTTGAACTTTTATATGAAAACAATAAAGTCTGCGAACTCGATATGGATTTTATTTTTAATTTACCCAAACTTACCAAGAAGGCCACATGGATAATCGAGAGGGAAGAAGCCGTTAACGTAGATGAAAAAGAAAATTATAACGAAGAAGTAAAAATGCTTTTATCGCGGCCCGGAATTGCATGCAAAGACTGGATATTAAGGGAATATGATCATGAAGTCCAGGCAGGTTCGGTATTAAAATCAATTTACGGCATAGAGAATTTAAGCGTTTCGGATGCGGCAGTTGTGCGGCCGGATTTAAAAACTAATAAGGCAGTTGCTGTGGGGCTTGGTATAAACCCGTTTTATTCCGACATAGACCCTTACTGGATGGGCGCTTTGGCTATTGATGAGGCTCTGCGTAATATAGTTTGTGTTGGAGGTAATTTAAAAAATACTTATATACTTGATAACTTTTGTTGGGGTTCTCCGGAAGATGAACGCAATCTTGCCGGGCTTGTTCGCGCGGCATTCTCGACTTATGATTTTTCTACATACTTTGGAGTGCCTTTTATTTCCGGAAAAGACAGCCTCTATAATGAGTACGCAGTGGAAGGTAAAAGAATCT
>JALOBR010000159.1 GCA_023228195.1 Candidatus Omnitrophota bacterium
TTAGTAAACAATGCAGGAATTACCCGTGATAATCTCCTGCTTCGGCTCTCTGAAAACGATTGGGATAAAGTTATAACTGTTAATCTTAAAGGCGCGTTTAACTGCATGAAGGCAGTTTCAAGGTTTATGGTAAAACAGCGTTACGGTAAAATCGTAAATATCAGCTCAATAATAGGCATAATGGGCAATGCAGGCCAAATTAACTACGCTGCTTCAAAGGCAGGGCTTATAGGAGCAACTAAATCTTTGGCAAAAGAATTAGGTTCAAGAAATGTAACGGTTAATGCGGTTGCTCCGGGTTATATTAAGACAGCCATGACAGATAAGCTAGACGATAGAGTTAAAGAGGAAATGCTTAAAAGAATTCCTCTGGCTAGATTAGGAGAGCCCAGCGATGTGGCAAAAGCCGTACTCTTTTTGGCGTCTTCTGACGCCGATTATATAACCAGCCAGGTGCTGGTTGTTGATGGTGGGATGATTTAATTAGTAAATTAATATTTTGCAGTATTTGTTCCAAGAAAGGAGGCAATATGAGCGTTGAGGAAAAAGTAAAGGAGATTATCGCGGAGCAGTTGGGAGTAAAGAAAGAAGAGATTAAGGGAGAAAGTTCTTTTATTGATGATTTGGGCGCTGACTCGTTGGACACAGTAGAGGTAGTAATGGCACTCGAAGAGGAATTCGGTATTGAAATACCCGATGAAGATGCTGAAAAGATAACTACAGTCGGCGAAGCAGTAAAATATATAGAAACTAAAGCCAAAAAGTAAGGAAAGAGTTCTTTTAAAATGGAAAGGCGAGTTGTAGTTACTGGCTACGGAGCAGTTTCTCCTGTAGGAGTTGGAGTGCCATCATTTTGGGATGCGTTGATAAAGGGCAAAAGTGGTATTACAAGAATCACACAATTTGACCCTGAGCGCTTTGACTCTAAAATTGCGGGAGAAGCGAAAGATTTTGTTACACCTTCATTTATTCTACCAAAAGACGTAAGAAGAACCCCTCGTTTTGTCCAATTTGCGCTGAAAGCCTGCGAAGAGGCTATTTTACAAAGCAAACTTGATTTAAAAAATATAGATCCATATCGAACCGGAGTAATAATCGGTTCCGGTATAGGGTGCCTGCAGATAGTTGAAAGCGAGTGTTTTAAGTATCTTCAAAAAGGCCCGGATAAAATATCGCCATTCCTCATACCAAGCTTGATTACCAATGAAGCAGCCGGTGCCGTTGCTATACATTTCGGCTTAAAAGGCATAAATTTCTGCACGGTTACAGCCTGCGCGTCCGGCGCTCATGCGATAGGAGAGGCCTATTCGGCTGTTAAATACGGTCGCGCTGATGTTATTGTTTGTGGCGGGGCAGAAGCCTCTGTAACTCCTATGGGCGTAGGTGGTTTTTGTGCGCTTAAAGCTCTTTCTAAAAGAAATGATGAACCGCAGCGTGCATGCAGGCCGTTCGATAGAGATAGAGACGGTTTTATAATGGCGGAAGGTTCAGGCGTAATAGTACTTGAAGAATATGAACACGCAAAGAAGCGTAACGCGCCTATTTTCGCGGAAGTAGGCGGCTATGGCGCGACTTGTGACGCGTATCACATCACTGCGCCTGACCCTGAAGCAATTGGGCCGGCTAAAGCAATGGAATTTGCTCTTGCTGAGGCAGGCATTGGGATTAGTGGAGATATTTACATAAATGCCCACGGCACAAGTACCCAGTTAAACGATGCAACTGAAACCCTTGCCGTAAAAAGGGTTTTTGGTGATCTTGCAAAGGAAGTAAGTATAAGTTCAACAAAGTCAATGACTGGGCATATGTTAGGCGCAGCCGGTGCGGTTGAATTTATAGTGGCTTGCTTGGTAGTAAAGAATAAAATTATCCCGCCGACCGTAAACTACGAAAATCCCGATCCCGTATGCGATTTGGACTATACGCCGAATAAAGCCCGCGAGCGGAATGTAAAGGTCGCAATTTCAAATTCACTTGGTTTCGGCGGACACAACGCCTCACTCCTTGTTAAAGAATTTAAATAACGCGAATAAGTTTTATTCGCAAATTTCCCGTTAAATTGGCGGGGAACGTTTACTTTATATATTATGGGTTTAACATTAGTTGAAAAAATATTATTGAGGGCTTCCGGGAAAAAAGAACTTGCGGATTTTGTCTATGCAAAAGTAAATTTCGCATTTGGCAACGATATAACTGCGCCTTTGGCAGTTAAAGAATTTATAAAAGCAGGTTTTGATTCGGTTTTCGATACGCAAAAAATCGGCTTTGTCTGTGACCATTTTCTTCCGGCAAAAGATTTAAAGGCCGCAAATAACGCAAGGTTGCTTAAAGATTTTTCGCAAAAGTATAAAATAAAAAATTTCTTTGATATCAACGAATGCGGGGTGGAACACGTTTTCTTAATAGAGCAAGGCCTGGTTTCTCCTGGTTCTCTTGCGGTCGGAGCTGATTCGCACACTTGCACCTTAGGAGGTATCGGCAGTGCCAGCTTCGGTGTCGGTTCAACTG
>JALOBR010000044.1 GCA_023228195.1 Candidatus Omnitrophota bacterium
GATCGAGGTCTGAAACCCGACCTCGTGAAGCTGGAATCGCTAGTAACCGTGGATCAGCCACGCCACGGTGAATATGTTCCTAGGTCTTGTACTCACCGCCCGTCACTTCAAGCGAGCTGGGAATAGCCGAAAGTCTCACACAAGTGGGGTTTAAGCTAGGCTCAGTAAGAGGGAAGAAGTCGTAACAAGGCACGGGTAGCGGAAGCTGCTCGTGGATCAATTATTTTTTCAAAGTATCGACTGGTGTTGAAGTCTTAAATTTGGATTTTAACACTAGGGTGTTGATCTCTGTACCAAAAAGGGAGATCGAGTTTATAATAACGAGGCAACTCTAAGGAATCATAAACTTTATTGTACGGTTCAAATATATACAGGCGGGCGAAGGCCCGTTTTTCATTTGCAAATTCAACCCTAAAGAATGGACTAATTTTTGTAACTTGAAACTCGCAACTTGTAACACAAAATTAATTGAAGAAAAGATTATTATAGATTAATCTATTTATAGCTATTGTTTCGAGTTTCAAGTTACAGGTTTCAGGAAATAATGTTTTATAAGATATTTTCTTTTGTTTATAGGATGGCGGCCGACCGGATGGCAAATGACTGCCGGGATTTTATCAATAATGGAGACAGCATCTTGGACCTTGGTTGCGGATCGGCGATAGTTGCCAAAAAGTTCGAGCGGTTTTTTCAAGCCAAAGTTACTGGGGTAGATATAATAGACCACCGGGTCGAGAAGATCGATTTCAAATTGTTCGACGGCAAGGTTTTGTCTTTTGAAGATAAATCCTTCAATGATGTTTTGATAGCCTATGTCCTGCATCATTGCCAGGAGCCCCTAAAGACGCTGTCAGAGGCCAAGAGGGTCTGCAAGCGGTATATCATCATTTATGAGGATATGCCGGACGGCTGGTGGGGGAAGATACGTTGCAAAATACATGGAAATCTTTTCAATATTTTTTTCCAGAAAAATTCGGCGCAGTGCAAATTTATGAACCAGGCGGGCTGGGAAGCTTCATTCAAAGAGCTTGGTTTAAGGCCGGTTTTCGAGAAAAAAGTTTCTTTGCCGTTCGAATTGACCCAAAAAAGGCTCTTCGTCTTGGAAAAATTTTGATTTTCTGCTAAGAATATAATGTATTAAAAAAGCTTGGGCGCGTAGTTCAGCGGTAGAACGCTTCTCTGATAAAGAAGAGGTGGAAGGTCCGACTCCTTCCGCGCCCACCAAAACGTTAAGCATCTCAGCCGCAAGGCTGTTTTTTATTGGCCTTTGACAAAAGAACGGATTTGCCTTATCTTATGAATTCGCACGTTTACAAGCGCCACGTCAAAGGCGCAAATAAATAACTGCTTTTTAATAAAAGCAGAAAAAAGATGAGTTATTCTTGTTTCAGGGTTAGGTATAAGTCCGGGAAATTCGATTCCGGGGAATCACCTTATAAGGTTAAAACCGGGATTCCGTTTAAAGTGTTTGTCAGATCGTCCGATTTTTCTTTCGACCCGTTTTTTTCCAAAAAAGCGGCCAAAGTGAAAATGTTGGACAGAGTATGCCTCAAATCGGCGCCGGACAGCGATCCGAGATTTCATATCATATCGGATCCTTTAACAGAGAGGTATCTTAAAGATGAAGAAATGGCTTTAGTCTCCATAATAGACAGCGCCGGCGAAAGATTGATCTTCATGAGTGGAGAAAGGACAATAGCTTTGCCCGATGGCTGGGAATTATCTTTGATGCGGGAAAAGGGGAAGTTCAGACTAACCGTTGGAAAAGAGGAGAAGCTCATTTAACGCGAGATATCAGATATCGGCTCCCAGCTAAAGTTGGGAGCTTTTCTAAATTTACAAAACCGTCTTTTTGTTGTAACGTTTCTATTGTTGGGGCCCTTAGCTCAGTTGGTACCTGCCTGCCGGCAGGCAGGGAGCGCCTCACTCGCCCTTATCAAATGATGAACAATGTTTAAAACTTAGCGGGCCCTTAGCTCAGTTGGTAGAGCGCCTCATTTGCAATGAGGAGGTCACCGGTTCGAATCCGATAGGGTCCACATTCGTGAATAATCGTTAAAAGTTTTTTCGGTCCCGCCTGCGGCGGGGTCTTGTTTTGCCCGGATCTCCCCTTGATTTTGAAGGTAATTCCACGGTTTTTTCAATTCCACGGCGAGAGTTCGGTTCTCAATTTTGGAGTCCGAGCCGACTTTTTCAAGAAATGCGCGCATTTCTTGAAAGTCGTCGCCAGATGCCACTATTTGCGCTCTATTTGCCTCTAAAATCCATTTTCGGACGAGTCCGAGCCAACGATTGCCTTTCCGCTCAAAATCGCTTAATTTCTCCTCAAAATCCTTTCTTTCGGCCATTAACTCATTCTTTCTTTTTTGGAAATCAGCCAATTCCAAACCGTTCTCAAGATAGGCATCGGTCAATCGGCTGATTTTGGTTTTAATGGCCGAAAGCTGGCTTTGAAGATTTTGAGCGAAAAGTTCCGATGGCTGGCGGCCTTCGTCTTCCCATTGATCCACCTTCTCAAGATATTTATCGCGCCAGACATCAGGCAAAGAAAGTTTTTGAACATAATCTTTGACCTGCTTTGCCAGTTCGCCTTCGCGCAAAAAACGCTGGCCGCATTTATGCGTTTTGCTTTTGCGGCTACAACGGTAATAAACATATTCCTTGCCGTTCTTCTTAATTTTTCTTTCTATTGTTATCGAATAGCCGCATTCGCCGCAAACAGCAAAACTGGGAAATAGAAAGCCTTTCGGCTGGCGTTTTTTGCGCGTCCTGCCGTTAACAATCATCGCCTGCTGGATTTGATCAAAAGTTTTCTTTGAGATCATCGGCTTATGCGATCCTCGATGAATTTCGCCCCGGTATTTAAAATCGCCGTAATAAAAAGGGTTAGTAAGAATATCGCTGACGGTCGATAGATGTAGGGGTTTGCCTTGACTGTTGGTAAGGCCGAGAGAAAACATTTTATCCCTTATGCGGCTGATTGTGTATTTCCCAACAGCAAAAGCCTCCAAGCATTCTTTGGTTTTCTTGAAAGTATTTTTATCAGGCTCAATCGTCCTTAGCTTGGGCTCATTAAAATAGCCCAGAGGAGCTTTTGCCGATAGTTCGCCGCGCCGTATCTTTTGGCGTATCCCTCGCAAAATGTTCTCCCGAAGGTTGTCGGTGTAATATTTAGCCTGCCCAAATGCCACGGAAAGCATAAATTTGCCCTGTGGCGTAGGTTCAAACCAGAAAGTGGGGAAGCGCAAGGCAACGATTTTGCCGGTATCGACAAGATAAATGATCCGGCCGCCATCAACGCTATTCCGCGCCAATCTGTCCGGATGCCACGCCAAAATGCCTACGCCGTCCGCTTTTTCGATTTTTGCCATCATCTCTCCGAATTTCTCTCGGCCCGGAATCTTTGCACTTTTAGATTCGGTTATCTCTTCGACAACGCTCAAGCCATCCTTACGGGCAAATTCGCGAAGCTCACAAAGTTGAGCCTCGATGCTCATTATCTGATGATCTTCGTCCTCGGTGGACTTCCGGGCGTAAAGATAAAATTTAAGATTGGACATAGGTTTTTGATGTGTTAAACTATATTTTAATAGCAGAAACAAAATCAAACATCATTTAATAAAATTCTACTATTATAGTATCAACCATGTCAAACCTCGCAAAAAATTTAAGACAGCTTCGGGAGGCCAAAGGGTTGACTCAAGAAAAGTTAGCCCGACTTGCCGATGTTGCCAATAACACAATAATTAAAATTGAATCTGGAAAAAACCAGAATCCAACTCTCGACACTCTCAAAAATATCGCTAAAGTTCTTGAGGTTAGTGTCGATGAGTTAATAAGTTAAAATAAGAAAATGGCAGAGATATTCTTTTCATTTTTATTTCTCATTTCATTTATTTGTTTAATAGTCGGACTGATTAAACCAACGGCTTTTTCTCGTTTTATTAAAGGTGAAATTACGAGAAAGAAAATAGGTTTAATTTTTGGTATTGTGATTTTAGCTCTTTTTATTCTGTCTGAGATAACAACTAATACGAATGAAACGAAAGTGTCTGATATTGACGAGAAATTTGTTAAAGTTATCAGTATCACCGGTAATCAGCTAAATAAATCAGAGGAGTTTGTTATTAATAGTAAAGAAATTAAATTCGTATATCAGTGCGAGAATGGACTTTTTTTCTGTGGTGGACGGTTATATCAGGTTGGTGGTGCAAATCAGGATCTTTTTCGTAGTCCGGGAGACACAGGAAATCTGTCGGGAGAAAAAATATTGTCAGTTGGCCCAGGTACTTTCTATATATCAATAGATACTCGTGACCGCGCTTATAAAATTGATGTATTTCAGGGCGCTAATCCTGCGAGTATAGAAGAAAAAACTAAGGTGCAGATAAAAGTGGACGATAACGAAAAATATAGAAATGTAAGTGGGTTTGCACTTACAAGTGAAAACATGGTTTCTGGCATCCTAACCTATTCTTACAAAACTGATGATGGTGTATATATTATTGAGTTAGATGTTTATCCTCAGAATCAGAAAATGACTGATTTAGAGCTTGAAGAAGAATACACTCTCGCAAAAGGAAGCTTAAAAATTAACGATGTTAATATTCAATATGCTTTCGATAAAGGTTCGGAATTAAACGGTGTTGTAATTTCTAAACCATATAGGGGCGCTGAATTTGTATTTATTATAGGAGAAAAAACACATTTTGGGTGGGTTATGAAAGCGGATTCCAATGAGACGCTTGACCAAGCAGTTATTGAATCAACATTAAAACCTTTCTTGAATGCAATTGTGCCGAATATCAAATAGTATACAGTAATAGTAGATTTTATATTTATAGGGAAAAGTTGGATAATGGAAAATTATAGCAAAAACCGATAAAAATTTGGGCCCTGAACAAATATTGCGAAGAGTGATAGGCAAGAGATGTATTTAGTGGCCCCATTATTTGGATAATAATTTGATTCAAAATTTATAAAAAAATGGCAGACTCTTTATCAAAAAAAGTTTTAACAATATCTGGGGGTATAGCAATTCTTGGGGGTATAGCAATTTTTTGTTTTGTTTTGTCTGCGATAGGAGGCGTCGCAACGAAAGAAAATCAAACCGTAGAACAGCCAGCATCGGAAAATCAACAAACACCGATAGCCAACTCGTCGAAGATGCCAACCACTATTTCCGTAGACCCTGTGGCATTAGAGGTGGATAAAAATCGTTTGGTTGAGTTAAAAAATAAGTTTAACTATGACTATGACGAATTTGAAAAAATAGGCTGGTATGAGAACAAAACTCAAGTCGTTGCCAATACATTTGATAAAAAAATGTTGAGAGTGAGGGTAAATAATAAAGGATATGCATATCTCGAAGACCAGTATTATGGCGATAACTGGATTTTCCATACAAGGGTAGTAGTGAAAATAGGCGACACGATTTATACTTCTGATGATATTCCCAGCTACGATTCAGCTAACCACACAAATAATTCAGGCGGTAGTGTTTGGGAACGGATAAGCTATTCAGGCGGCCGAGATAACGGGATAATCGAGGCAATTGCCAAGAGCGGCGATGCTTCTGTTTTAGTTCGCTTTGCGGGAGATCAAGGTGTTTCTGATTTTACTTTGGCAGCAAGAGACCAACAGGCCATCAAGGACGCCTATGAGCTATCGAACCTAATTAAAAAGATTGGCAATCAATAAAAAAATAGTTTTCGAATTCAAAACCAAACTCTCGCCGTGGAATTACCTTCACAAATTGGCAAACAGGAAAAAAATGAGGTCAGCCACAATTTTTAGACTTTAACGAGCATTGCGAAGATTGGAGGGGCTAAAAGATACTGGCTGGTTCTATTATCGTAACCCAAAAATAATTAAGAAGTAAGTTATAAAGATTATGAGTAAATTTTTAGCAACTATTATTTCGTTTTTTGTTTTTGCTTTTATCCACTATATCGTTAAAAATATTTTAATAAGGTTAGGAATATTTATGGTTTTTACTACCAATACGACTATAGATAATGTTTCGGGCTCTCTTTATGGAGTTTCTGTTATAACCGGATTTATAGCCGGCCTTTATGCGGCAACTAAAGTTTATAAAAAATTAACATTGAATAGCCATAAAAATGTTAAGTGATTGGAAAAATGCGGCGAGAATGGGGTCAGTCATAATTTGTAATATAGTGGAGGTATCGATTGGGTAGGAAAGCCGATAATTTATTTGAGAATGGATAAAAAATAAAAAAGTAAATTAAGGATATGAGTAGTATAAAAAATTACCAAAAAGCAAAGTTCGCTCAAGTCAATTTAGATGATGGCAATAAAATCTTAATTAGCTACGGAGCAGACGATATGAAGGTTTTTTTACTTGGTTTTTTATCTATACCAAAAAAACAATTCATGATTTTAGCGTTGGATTTCTCGATGGTTTAAACAGAAAAATTGGATACGATATGTCAAAAGATGTTGTTAAAATATTATCCGATGAAATATCAAAAGCTACATCGTTGGACGAGGCAAAAAATATTTGTCTTGGGTTAGAAAAAGACAAAAGTTTTATAGAGAAAATATAAGATATTATCAACTCCAATTATTATAATTAAAATTAAAACTGGTAAAAACCAAAATCCCACTCTCGACACACTCAAGAAGATTGCAAAAATTTTTGAGGACAGCGTTGATAAATTAATTCAACAAATTTATGAATATACTTTTTATAATAATAATTTTGGCAACAGGTTTTTTCATTTGGGTTGCATGGGGATTTATTAAATATAAGAGCAAGGAAAGAATGGATAAAAACGAGATTTATTCTTATCTTCGTGATGGTTTGAGCTTGGAATATGCGCTACGAAAAACATTTTCCAATTTAAATAAGTTTCAAAATCTTGGATTACAAGAATTAACCCTTAATCGGGTTAGTGAAAAGATAGCCGGCTTAATAAATAAGACGGATATGGATAATGTTATTGAAATTTATTCAGATTTCATTCATAGATATATTTTTAGAGGCGGGCAGCTTAAAAATCCTCAAAGCCTCTCAGATCAAAAAATATTGTATGCATTAGAAAGCATGGAATTTAATGAGAGAAATGGATATTTTGTAATTAAACCCGATAAAAACGATGATTTTGATAACAAATATCCAAATCTATAATAAAAAATATGGGATTATTTTTGAAAACAACAGGTCAAAATTGCAGAAAGAGAGAAGGTTTTTAACAGAGGAACCGATCCTGGGATAGAAGCCGGGGACAACGGAATAATTAAATTATAAAAGTAACAAAATAAAATCTTAACATATGAGCATAAACGAAGTAGAGAGAACTAAAGGCGGCGATTGTGTTTTATCCATCCAAGATGACGATTTTTTCGAAAAAAAATATGAAGGATTTCACAATTGTTATATCGTCATGACATATGATTTTTTACGAGACAATAATGTTTCTAGAAATAGCAACAGAGAAAATGAATTCATTGAAGAACGCCGCAGAAGAAATTATGATCGAGGAAAACACATGAAGGATATGGACAATGTTCTTTATTTTTCCTTAAGGGAAATGAGCGAAGAAGAGATCTTTGCAATAATAGAGGAGGCATGCTCACCATTGGATGATTTGAAAATAAAAAATATTCAAAGAGGGGAGTAGTTTATGAAAAATTTTATCAAACAGAATTGGTTTAAAGTAGGCTTCATTTTTTTATTATTTGCGATCCTTATCTCATTGTTCTTTTTTTATAATTCATACAAAAAGAATAATATTCTCATTTCTCAAGAAAAATGCGCTCAGAAAGCAAAAGAAGTTGCCGGTAACCGTAACTACAGGAATCATTATAACGAAAAAATTAATAAATGTTTTGTCTTGTTGGAGACTTCAAGTTTTAGCCCGAATAAAAAAATTCTTGAACAAAAAATTCTTATAGATGCTTATGAAAATAAAAGGATGGCGATCTACCAAGAGCTTGATGATAAAGATGAGGCATATTGTAAAATTGGCGAAAATATCAGCGATTGCGATAGTCTAAATAAATTCGTTAATGATTATATGGAGGAGAAATAAGCGCCGCAAAATTGAGAACCAAACTCTCGCCGTGGAATTGAAATCGCCATGGAATTACCTTCACGAATTGGCAAAACAAGACCCCGCCGCAGGCGGGACCGAAAAAACTTTTAACGATTATTCACGAATGTGGTGTTTGCTGGAAAAAGTGAGGATTTATTACCAAGAAAATCCTGATTAAGCCAATGGTATCAGAGAGCGGTAAAAAGTGCCAAGTTTTACCTCCGACTATACTCACTTCGCCCTTCCAAACTGCTGTTTCTCAGGGCTTCGCTCGCAGACCGGCAGCCGGCTTGGGAATCGGGCTTGGCACAACGCATTTTAGCCGAAAAGATGGGGGGTGTAAAATTTTAATATTAAACCAATAAAAACTAACGAAGCCAATCGGCTTCGTCGGAAAAAGATAGAAAATAAATGATTTGCGAACTATTAAAATATATAAATGATTGTGCTGGGCTAATAGTAGTTGCGACAACTGTTGTTTCGAGTTTTTTGAGCGATCATTCTGGGCCTATATCAATTTTATTAACAATCATTGGATGGTTTGCGGTTTTTTATTTTAATATCAGACAACAAGAGAAACAGATTCAACTGAACGCTAAGATGAAAGTTTATGAAGAGCTATGCAATTTAAAAAAAGAAGTCGACGACAAAGGAAGGGATTTGAATTTTTTGCTTAATCCTTTTTCCGCCCCTTTTTTAGAAATGGAATATGCAGATAGGTCAATCAAACAAAAACAGATTAATCTTAAAGCTTTGGAAATATGGGGAAAGTATCTTGAGAAATTAAGTAAGGGAACATTTTCGTTCGTTAGAGCTTATTTAGAGTTATGGGTCCATTTTAAAAGGTGGATATGTATAATGCCGGATTTAAAAAAAATGTATAAAGAATTGTTTGAGGTACAATTTACCCAATTAACTGATAATTTGTACGATTACCATAAGTATTTGCAAAGCATTCAAATTAAAAACTTTTATTGGGAAACATGGGATAAGGAAGAAATCAAAAAAAGATCAAAGAAGATACAGGATGAATTTGATCAAATTGCCGTTGGATATTTAGATGATTTTATGATTGAGATAAATAATAGTTTATTATCTCCAATTTTTAAAAGCAAATCCGTTTTACGCGAAGATTTTAAGAATTTGCCAGAGAGATACAAAATTCTAACAAAAGACGGAATTCAAGAAATAAGCTAAAGACGACATATTCCCAAAAATTATTTAGTAAATTTTTTAAATTATGCTATTGTGTATAACTATTCTGTCATAGTCTGATATAATGAAAATAATGGACAATCTTAGCCGACTTGAGCAATTAATACTATTTATTCTAGATAGGGCGCATAAAAAAGGGATAAAAGATCTCTCGGATTTTCAGTTAATGAAAATAATTTACTTGTTAGAAGTTTTTTCTTTGAAATATACAGGTGCAAAATTTATTGATGAAGTTTTTGCCAGACATAAAAATGGCCCGATAACAATTCATTTCTACCAAGCTAGACAAATTTTGCGCCTGAAGAAATTTTTAGATGTAGAAGAAATACAAAAGATTGATTATGAATATCCGCGAAGAGCTAACATGTTAGGTAAAAAAAGGTTGGATAAATTTATATTTAGCTTAGGGGAAACAATATTTTTAGATAATTTTTTAGACGATTTTCTACAATTAAATCAGAAACAATTAAAAGAACTAGCATATAAGACGGAACCGATGAAAGAGATATTGAAGCAGGAGAGAAACGATAAAGACATTAAAAAAGGAGCTATAATTGATTTCAACAAAGTAATTATTGATCCTGATGTCGTAGAGTCGTATTCAGACGAGCTATGAATTTTGACATAGGGGATATCCCTTTTTATAAGGAATATGTTTTTACTGATACTGGAGAAATAAAGCCTCATTTCGGGCTTGTTTTGTTGCCGGAAAAAGCAACGAAATATCAAGGAAGCAATCTATGCTGTGTTGTAACATCAAAATGTCCGCCCCAATGGTTTTGTCCTTTATCTAAAGATAAATATTCTTTTTTTAGCGTGGATAGTTTTGTCTGCCTAGATAGAAAAGATTTAGTTTCAAAAAATGGACTTGCTGATGGCGTTCAGCCTAAAGGATCATTAGACGGCGAAGATTTGAAAAAAACATTCAAGAAATTAAAAGCTTCTCTTTTTTGTATTAAAGATTTAGCTTCTGACCCGTACATTAGGGGAACTATAATAAAGGAATGGAAACAAAAACTTAAGGAAATTTAATTTTGGATAAATTTATTGTAGAAGGATAGAGAGAAAAGTTGGATATGTTTAAGGCTAAAGCTGGGCGATTTTGGCCAAGAGGAGCAAATAAAAGAAAAGGACTTGATTGTGATTCAGCCGTAACTAAAAAACTAGCCATTTATAGAATGACGAGTAAATGACGACTTTTCAGCCTGGATTTTAACCTTTTTCAGTTTCTCCAAGGTCTGCGTTCTTAGAACGCAGAGTCAACGCAGAGTCAACGCAGACCGAACGCAGACCGAACGCAGACTTTAGATCCCTGTTTTGGGGCTAAAAAACGTCCGTTTGGATCGGCAGCTGCTAACCTTGGAGAAGGGCAGGGGTTTGGCCTTACCACTGGCAAGGCGTTGTTTTACCAAGGTGTTGCCTATGTCCTTGCTTTACCGCCAAAACAACGCCGTGGAATGAGGCTAAAACCTTGACCTGTCAAGCTTGGGAATCGGGCTTCTAAAAACTCTGCATTCCTTAGAATGCAGACTCAATGCAGAGTTTTTAGCTGCACAACGCACACCTTCACCCCCCATCTTTTCGGCTAAAATGCGTTGTGCCAAGCCCGATTCCCAAGCCGGCTGCCGGTCTGCGAGCGAAGCCCTGAGAAACAGCAGTT
>JALOBR010000045.1:0-7252 GCA_023228195.1 Candidatus Omnitrophota bacterium
AAAAATAATACAAAACCAACTGACCTTATTCCGATTCTTGATGTAGATTTAAAATTGAATTTTAACGATGTAACTATAGAATTAATTGAAGAATTAGGCAGGCTAGAGCCTTTTGGAGAGGAAAATTCCAAGCCAATGTTTGTAAGCTGCTCTGTTTACAAAAAAAGCAAACCTAAGAAAATAAACAGCGGTCATTCTGTATGGTTGAGTGATGGGGAAAAAACCCTGGAAGGGGCAGTCTACGATAGAGAACTTCTTGAGATAGTAGAGTATGCAGAAGAGTTCGATGTAGCTTATTCTTTAGAAAAGAATAATTTTCACAACGAGCCGCTACTTATTATTAGAGACGTTAGGCTTTCTGGTGGCAAAGTTTAATTTCCCGCTTTTTATGCACTTCGCGCACACGAGAACCCTTTCTACCTTACCGTTTATGATGAGTCTTCTTTTTTGAAGGTTAGGCAGGAATCTTCTTTTTGTGATACCTGTAGTTTTCTTACCTACGCCGCCTTCCCGTTTAGCTTTACCGCGCCTACGAATAGAATTTCCGCCTATAGACTTTTTGTCACAAATTACGCAATGTCTGCTCATTGTTAAACTCCTTTAATGAGACTCGCAATTTTTTAGATTTCCTATCTGAAAAATTGCCTAGTCGAATTACCCCTGAACGTAGGGCCTTTTCTTAAAAGGTATGAGGAAGGCCCATCCTTTAGGATAGTGAACGGGGTAGTGCGCTGATTGAAAAATGATTTAAAGGTAAAAATTAGTATAACTATACTTGTAAATTAACTATTGTCAAGAAAAATCTTAAGGCGCATTTTAAAAGCCATTGAAAATAAAGGATTTTAACAGGTTTTCTTGTATTTTACGTAAAAGTATGTTATAGAATAAATGAAATAGCAGTTCTTTAAAAATATGGAGAAACCTATATTGATAAAGGCAAACCCAGGGAAATCTGGGGGCGCAAAACTCTAAGAGCCTAAAGCCGCAAGGCTATGGTAGTCAGCTGCCGATGTAGTAAATGAAGTATTTTTAAAACCCATAGTCATTAGATAAGGCTATGGGTTTTTTATTTAAATACAGGTGTTATAGGTAAATTGTGTGCGTTAAAACAGGAGGTGTTTATGTTGAGGAAAACCGTGGTCCTTTTAACGTTAAGTTTCTTGAGCGTATCAGTAGCAGGATTTGCTGAAGATAACAATGCTCTTACCAAGTTGGGCAGAGGTTTGGCTAACGCAGTTAGCGGCGTAGTAGAAGTTCCTAAGCAAATATATCTTGTTTCTAAAGAAAGAGAGCCTATAACCGGTATAACCTACGGAACGGCAAAAGGCGTATGCTACGGGTTATTGCGTACTGGAGCAGGAGTCTATGATTCAGTAACATTTGCAATACCTCCTTATGATAAACCTGTTATGGAACCTGAATATGTATTTGAGGGTTGGCAGCCCGAAGAGAAGTAATTAGTATCCGACTCCGTGGATAAAAGAGTGTAAGTTTCCCAAAAAACTTACACTCTTTTATTTCTATGATTTCAGTCAACCGAAGAAATACATGCTTCGCAGGAATTTTTTGGATTAAAGTGTTTTGTAGGCTTCATCTATTCTTCGCAGCAGTCTGAGGTCTTCTTTCTTTGCGGCAAGCGCTTTTGCTTTTTTTAAATAAGAAGCAGCCTTTTTCTTATTCGCATTACTTATGTGGACCATGGCGATATTATAATAAATTCTTGGATTATTTTTTTCAAGATTCAGCGCTTTATGCAAAGCGTAAAGCGCTTGGTTGTATCTTTTAAGTTCCCCGAATATAGCGCCCATATTTATGAAGGCGCTTACGTTTTTAGGATTTAGTTCCGTTGTTTTATTAAAGCAACTAAGTGCCTCATCGAAATTTTTTGAAGCCGTATACACGACCCCCAGCCTGTAATAACTTTCCTGGTTATCCGGGCCAAGCAAGATACTTATCTTTAAAAGTGCTATCGCCTCTTCATTTCTCTTATCCTGAAAAGACAGTGAGCCTTCTCTTAGAAGTCTTTCCGCCAGTTTCGTATCTTTAGCATGTTTTTTTATTATTGGAAGGAGCATTTCGTCGCAACTGCGCACAATATCTTTGCGGTCCTGCTCCTTGAAGATTACCCTTGCTTTTAAGATGTATATCAAGGCCAATTCTGTTTTATTATCGTTTGAATAAAGCAAACCGCAATTTAACAAGGCTTCGCCAAGAACGGGATTTACTGAAATGGCTTTATTGTAATAATCAATCGCTTCGGGGTATTTTGATAATTTTTGCAAGCATAAGCCTAAATTATAGAATATAGCATCTTGTCTTGTTTCATCCGGAAGTTTGCCCGCCTTTCCCAAAATCATTATTGCGGTTTCAAAATTTTTACGTTTCATCGCGATTGCCGCCAGATTTATATAGCTATCTGTTTTCTCCGGCATAAGCTCTTTAGCGTTATAAAATAAATATTTTGCTTTATCCAATTGGTTTTGTTCGAAGCAATGCAAACCTCGTTCGATATAGTCTTTATACAACGAGTCCGGGCTTATTCTTGAAGCGCCACTTATGGAATTGTTTTCTTTGATTTGCGTACTGGCAGTATTTGTGAAGATGACATTTAAGACAGAAACGATTAAAGCAATTTTCGCAGTTTTCATAAAATATAAACCTTTTTATCTTGTAAACCGGTAATAATAGTTTTTACATTTCCTGTCTTAACTGTTTCTCCGCATCTATCACATCGCGGTTTATTCTGCCAAGGCAATGGATGATTTTGGTTTTTAGATTTTCGCTGATAATTTTTGAAGAACGCATTTCTTTTAATACCTGGATGCTCATTCTAAAATACCGCACAATCTCGCCTTCATCTATTTCGCAAAATTTATTTAGCTTTGTAAAGCTTGCCCCTTCAAGCCACGCCTGAGCAGCTTCGCTTAAATGGAAATAAAACTTTTTGCTTAAGGGATAAACCCTAAATGACCTTTCGTGCTTATGGATGCCGGCGGTAAACCTGTTTAATTCGCCTTTAAGCCTTTTTACTCTTTTGTTTAATTTTGGTTTTCTTTCTCCCTTGCGCGGCTCGTAAGTAAGAGCGATGATTACCATAAATAAACTTGCTTCATCAAGCGAGTCGAGAAAGCCCGTGTCGAAAAGTTCCCCTATTTGCAGCTCAAAACTATAAACCTTAGAAGCTAAATCTGCTTTCCAGCTTATGCCGTCTTCGATTATATAGTTTAAATTTCTTAGCAGCGAAACCTTTCTTTTGAGCAAGCCCAGAACTTCTTTCTTTTCAAAAGAATCAGCCTGGCAGAAGTGAAATGATTGAGGATAAATATCAAAAATTTTATCCCCCATTATTTTATATAAGTTTAGGATTGTAGCGTAACAGGAATTCAGCTGGCTTTCAATCGGCTCGTAATTGCCATAAATTACATCAGATAGCGATGCCAGGTCTATGTGACAGGG
The DNA here is from genome assembly GCA_023228195.1 of Candidatus Omnitrophota bacterium. Classification (GTDB taxonomy): domain Bacteria; phylum Omnitrophota; class Gorgyraeia; order Duberdicusellales; family 4484-171; genus JAJYOP01. Next base: position 3,457 of record JALOBR010000045.1, read on the forward strand.
GTTTATTTTCATAAGGACATTGCCTTCTTTGTCTATGCCGCGACGCCCGGCGCGACCGGCCATTTGATAAAAATCCCGCGTTTTTAAATAGCCATGATACCTTCCGTAAAACTTGGATAACGCGTCAAACACAACGGTCCTTGCCGGCATATTTATTCCAAGGGCAAAAGTTTCCGTGGTAAAGATAAGTTTTATGAGCCCGGTTGTAAAAAGTTGTTCAATTATTTCTTTTAATGTAGGAAGCAGCCCCGCATGATGGTAAGCAATGCCTTTTTTGATTAAAGGATATAAGAAGCTTACGTGCGGAGAAGAGGAAATGTCGAATTTCTCTACAAGTTCAGTAAACAGTTTGGTCATTTTTGCTTGCTCTTCGGAATTAAGAAAATTAAAATAGGCTACTTCTTGCGCCAAATCTTCGCAGCGCCTGCGTGAGAATGAAAAATATAAACATGACAGAGCGTTATTTTTTCTTAAGTATTCAATAAGGGTGTTCATTCTGTTCGCTTTTACCTGAAGGTATTGGTGATGCGCGTAGCGGTCATCTATTCTTTCTTTAAGGCGGTGAGATTCTTTAAGAACGTTTAAACTGGGAAAAAATTCGTTATTGCATTGGAAGAAAAAATGCAACGGCACCGGACGTACGGTTTCTTTAACCGCCATAAGCGGGAATTTATGGACTTTTTTAAACCATTCGACAAACTGGTCAATGTTTGGTATGGTTGCGGAAAGCGCCAGCATTTTCATATGAGGCGGAAGCAGTATTATTGCTTCTTCCCAAACAGTGCCTCTTTCTATGTCGGCGAGGTAATGTATCTCATCAAAAATTATCCATTCTCTATTGTTGAATTCCTGAGGGTCGACCAATATCGCATTACGAAATATCTCGGTTGTCATTATTAAGATGGGAGCATCTCTGTTTATGCTTACATCACCCGTAAGAATTCCTACCTGGTTTGGATATTTTTTTGAAAAATCGCGGTATTTTTGGTTGGAAAGCGCTTTAATGGGGGCAGTGTAGATTGCGCCTTTATTATTTTTTATGCAGTCATTGATTATATGTTCGGCGATAAGCGTTTTGCCCGCACCAGTTGGCGCGCTTACTATCACCGAATTGCCGTTTCTCGCATAATCTATTGCTTCCTGCTGAAATTTGTCTAATTGAAAGTCGTGCTCCATAAATAAAATAGGTTGAGGGTGTAAAAGGAAAAAATATTTTTACTTAACTTTAGCCCAAGCCTTAACCTTTCTAAATATTATACCAGAAATCTTTAAATAATCTTGAGAAATGAATTAATGATTTAAGCCTGTTTATGAAGCAAAACCGATAGTATGTTTCTAATGAGCCTTATGCTGTGCTTAAGGATTCTTTTGTTGGATATAATCGTTGGGTGCCACCATTGAGGTTCATTAGTACAGAAGCAATTATTAGATATTTCTTTTCTGATTTTATTCGCCTGGTCAGAGCCCCATATTTTTTTAAAATCATAATTATATTCTCTTAAACTACCGAAAGGTATTGTATGCTCGCAAGCTCCAACCATACCCTCGTTATCAATATAGCCGCCTGAAATACCGGCATAACAATCAATCTGCCGTTTATTTTGAGTTATAATTTTATATATATAGTCATACATCATAATTGTCCCAATTTTAATCGTAATATCGCTTTCAAATTTACCTTTCAGCATATCCGTTACGTATATGTTAGCCCAGTTTTTATAAGCATCTAATCTCAAATCGTACTTACATTTTTCGTTTCTGGGTTTGTCTCTTACTAGTAGTTGCGCTAAACAATCCGGACGAGGTTTTAGATTGTGAAGATACTTATAAATTTCAAATATTTTATCCTGGTTAAAAGCCGAGAATACAGTGTTAATTCCGATTTTAAGATTCTTATATTTATTTTTAAGGTTCATTAATGATTGGTAAGTTGTAATCGCCTTCGAAAATGCCCCGGGAGTGCCGCGGATTTCATCGTGATCCCCGGAAATAGCGTCGATTGAGACTTTAACGATTAAGTGAACATTCGGGTAATGTTTTAAAAAGGTGTTTATCGTTGAGATGGTATTGTCGACTAATTGCCCATTAGTAGAAATATTAATTGTTTTTGGCTTGGAGAATTCAGAAATATCTTGCAGTATTTTGCAGAAGTCTTCTCGGATGAAAGGTTCTCCCCCGGATAGATAAAGATATTCAATTGGGCCTAAATTTTGGAAAATTTGTCTTATTTCATACGTAGTCAAATCTTTCTTTTTGCTGTTGCCTATTGCTCCTTTCGGATTGGTATCAAACCAGTTAAAGCAATGTTTACAGCGGCAGACACACTGGTTAGTGACGAGAAAAGAAATTATCTGTGGTAGATGGTTTTGAAGGTTATATTTTTTTATTTTCACGTTGGTAGATATATGGTAATAATCAGCCAGTTTAATAAAGACTGTAATAATGGGGAGTTGTAGTAGACCTTGCTTACGGCGAGTTTGGCTATGTTTATTCTAACGTTGCTGCCGCGCAACTAAAATTATTCATCGGCACTGAGAATATTACAATAAATATAAAAACTGCCGGAGGAGGGAGTTGAACCCACACCCCCTTGCGGAGACGGGATTTTGAGTCCCGCGCGTCTGCCAGTTTCACCACTCCGGCACAGTGGCAGAGAATAAACTATTAAGTAGGGTAAAATCTTAACATTACGGCATTTCTTTGTCAACTCATTCGGCTTATCCCATGCTCAAGGTTTATGCTGAGCGAAGCAGAAGGCATCAATTGACAACTTCTTTTTGTAATGATATGATTTCTTTCATTGTTTAGAGTTTATAATTTGAAATTTACCTTGCTAGACAAGGTTTTGGGGCCGTAGTACAGTTGGGAGTACGCTTGCATGGCATGCAAGAGGTCGGGGGTTCAAATCCCCCCGGCTCCATAATAATGAGACTTACATTTTTTATACGGGAGTATAAAAAATGTCTAGTCGAATTATCCCGGTTATTTCTTACAGTTTAAAAATATATAGGTGGAAATAACAGGGACCATATTATTAAGGATTTTATGAAAGTATACTTAGCTGGATTTAATGTAGATACAGCAGTTTTAAAAGAGCTGGAGAATATTTCAGAAAAACGCCAGGATTTAACTCCGGAAGTAATTTCTGCCGCTTACGCCCGCATAAGCCGCGACCCGCGTCCGATAAATGAAATCAGAATCGAGGCACGCCGTGAAGTTGAACGCAGCCGCAAGTCTAACGAAACTATTATTTTTAAAATGGGCCATCATTCTGTTGCGGAGCATGCAGTATTTAATTTCGATATTTTAGGAGTATCCCGTCTTGCGATGGAGGAGGCAGAGAAATTCAGGCTTTGTTCGTATACGGAAAAATCACAGCGTTATATTACTCTTGATAAGGATTTTGTAATTCCGGAAGAGTTAAGAGGTGTCCCTCTGGAAGGCCGTTTTATAAAAATGGTGCGACTCCAGAACGAAGCTTATTCCAAGCTTTTTGAAAAATTAAAAAGTTACGTATTTAAAAAACATGAAAAATTGGCAGCCGACCCGAAGAAACATAATTTACTTGAAGGTTGGGCAAAAGAAGACGCGCGTTATATTACCTCACTCGCCACGGAGTCGCAGGTAGGCGTAACTGTCAATGCGCGTATCCTGGAACTTATGTTGCGCAGGTTTTCTTCGCACTCATTAGCAGAAGTAAAAAACTTAGGTCAGTCCATTTACGAACAGGTTAGCCCGATTGCTCCTTCAATTGTAATTTTTCACGACGCAAATGACCGCGACCTTAAAACCTATC
>JALOBR010000045.1:7262-10605 GCA_023228195.1 Candidatus Omnitrophota bacterium
GGAATTAAAAGACATTGCCGGGAAATTTATTAAAAAAACCGGTAAAGCGGTTTCCAAAAAAAGCACAAAAGAAGTGGAGCTGGTCGAATTCCCTAGAGCTGGCGATAAACTTATCCTGGCGGCACTTTTGCATACTTCGGATAATTTGTCCTATGAGCAATGTAAAAATATAGCTGCCAAATTAAATAAAGCGCAAAGCGAAAAACTATTTAAAGCTTCCTGGCAGAATATGCAGTTTTATGATTCGATGTTACGCGAATTCGAATACGTAAATTTTACTTTTAATATTATTTTGTCCGCAGCCTGTTTCGGCCAGCTTAAACGCCACCGCATGTCTACAATTACCGCGCAAGCCTACGACCCGAATTTGGGTATTACAATTCCGCAGTCCATAAAGGAAACAGGAATGGAAAAATATTTCAGGGAAATCGTAGATAAAACTAATGAGGTTTATGCCGCTATTAATAAAGAAAATCCTCTTGTGGCATCTTACATTTTAACTAATGCCCACAGAAAGCGCGTTTTGATGCGTTTAAATCTTCGCGAGCTTTATCATATAGCAAGGTTGCGCGAAGACGCTCATGCGCAATGGGATATCCAGAATGTTTCGCGTTTGATGAGTAAGGAAGTAAAAAAAATAATGCCGCTTGCAAGCAGTTTACTTTGCGGAAAAGATAAATATAGCGAAACCTATCAAGATATATTCGGGCACTTGCCGAAGATAACACAAGCGGCTTTGCCTGGCGCACGTAAAATAAAATAATAGCAATAATTACACTATTCTTTAGCGCAATTATATTTTGCCAGTGTAACCTTATCTAATGCTCAAATTAGGTTGTCAGGTTTCTATCGCCGGTAAAATTTACGAAGCAGTTGAGCGGACTACTCGCTTAGGCTGTAACACTATGCAGATTTTCGCCCGTAATCCCCGCCAATGGCGAAAATCTTCTCTTGGCGAAGAAGATATTAAAATATTTAAAGAGAAGGTAAAAGTTTCTAATATTAACCCAATAGTTGTACATATTCCGTATACGCTTAATCTGGCTGCCGCCAAAGATAGTTTTCATAAAATAACAATAAGAGAATTTACGCAGGATCTTCTTGAGGCAGATAGGCTGGGGGTGGAGTATCTGGTTACTCATATGGGCTCTTACAAGGGTTCAACTGAAGAAAAAGGGCTTTTGAAAATAGTAAAAGCTCTTAAGAAAATTTTAAGCGCCACAAAAGATGTAAAAACAATGCTGCTTTTAGAAAATACATCAGGAAGCGGCAGTTGGCTTGGCTATAAATTCTCGCATCATAAATTTATACTCGATGAGCTTAAGCGGCCTCAAAATCTCGGGCTTTGCCTTGATACTGCGCATTGTTTTGCGGCAGGTTACAATATAGATAATCCTGAAGGGGTAGATGCGTTAGTGGCCGAGATAGATGAATGCGTAGGTATCGAACGCCTTAAGGTTATACACTTAAATGATACTCAAGAAAAACTTGCTTCATTAAAAGACAGGCATTGCGATATTGGCAAAGGTAATATCGGGAAAAAAGGTTTTCGTTCTATAGTTAATCATCCGGCGCTACGCGATTTACCTTTTATTCTAGAAACACCCAAAGACAGCGACGAGGATGATATTAGGAATATAAATGTGGTTAGAGAATTGTATGATGGTGCATTATGAAATTCCAAATCACAAATTGCAAATACCAAATAAATTCCAATGACCAAAATTCCAATAGTCTAAACGGAATTCGTTTCAGTCATTGTAGAATTGGAATTTGGAACTTATTTGTAATTTGGTGCTTGGAGCTTGGAATTTATTATGGAATATACTAAACAAATCGACAAGAAGTGGCAACAGCTCTGGGACAGGGAAGGTATATTTAAGACTGATACGAGTGAAACAAAAAATAAATACTATTGTCTTGTGATGTTTCCTTATCCATCAGCCGCTTTGCACGTGGGCCACGCCCGTAATTATATCATAGGTGATGCCGTAAGCCGTTATAAACGCATGAAAGGGCTTAATGTGCTTTCGCCAATGGGTTTTGACGCTTTTGGCCTGCCCGCAGAAAATGCTGCGATAAAAGGCGGAATCCATCCAAAAATTTCTACGTTAAATAATATAGCAACAATGAAGAGCCAGTTAAATAGCTGGGGTATCGGCTACGACTGGGAGAGGGAAGTAATTTCCTGCCTTCCGGAATATTATAAATGGACGCAATGGATTTTTACGAAGCTTTACGAGAAAGGATTAGCTTATAAGAAAAAAGCTGCGGTTAACTGGTGCCCATCATGCATGACCGTTCTTGCTAATGAACAGGTTGTAAACGGCGCCTGCGAACGTTGTGATTCAAAGGTGATTGAGCGCGATTTGTCGCAATGGTTTTTTAAAATAACCGATTATGCGCCAAGGCTCCTTGAAGATATTTCTTTGCTTGCCCATTGGCCGGAACGCGTAAAGACTATGCAGACTAACTGGATAGGTAAAAGCACAGGGGTAAATATAGATTTTAGGCTTGATGGAGAAGATGAAATTATTACTTGTTATACAACGCGTGTTGATACAATTTTTGGCGTAACTTATATGGTGCTTGCCCCGGAGCATACGGGAATTCCCGATTTAATTAAAAATAATCCTGATAAGCAGAAAATTTATGATTTTATTGAAAAGGTGCGCACGCAGGATAAGGCTGACCGTGCTTCAGCCTCAATTGAGAAGGAGGGAATATCAACCGGGAGGTTTGTTATAAACCCTGTAAACGGTAAACGCATACCTCTTTGGATAGCAAATTATGTTTTAATGGAATATGGGACAGGGGCGGTAATGGCAGTTCCTACGCATGATAGCCGCGATTTTGAGTTTGCAAAAAAATATGGTCTTGGCCTAGAAGTAGTTATTGATAATCCGAAAGAGCATCTTGAAGTAAATAAGATGCTCTGTGCTTACGTTGAAGACGGGGTGATGATTAATTCTGCTGAGTTTAACGGTTTATCCAACCGTGAGGCAATAGAAAAAATTGCCGACTGGATGGAAGCTAAAAAAATAGGCAAACGTTCAACTCATTTTAGGCTGCGCGACTGGCTTATTTCGCGCCAGCGCTATTGGGGCGCGCCTATACCGATAGTTTATTGCCAAAACTGCGGCGAGGTAGTTGTGCCGGAGAAAGATTTGCCGGTGTTACTTCCCGAAAATGTTGCCTTTAAGCCAACCGGCAGGTCTCCGTTGGTTGACTGCAGCGAATTCTTAAATGCAACCTGTCCAAAATGCGGTGGCCCCGCAAAACGCGAGACCGACACCATGGATACTTTTGTTGATTCAAGCTGGTACTTTTTACGTTACATTTC
>JALOBR010000001.1 GCA_023228195.1 Candidatus Omnitrophota bacterium
TTTGCTTGATGAACTTAAGAAAAAACTTGAAATCATAAAGAGCCATGGAGAAGGTTTGGTATTTATGGTAAACTCTATGTTAAGAAAGAAGATATTGCGGGAATACGCCTATGAAGAAAGCCGCATCATAAAGCAACTGCTTGGAGATAAATTCAAAATAGTAGGCATATACGCCGATTATTCTTTTTTCTCCGAACCAGAGAGAAGAGAAATAAATCTTGAAGCCGGGAACATCTTAATGACTTTGTGGAAATAATTAAATGTCATATTCTATTAATCCTATTTTAGGTTCAGCGATTTTTCTATGCTTTTTGGTAATTGTTCTTGTGGTTTATATTATAAATAAACTGCAACTTATAAATATCCTCAAAAAAAGCATCGAGCATCTTAACAAAACGGTCCGGGAACTTGATTACCAGGCAAAGCTGATAATCAAGGGTGATATGGAACTAAAGCTCTACCAGGAAGAAGTTGAGGACAAGCTTAACAAACTTACTCTTCTTAAAAATCTCATAATATCTTCACTGCACATTTTGGATAAAGAAAATCTTTTCTCGCAAATAGACGACAAAACCATAAATGACTTGGGCTTTAAAAAAGGCCTGATACTTACAATGGAAGGCGAGACAAAATTGAGTGTCGGTTTTGAACCCAAAGAAGTCGATACCTTAAAAGATTTCGTAAAATATAAAAAGAACTTCATCCAGGCCATACCCTTAATTTCAGCTGAAACCGAAGCGGGTTCAGAATTGATAACTACCCTCCAAACAAAAGATTTTTTAATAGCGCCGATAAAAGCGCGGGAAAAAATATACGCTGTGTTTGTTTTGGCCAATCTTATTATGCCAACCGATGTAAGACGGGCAGAGAAAGAAATTTTCTCAATTATATGTATGTATCTTGGCCAGTGCCTTGACAACATTCAGCTTTTCGAAGAAATCTACAACGCGAAAGATGAACTTGAGAAAAAGGTGAAAGAAAGGACAAATGAACTGGTAAAAAGCTTACGCGAAATAGAAGCGATAAGCCGGACAAAATCAGATTTCATCTCCAATGTATCGCATGAACTGCGCACTCCGCTTACTTCAGTAAAAGGCTTCTCCTCTCTTCTGGTTGCTGAAAAATTCGGAAAGCTGCCTGAAGAAGCCAAGAAACGGCTTGAAACAATAGATGAAAACGTTGATAAGCTTGTAAACATGGTCAATACACTTTTGGATATCGCGCGTATAGAATCGGGGAAAACAGAGGTAAAAATTGCTCCTGCCGATATCGCTAAATTAATCAGAGACACGGGGGAATTCCTCTCTCCTCAAATGCAGGCAAAATCAATAAAGTTAGTTTTGGATACACCGGAAACACTTTTGGTCTATATGGATAAAAACCTTATTGACCAGGTATTTATAAATCTGATAGGAAACGCCGTTAAATTTACGCCTGAAGGGGGCCAGATAAAACTAAGCGTGAAAGCCGGTGGCAGCCAAGCTGTTATCTCAATAGCAGATACCGGTTACGGAATAGAACAAGAAAATTTAGAAAAGATTTTTCAGGAATTTTTTAGAGTAGATAATACGATAAATGTTAAAGCCAAAGGAACAGGCTTAGGGTTATCTCTTGTAAAAAGAATTATCGAAATACACAAAGAAAAAATATGGGTTGAATCGGAAATGGGAAAAGGAAGCACCTTTTATTTTACACTTAAATTGGCAAAAGAAAAGACGTTATAGCATTACTTATAATTCTGTAACACGCCGCAAGTATCACGTAACACGTTTTTAAGACTTGCTACCTGTTACTTGTTACGTGATACATAAACAAAAAACGAAAATACTATGGTTAAATTAAAAATAATGGTAGTTGACGACGATCCTGATATTTTGGAACTTCTTAAGGCAACTCTGGAAGAAGAATATGAAGTGACCAGTGCCGCGCTTGGCAATGAAGCTATAGAAAAGTTGAAGAAAGAAGTGCCTGACCTTTTGGTTTTAGATTATGTGCTTCCCGACCTTCATGGCCCGGAAATATGTAAGATATTAAGAAAAGACCCGCTGCTTGTACATCTGCCAGTGCTTATGCTTACCGGTAAAGGAGAAATTGAAGATAAAGTAAAAGGGCTTGAGTCCGGCGCTGATGATTATATGGTAAAACCTTTTTCACCGCAGGAGCTTACCGCGAGAGTACGAATGCTTATAAGGCGTTCGAATATAAACCTAGACGCGAACCCCCTGACACGGCTTCCCGGAAATGTTTCAATAAGCCGGGAACTGGATGAAAAGATAAAAAGCAAAGAAAAGTTTGCCGCGCTTTATATCGACTTGGATAATTTTAAAGCGGTAAATGACTACTATGGCTTTGAAAGGGGTGACGAAGTAATAAAAGAAACTGCCCGCATTATAATCAGTGCCATTTCAGAAAAAGGCACAACCCGTGATTTTATAGGCCATATCGGCGGAGATGATTTCTTTGTAATAACCTCTCCGGAAAAAGGCGAAGAAATAGCAAAAAAAATAATAAGTGATTTCGACAAGGTATCTCCTAAATTTTTCGACGAAACCGACAGGATAAAAGGTTTTATCGAAACAAAAGGGCGCGACAACGAAATACATAAATTCGGATTTATTACCATTTCGGTAGGCATAATAACCAATCTTTACAGGGAATTTACGCATACCGCGCAAATAAGCTCGCTTGGAGCGGAAGTTAAAGGGTTTGCAAAAAAATTCGCTCAAAGCAAGTATATTTTCGATAAGAGGACGGAACAGAAATACTAAAAACTTCTGTTAGGAAAATTTAAGATATAAATCTAGTTGTCAGAGAAATGGTTGTGTGGTATATATATTATTCATCTAGATAGAAGCAATAAGTTCTTAAACAATCCAAGGGTATGTCGCACGAGTGGTGTCAACAGTCTTTACCGAAAGATCGAGTTTCTTTAGCGCTGTTGCCACCATAAGCTAACAAATTAAATAAATCCCCTTAGAAGCTAAAAGCTCTTGACCGACCCGAAAACTTTGTAGCGCGAGCGGTGTAACAAGTCTTCGTCGAAGACGAAGTTTCTTCACACTTGTTCCACCTAAGCTACAAACTAAAGAAAGCTCTTTTAGAAGAAAAAGGTTTTTGACCAAACTGAAAAGTTACTAGCGCGAGTGGTGAAATGGCATACACTTACGTTTGAGGGGCGTATGGCGAAAGCCGTGTGGGTTCAAGTCCCACCTCGCGCACCATTTATTTTACTTCAAAAAATCATTGCTCTTTAGATTGTCTTACTTGAACAATAAAAATACTTGGATGTATGATAAAGAAACCCCGCCTGCGGCGGAGCATACATACAAGTCCTCCTCCTTCGCCCTTTAAGCTTCGGCGGACAGGCACCTCGCGCATTGCTTTATTTTGATAAAGGAAGAAACAACAATGGGTTCTCCGCCACTTTAGTTTTTTTATATGGGCGGATCCGCCTTCGGCGGAAAATCCCCTCTCTCGCATATTTTTTTATCAGATTACATATGCCTAAAAATAGTTTAGTATTTAGCAAAACTCTCTATCCGCTCTGCGCTAATAAAATGGCTAACTAGTTTTTCTCGAGCTATTGCAAATTTACTCTTTCCAAAAGTTTTAGCTTATAAGTAAGGCGAGTAAGCTGGCGGGGTAAATCTACATCTTTAAAAAATAATATCTTGCGACAAATCAAACTTAATCGGCATAAAATTCAGTATTGCGCGTATCCCGCATTCATATAAACTATCTGCGATTTCTTTAATAGGAAAAGTCTTTTCTTAATTGATGACGGATTATTTTCAAGAAACTCGCAAACTGACAGCTTGATACTACCTTTTTATTTTATTCAAGAAAATAAATAAATGCGCGCGGACAATAAGACAAACGTATAATGATTTCTTAGGGAATTTTTTTAAACATTTGAGAAATAGTTACACGGGTTAATGCCTTCGCTTAGCAGATTCTTGGTAAGTTAAACGAATGTGGAAAATCGAGAATCCTTTCGCCCCCCCCGGAGACCGTTTCAAGCACAATACCTTTTATATTATCGTCAATCTCGCCTATTATCGATGCGGATTTGGATATTTTCTTTAAAGAATTCAAAACTTTCTTTGAAATTTTATCCGGCGCGGCAAGAACAGCTCTTCCTTCGCAAGCAAGATAATACGGGTTTATCCCTAATATTTCACAGTCGACCCTAACGTCGCGGCATCTGCTAACTGCGCAATAACCGGATTAGAAAGTTTTTTCAGGAAAACTTCTCTGATTAAATTGTAACTTGCTTTTGCGCCTTCGCCGCGTTTTAAGGTTATTATCTCTTGCATATTGTTTGCTTAGTCTGAGGTTAAAGTTGGGTAAAATAAAAACTTAACCTTACCTTAGCCTAAACCTTTTCGAGCATATTTTTCGACACACCTATATCCGCAACATATATTTTACCGCAAAGCTTGGGGCCGCTATTTGATAAGAACCCTTTTTTAGGGGCGATAAAGGTGATTGTATAATCTGCTTTTATCGCTTCTCCCAATATAGCTCCGGAGTCCGGGGACAGCCCTGAAGGGACATCGCATGAGACTATCTTTTTACCGCTTTCATTTATCTCGCTTATTATTTTTTTAAGAAAATCCGAAATTCCGCCTTTTGCGCCTATACCCAATATGCCGTCTAAAACAAAATCTGAGGCCTTGAGGTATTTTTTAAGCTTTTTTATATTACCAAGGTTAATCGCGCATACAGGGATTTTGATTTTATCCAAAAGTTCTTTCTGGAATTTTACTTCTTCATTAAAATCTTTTTCTTCTGGGGCCCCACTGAAAAAGCCTGTGAATCCTTTTTTGTTTGCCCCTGTGGAGCGACGTCCCGTTCCTTGATTGCCCACGGGCTGTCCACCAGGACGCCCTGTTGGGCTGCCGAAGGCGTGCCCATGGAATTCCGGCGAGGGGATTAGAATCACAGCTTTTACGTTGTAATTCTTAGCGGCAAGTTTTCTTGCGCAGGCAAGCGCATCCGCTCCGTTATTACCCTTGCCTGCCACCACGCATACCTTTTTCCCCAGATTCAAATTATCTATTATGGACGCTAAATTGCTGGAAGCATTTTCTATAAGAATTCTTTCGGTAAGGCCAATTTTTTTAGCAGCATGCTCAAGCTTTCTTATTTTTTCTACACTTAAGGCTTTCATGCTGGTTTTAGAAAAGTTTGAGGGTGGCGGTCAAATTACCTACCCCATTCGCACGCCCGCCTTCGGCGGTCAGGCTCAGGGGTAATTCGGTTACACAACTTTTCGGCGCTCTTTGAGCTTGAAAAGTTGTTACCTCATTAATGTGATTCGTCTTTTTTATCTTTCTTCCTGAAAAGATCGAGAAACTTATCTTCGTATTCAACATAAACATTCCAATGGTCAAGCTCTTCTTTAAGCTTGGCGGCCTTGGTGATGTCTTTCTGCGCTTCCTTAAAAAACCCCTCTATTCTTTCCCTGGCAGACTGTGGAAGTTTGCTGTAAGCAGCTAAATCTTTTTTAAGTTTTTCTATGTCATCTTCACTTAAAGGGGTTGTGGTTGGCTCAGGGACTTCTCCTTTAAGATAACTTATCAATTTATCTATTTCTGTTTCGATAAATTTTGCCCTGTCGGTTAAAGGCAAAAGATTTAAATTTAAACCAAGGTAATCATTTATGATTTTTAGAATGCTCGCGCTCGCTTTTGGATTTTCTATCTGCACGGTATAAAAAGGAATTTCTCCCAAAAGACAAGCCCCCTTAAACCCGCGGGATTTCGCAACTCCAAGGATGAGGCCATTAAGCCCGCTGATTTGGCCTTCTTTTAACGGTTTTACGCCCAGCTTATCAAATTCTTCCAATATTTCCTCGTGCGTTGCTACAATTTTTACCAGAGACTCTGCCTTGTGGTCTATAGCCTCCGGTTTTGCGGCAAAAGTAAGTATAAATTTTGATTTATATTTTTTAACAAAATCAATTATAGCCGAAGACAGCTCTTCTGCTCGCTCAAGAGGCGGCTGCACTTCACCCATAAACAGAATTATATCCGGTGATTTTTTTCGCTTTACGTAATAGAAAAATCCGGCAGGCATTGAAGGCAATTCAAGGAGCCCCTTTTCAACAACCACGGCGGCGGGCTTAAAAAATTCTCCGGATTCAAGCTTGGCAAACATCTTAAAACCCATTACCTCGCGAAGAAATAATACGCTTCTATACGCTACCTCGCCCATCCCAGGCCATGCAGCAATAAAAATAGGGCTCTTTAATTTTGGAGTTGCTACTTCTTTAATCATTTTTGTTGCACAGATTAGCACAGATTTTGAAGCGGATGATCACAGATATTAATCTGTTATCTGTGTTGTATAATCTATCATAAACTACTCAAAAAACAAGGACGATTTACTTTAATGACAGATAGGAGCTGATAACTGACAACTATTTGTTTTTATGCAGATTATCGAGGAATTCTTTTATTTTTTTCTCTTCGCCTATGTCTTTCGGTAAATAATATTTATTCCTTGCGCCATAATCCTGCTCAACAAAACCACCGAATGAGTGAGGATATTTATAATCTTTGGAATGCGTTTTTATATTTTTAGGCACCTCTTTGGTTTCTTCTTCTTCGATGTCCTTTTTAGCGCTATCTATTGCAAGATAAGCTGAATTTGATTTCGGTGAACCAGCGAGATAAATTGTTGCCTGGGCTAAAATTAAATCTGATTCCGGCTTACCTATAAATTCAACGGCCTTAAAAGCGCTTGTAGCTAAGACAAGCGCGAAAGGATTTGCGTTGCCGATATCTTCACTGGCTAAAATTACAATCCGCCTTGCGATAAAACGGGGATCCTCTCCCGATTTAATCATTTTGGCAAGCCAATAAAGAGCGCTGTCAACGTCGCTTCCTCTTACTGATTTTATAAATGCGGAAATAGTATCGTAATGATACGAATCTTTTTTATCGTAAAATATATTTTTCTGGATACTTTCACGGGCGATATTTAAATCTAAATTTATCTTCCCTGATGAGTCTTCCTTGGTGCTAAGAGCCCCTATCTCTAAAGAGCCAAGCGCTTTGCGCGCATCCCCTGCCGATAATACGGCTATGTGTTCGATTGCCTCATCACTACAAACAATATTCATATTTCCTAGGCCATTTTCTTTATCAAGCAGGGCGCGCTTAAGAATTGTAATGATATCTTCTTTAGCTAAAGGCTTGAATTCAGCGACAATGGCACGTGAGATAAGCGATGGTATAAGGTAATAATAAGGATTATATATGGTTGCGCCGATAAGATTTATATTTGCGCTTTCGGTGTCCGGCACAAGGGACTCCTGCTGCAGCTTATTAAACCGGTGGATTTCATCTATGAATAGAATGGTTTTTCTGCCCTTATCTGCCAATATTTTTTTCGCATTAAGGATTATCTTTCTGACTTCAACGGAAGAAGTAAAAGAAGCATTCAAATATATAAAATCAGCATCTATACTTTGGGAAACAATAAGGCCAAGTGTGGTTTTTCCGCATCCGGCAGGCCCGTGGAAAATGAGCGAAGGGAGCCTCTTTGCGATAATCGCGCGCTTTAAGAGCTTCCCTTCTCCTAAAATGTGTTTCTGGCCGATAAAGTCTTCAAGTGTTTTGGGTCGTAATCGAATTGCAAGAGGCGTATCGCTTTGCAGCATGTATTCTCCACGGATTGGTTAATTATTCACGCTGTGATTTCTCTACGTTTCATTATCCCTTCACTTCGTTCAGGGATAATTCACAGACGGCCTTCGGCCTATGATTTTTTCGTCTACAGACGAAAAAATCATCTGTTCATTAAAAAACCCTGCCATAAGTCCGTCTCAGGCTGGTTGCATACAGTCCGTTTCTCATACAAGTGGGTGCTTCATCCTAATCGCCTCAGCGAAAGGAAATTCAGCTCCCGTGTATTAGGTGTTGGCTGTAGCACTTTAACCTGTTGACGCAACAGGCAGGGTTAATTTCCTTTTCTTACACCTTAGTATAACATTCGCGTAGTGTTATTTCAAGGCAATCAGCCAATCTTTGTGAAAACGTTTACACGATTGTAAACATTATGCGTCCGGATAATTACCAGATCCCTTCCTCAACCATAAAACAGGCATTTGAAACAATGGAAGGCTTCATTTTCCTTGTGCGAAACGCCTGCGGCAACTCTTGTTTTTTTCTTTATGCCCGGCATTACTTTTCTATTTTTTTAAGTTCTTCTTTATCTAATTTCCCAAAATCGGCTTTTAAAAAATCAGCCGTTTGCGGAAGCTTAATATAAAAATCATTGGATTCATCTATCGCGATATAGCCGTCAGATATTACACAATCCAAAACATGGCCTCCGGCTGATTTATCTTTACTGATAAAATGAAGGTGCCAGCCAGCCATGTTAATTTCTGACATGTAATCAGGAAATCTAAACCCTAAAAGCGTGCCATCTATATCTTTAAATTCAAACACGCCCTGTTCTTTGGCTGCTTCAGAAAGCGTCTTGTAGGGCTTTGCCTGCCTGGGGACGCTTCGCGCTTTAACAAAGCTGAATCTTCCTTCTATTTTTGCCGCATAGAAAATATTTTTTGAGGCTATCTCTTTTTCGAGGCAGGCGATGATACTGGCGTAGTCATTTTGACCTGTTAAGTTTATTGTTTTGTCGGGGCTAAAAAATTTAACTATACAGAAAGCGCTCTTTGACGAATCATCTACGATTATAACCGAGCCATTTGATTTTACTTGGTAAAATTTCCCATCTAAGCCAACCATTTCTCCGTCTAACTCGTTAAAAGTGCCGATACCAAAATTCCCATATTTTTTAATTTGGGCGTAATTAAAATCAGCTTCGTATAAACCCTGCATCAAAGCGCCCATTGTTGAGAATTGAGAAACAGCATCTTTATTCGTACGCACGCATAAACAGCCCTGTGTGAATATTGACAGTAAAAACAGGCCTGTAAAAAGAAAATGACTTTTCTTCATTCGTTTATGTTTAAAAATATTACGCTGGTTAAGGAAAGAGCCACTCTGGAGCTTCACGGGTAAAACCCGTGGTACTTTGTAATGCACCCCGTGGGGCGACGTCTCCCCAGAAATTTCCTAACCCGTATGGGAGGAAATTTCGGGGACTTTATCCCGGGAATCCTCCGGATTCCTCGGGACCGCTCCACCATTCGCCACGGGCTGTCCACCAGGACGCCCTGTTGGGCTGCCGAAGGCGTACCCGTGCTGGCAATGGGAATCAGCGTTTAACAAAATTTTCTACTGCTTTTACCGCAAGTTCAATTACCGCGTTTAAATCATCTGCGCAAAAAACGCCGGTTGGTGAATGCGCATAGCGGCTGGGCACGCTTAATACTCCGGTAAGAATGCCTTCTCTGTTCATATTAATCATCGCTCCGTCAGTCATTCCCCCCTCAACCACATCAAGCTGGTATTTTATTTTATTTGCTTTCGCCGTATCTATAAAAAGATTTTTTATTTTTTCGCTGACAATTATCCCCCTTCCTGCTGCTTCAACCATCGTAATGCAGGCACCGCACCCAAGCTTAAGATTTGACTCACTTTCCTTTATCATAGGAGTGTCTCCCGCGCTGGTTGTGTCTATCGCTATAGCAAAATCCGGATTTATCTTAAAAGAAGATGTGCGCGCGCCCTTTAAGCCTACCTCCTCCTGCACTGTGCTAACCACATAGATTTGAGCATTGACTTTTAAGCGCTCTAAAATTTTTATTAAGGCAAAACACCCTACCCTGTCGTCTATGGCTTTCCCGTAAAAAAGGTTTCCTGAAAGCGGCCCTGCATTTGGTTCAAAGATGATTGAGTCGGCTATAGAAACTTTGTTTTCCGCTTCCTCTCTTGTTTTTGCTCCGATATCTATGAACATATCGGTATACTTTATCGGATTTTTTCTTTCTTCTTCTTTAACAAGATGGGGCGGCTTCATTCCGATAACTCCATGGACATCCCCTTTTTTGGATTTAACGATTACCCGCTGGCCCACAAGCACACGATCGTCTATTCCGCCTATTTTGATAAAATTAAGATATCCATCTTTTGTTATATATTTTACAAGAAGGCCTATTTCATCCATATGCGCCGCGATCATGATCTTCTTTGCGCCTTTGCCTTTACGCGCTATTACGTTGCCAAAATTGTCAATTTCTACTTCTTTTGTAATTTTCCTGAACTCATCATACATTATTTTTGTGATCTCGCTTTCATACCCGGAAACACCTGCTGCATTAATTATCTTTTTAAGTAACGGATCCATCAAAACCTCCTAATGAGCACAGTATTTTTTCAAGCTGCTTGCCCGGGGCAAGCGTGTAGAAAAAATACTAGTGCGAATTATCCCCGAGTGAAACGAGGGGATAATGACAATTCGACCATGTAGTTTTTCCATCCCCAGGAAAAACTACAGTCTCGTTGGAATTATCCCCGAGTGAAACGAGGGGATATTACTATATATTCTTACACTCATTTTCCAGCTACATTCAAATTAGCGTGCGCGAACCACTGCCAGCCTTTTTCTGTTTTAATCCAGACGCTCATTCGGGGCGTAGGCGTATCGGATAAGAGCTTTCCGTCTACAGATTCCTTGACTACCTGCGCTAAATAAGTGACTACTACGGTATCTGCCTGCCTTGTAACATAGAATTTACTTAACTTATAATCTCCCAGATGTAATTCTTTCAGCAGTTTAATGTCCTGGTCCCTGCCGCGCATACCGTCTTCGTGGACAGATTGAAATACATCTGCTATTTTTAATTCATACATTTCTGTTTTACCTGTTTGTATGTCTTCCCACATCTGCCTTTCAAGCATTTCCCCAAGGCTCATATCCTGCTGAGCATAGATATCCGTACAAAGAGCTATAGATAAGATAACAAATATTGCGGCGGGTATTTTCCTATCCATATCTTATTACCTCCCTATGACTTTATGTTACAAAAGCTATCTTTAAAAGATTGAACCACAACTTAATTTATTCATCTTACTGCCAGATGGTAACTTTTTCAATCTGCATTTTTAATGAAACTTCCGACAACTTCCAGGTAGTCATTTGTTTTTTCAAGATGGTGATTGTGCGAAGCATCTTTAAAAACAAAAATTTCTGATTGAGGAATTTTTTTGTGGTAATAATCTGTGGTTTGGGGCGATGCTTCGTCGAATTGCCCGCAGGTAAATAAAGTAGGTATTTTTATCCTATTCAGATCATTTATCCTGTCATATTTTTTAAGGATTCCTGTAATTGTAAATTCACTAGGACCCCACATGTATTTATAAATTTCGTAATTCATCTCGCTGAAAGCTCGCTTTAGGCAATCCGGCCAGGGGGAAAGCCTGCAAACATGGGACTGATAATAATTAATCATTACATCCTGGTATTCTTTGGAATCAAAGTTTCCTTTTTCTTCAGTTTTAGAAATTATTTCCCGCGCTTTCAAGGGAAACTCTGATAAATAATTTCTTTGATCAAGCCCCCACATTGTCGCTGAAAGACAGGCCCCTGAAAACACGAGGCTGGCAATACCTTTAGGCATATACTTAATAATATAATCCGTTGCGAGCATCGCCCCCCAGGAATGCCCGAGTATGTGCACATTTTTCAAATTGAGCGCGGCGCGCACCTGGCCAAGCTCTTCTACAAAATGTTCTATTGTCCAAAGTGATTTTACGTTTGCTTTATCAGACAATCCACAGCCAAGCTGGTCGTAAAAAATGACCGGTCGCTCGCTGGACAAAGCTTCCAGCGGCTCAAGATAATAATGCGTAGCCGCCGGACCGCCGTGCAAGATAATGACAGGTATTTTATTCTTGTCGGAACCGCAAATTTTATACCATATGTTTCCTCCGGTAACCTTAATATACCCTTCTTGTACGTTGCCGGATTTTTTTATCTCTTTTTCCATTAATTATATTTCCTTTTTAATTTGTTTTAATAATACGAGCGTCTCCAAATGCGGAGTGTGCGGAAAGAAATCGAATGGTTCAATCAATTGCGGCCTGTAGGAGGCTGACAATGCTTTAAGATTTGCAAAAAGCGTATCTGGATTACAGGAAGAATAGAATATCGTTTTAGGGCTTAGCCTTAAAATCGCTCTTATTATTTTATTAGACAGTCCGCAACGCGGGGGATTAATTATTAAAACATCGACATCTTTATAAAAGGCGCCTTGAGTGTTTAAAAAGGCTCTTGCATCGGCAGTGAAAAAAGAAATATTTTCGATATTGTTTTCCTTGGCATTCTGCCAGGCACAATCAACTATTGGCTGTGATACCTCTACCCCCCAAACAAATTTTGCGCTGCCGGCAAGGAAAATACCTATAGAGCCGCCTCCGCAAAAAAGATCTAAAACCTTTTCGCGCTTTTCAAGCTTTGCATAATTTCTTATTTTACCGTAAAGATTTTTTATGGCGAGTGGATTCACCTGGAAAAAAGAGTCAATTGCTATTTTAAATTTGAATTCATCGAGCTTTTCTTCGATAAAAGGCTCTCCAAAAAGCAACTCCTTCTTTTCGAATACAACCGCGTCAGAAAGCGAATCATTAACAATCCAATAAACCGATTTTAGGGTTGAATTAAGGCTCAACCCCTTAAGCATGTTTACAAAGCCGTCTTTATCCAATTCTTCGCTACTTGTCGTAACTAACCCCAGCATCAATTCATTGGTAAACTTGGTTTCCCGCAGAATGAGGTTTCTTAAAAAACCTTTATGCGAAAACTTGTTATGAACGGAATTTCCTTTGAGCATAAAGTAATCTTTGACTGCTTTTAATATGGTTCCTGCGTCCTTTGAAAAAATAAGGCATTCGGAAATGTCAATCAATTCGCCGTGACTGGCCTTTTTATACAAACCGCAGCTGATACCCTCTTTTTGCCCAAAACTAAATTCCATTTTGTTGCGGTAGAACCACTCACTATAAGAATTAATCGGCTTTAATTCACAGTTAATTCCATATACCGACATTAACTCTCTTATGCTTTCTTCTTTGCAAAGAGTCTGTACGGAATAAGGTATATCCTGGAAGCTGCATCCGCCGCAAGTACCGAAATGTTTACAAATATCCATAATCAGCTCTCAGCTATCAGGCGTCAGCCTTCAGCTCTAAAAAATTTTGAGGATTAAGTTTTTTAAATTTTTTCTTTTACCTTTTTTAGCAGGTTCGGCAGAATAACCCATTGCTAGAACCGCTTTCAATTCCAAATTTTTTGGGAGCTTAAGGAGTTTTTTGATTTCCTTGCGTTTATTTAATATTTCACCAAGCCAGCAGGCGCCAAGATTCCGCGAATGAATAAATAAAAGCATATTTTGAATACAGGCTCCAATTGCCATTAAATCTTTCTCACGGCTGTAAGAAAGTTTTTTATCTAAAAACACGAGGATAATTTTATTTGCGCCTTTTATTATGTAACTGTAATGAGTGAAGTGAGCCAGGGAATCTTTCTCATCTTCATCCAAAACCAGAAACCGCCAGGGCTGGTTGTTAAGGCCTGACGGGGCCCAGCTGGCTGCCTCTAAAATTTTTTCTATTGTTTTAGAAGAAATGCTGGTTTTTTTAAATTTTCTGATTGAACGGCGGGATTTGATTAATTGTAGAATATCTTTCATTTGCCGTTATTATAGGCAAAACATGAAATAGTTCAAGTTTTTTTCTTTACACACATCTGAAACCGTGCTATAAATGAACCGAAAAAGAACTTTTTGATAGGACGGGGAAAGATCAACTAGCAATTGTTAAAGTAAATAAAATGGAAACAAATATTTCTAAATATAAAATTGATCTGGAAAAACTTATTGATAAGGGTTATTTATTATACTATAGTATGGCGATCGAATTGAATATTGGGGATCCTAAGGAAAAGAAGGAACTCAAAAAGATCGCTGATGAGAAAAATTTACCTAGTTTTAAGCTCGAATACGAGACATGGTATTCAGAAGCACAACAAGTCATAAAACAAATTATTCCCGATAGGCTAAACGACTTTATAAAACTTTACAAAGAGGAAAAAAGAAAAGAAATTTCTTTCCTTACTTACACTATCTCTGATTGTATGCTTGGCTTAAGAACCAGCCGACTGGGCGAAACTATCGCAGATGGGACAGCAGCATTTCCCAAATTTGAACAACAATTGAATATTCTAAAATCAGCTCAACAAAGATTTGCAAGTTCTCTTTTTGATATAAAACAGGTATTGCAAGCAGATATTTTTGACAATGAACTGGCTGCTGCTCAAGAACTTATCAAAAAAGGATTTGTTCGAGGTGCAGGGGCGATAGCAGGTGTTATTCTAGAAAAGCACCTTGCTCAAGTTTGTGAAAATCATAAAATCGGCATAAAAAATAAGAATTTTTCTCTAAGCGAATATAACGACGCATTAAAAAACTTAGAAGTTATAGATATTCCTCAATGGCGCTTTATTCAACATTTAACTGACCTCAGAAATGTTTGTGACCACAAAAAACAAAATGATCCTAAAAAAGATGAGATTGAAGGTTTAATTTCGGGGGTAGAAAAAATAATAAAAACAATATTTTAACCTTAATAACTTATCTCGCCGGAATGTATTTGTATGTTTTTGAAACTGCTCATCCAGCCGGTGGATTAGAATGTTCGGAGATATAATGAAAAAACTATTTTCGAAAATCACAACAGGAAGTCCTATAATTGATGGTCTAATAATTATTGTAATTACGGCATTTTTAGGTTTTTTGTTGCGAATAAAATTTAATTTTAAATTATTAGAATTTTTGTTATTTCCATTTAAAATTCCCTTAGGGTTTATGGTAGTTTTTTTAAGCCTATCACTTATTTTTATAAAACGCCTTTGTTTCAATTTACCTTACGAATCTAAATTGGGACACTTATTAATTAATCGAAAATACCGTTTAATATATAACCCTAAAGACGGTCGAAGCAAAGAAATAGGGTTTGGAAAATACGGGAAGATAACAGAAGGTCAGAATGATAATGAGTATTCTTGGCATATATCCTCGAAAAGATTAGAAATTTTTGGAGCTGATGGAAAGATTTATAGTAGATTTCGATACGACAAAGACCGGCAACAGTTTTTACATACTAATGATTCAGATACTAGGTCTATACAAAACCAAGTTATAGAACCAATTCAAGCTGGAATAATTGATTGGGCTAAGCAAAAGAAAAACTTCTAACACTCCCACCCCACCAACGGAATAAAAAGTTCATTTTTCGGGCTAAGTAAGCCAATAGCCGAGTTCTTGGAGTATCCTTGGTTTATCCTGCCAATCCCTTAAGACTGTTACCCAGATATCCAGAAAAACTTTTTTATTGAAAATTGCTTCTATTTCCTTGCGTGCTTCTCTGCCTATTTCCTTTAAAAGTTCTCCTTTGGCTCCTATTACTATTTTTTTCTGCGATGGACGGTTTACGTAAATGTTTACCCTCACATAGACAAATCCGGTTTTTACAAAATCTTCCGGAACGCTTGATGAAGAAAGCAAAGAATCTTCACTTTCTTCAATTTCTTCATCTTCAACCCCTTCTTCACCGGACGTTTCCTCTGGGTTATCTTCCATTTCTTCTTCCACTTCCATCTCTTCGCTAGCCTCATACGTTTCTTCGGTTTCTTCAATCTTGCCGCCTTGGGGCATATCTTTAATTGCCCGAATTTCAACAGCTAACGAATGCGGCAATTCTTTCGCTAACACAATAAATAATTTCTCCCTTACTATATCTGCTATGCGGAACTTAAGCGGAAAATCAGTTAATGTCTTATTGTCGTAAAAAGGCACTTGCCTTGGAAGATTTTCTAAAATTACCTCACGAAGAACGTCGATATTTTTATTTAGCTTTGCCGAGATAGGAAGGTAATAAACAAGGGGGTCATTTTTAACTCCCTTATTGCTTATTATCTTTCTCCAACAGTCTATATATTCATTTAAAGCCTTCGTTCCCAAATCAAGCTTGTTTAAAACCATTATGGTCTTTATGTTTTGCTGGGTAAGAAAATCCACTATCTCAAGTTCTTCTTTCCCGAAAGTGCGCGAAATGTCAACGACGTATAGAATCAAATCGCAGCCTTCAATTGATTGCTTTGCAATTGTATTTAGCTGGGTTGCAAGATTATCTTTAAATGAATGTATGCCGGGAGTATCGACAAAAACAACCTGCGCGTCTTTTAAATTCAAAATACCCTTTATCTGATGGCGGGTAGTTTGCGGGATGGGCGAAACAATGCTTACTTTTGTTTTGAGCAACGCGTTAAGCATCGTGGACTTACCGACATTGGGCCTACCCATAATTGCCACAAAACCTGATTTGAAATTTTCGTTTGTCATATTTTTTATTACACAGATGGCCACAGATAATAAATCACAACCCCGTTACCCTAGATAAATATATTAAGGTTCGGGGCGTCCCGCACCTTAATAATTATATATAGCCCAGCAGGCTGAAAGCCTGGTGAATAGGAAACGGGACAGATGATCGCAGATGAATTTATCTGTGCTCATCCGCTTGCAAATCTGCGCTAATCTGTGCGCTCAAAATATTCATCCAGCTGCTTAACATAATCTTCCAGCACTTTTACGCCTTTTTCAAGATTAGCTGTTTTAACCGATTCATTCTTTATGTGGGCGTTTCCTTTTGATCCGAAACCGAAAGAAAAAGACTCAATACCTAAGTCTTTTAGGAAAGTTATGACTGTCGCGCCAAAACTTGGGGCTATTTTTCCTGTTATTTTATTTTTCTTTAAAACGCTACGTAATATTTTAATAGCCGGTAAATTTTCATCTATTTCAAGCGGAGCTTGATTGGCGAGTATCTTTATCTTGTATTTTATTTTCTGCTTCTTTATTATTTTCTCTATACTTTTAATAATTTCTTTTTCTTCCATTGCCGGAAGATATCTTATGTCTATATCGAAAAAAGCGTAACCGGCAACTATATTCACCTTGTCTCCGCCGTTGAATCTGCCGATATTTAAAGTAGGCTTTTTTAGCAAGGCATGCGAAACAAAAGGAAATTTTCTTGTTAGAATTTCATTTAGTATAAATACTCCTTTTTCTACTGCGTTTATTCCTTCCTCCGGATATGCTCCGTGAGCTTCTTTTCCGAAAAGTTCGACTCTTAAATGCAGAAGCCCCTTTTGAGCGACAATAATATCAAACTCATCACTATCAAGAACTACCCCGTAGTCCGCTCCTTTTAGATATTTAGCAAGCGGGATTATGCCATTGTGGCTGCCGGTTTCTTCGTCACCGGTAAAGGCAAAGATTAAATCAATATTTTTAAGGGTTATTTTTTTCTCTTTTAACTTTTTTATAAGATAAAGGGCGGCTGCCACATTAACTTTGCAATCCGTTGCCCCGCGGCCGTATATTTTACCTTTATATACTTTTGCCGAAAACGGAGGTATGCGCCAAGCGCCGGTTGCCGGCACTGTATCTACGTGGGGAGTGAATAGAATTTTTTTCTTTGAATTTCGTGAAGTTAGCTTACAGACTAAATTAGGCCTGTTTTTTTTAAATTCATAAATTTTAGAAGCAACACCCAAGCCTTTAAGGTAATTTTGGATAAAACGAATTATCTCTTTTTCATTACCCGGAGGATTTTGCGAATCTATTTTAATTAGCTTTTGAAGCAAATTTATCGGGCTCTGTTTCATATATTTCCTTTAAAGATAAACTTAAATATTCTCCTTTTAATGGATTATACCCTAAATAAGCAATAAGAAAATAGGCCGAAGAAGAAAGGGAGCCCGTCCTGTCTCCGCTTGGAGTGCGCCATCCATGGCCGGTATCAACTTGCGCGCTTGATGCATAAGGAAGGCACGGGTCTTCCACGCCTATTTTTGAGGCAGATGTAATAAGCATCTTCTGAAGCTCATCGGAATAAAAAACAGATTTATTTAAGTACTCCCTGGATTTACCGGGATCTTTCGCTTTATAATAGTCTGCCATTATTTCGAAAGAAAGGATCATTTGCGCTGTCCATTCGCAAGATACGATCCCGCCGCGCGCGCAATTCCTGAATTTAGCGAAATCGAAACCTCTCACAAAAACCTCCCCCTCTTTGCGCTTAAAACTGACGGATACCTCGCAATTTTCAACTGCAAATTCGAGTATCCTTTCCGGATTCATCTTCAAAGATATCAGCTCTTCCACGCCAAAAGCCGTAACCGACCAGGCATACGTATCGGTTGCTATCGTGCTGTCGCCTTTGCCCCTGTTAACCGGCGGGCCATAACTTGTGTATGCATATTTTAAAATCCATTTTTTTATTTTTTCTGCCGCATCACGGTATTTGTCCTGTTTGGTTATTTTATAAAAAGAATCAAAGAAAGCAAAAGCATCAAGATTGTGCTCCGTAGCATACCACTCAACTGTCGGGCCTCCCTTTATCCCGCCCTCTTTATCCATCATCGCTAAAAGAAAATCGGAAACCTTCTCAGCTACGGGAAGGTATTTTGCGCTTTTGGTTTCTTTATAATAATCTAAAACGGCGATACCGAGCCAGGCGTTCGGCCCGCTATGAGCGACATATTCTGCGCAATCGCCCTGGGTATAATACGCATTGTATATATTTTCTCCTTTGTTTACTTTTTTTAGATAAAAATCAAAAATCTTTTCAGCTCGCTCCCTGTCGTTTAAGATAACAAAGGTAATTGCGGCAAGCGCCTGGTCATAGGTAAAACTCATCTTTTTAAGGCTTTCGTCGCCTTCATAGCTTAAGACAAGGCCGCTTACCAAATCCTGGCGGTTTTTTATCCAGGAATATACACCTTTTATTATTTTGTCTTCCGCGCGTATTTTTGCGCGCCCCAAATCTTTGAATTCTTTTTTTAAGCCTACGGTTGTTTCATTGTATTCTTTTTGTTTTACCTTTAAAAAGTCGCTTTCTTTGCGTAAGATCTCAATTTCTTTTTTTATAGAATTTATTTTCTCACTAAGCAAGCCTGAACCGTTACTTTCAACTTTCGCATAGTCTTTCAGCTGAGTTTCCAGCAAGGTTATCTTTTCGCTTAAGTTATTCCGGATTTCATTGAAAGACGCGTTTTTATTTTTTTCTTCATCGATAAATTCTTTAAGGCCGCTGCTACGGTCTAAAATATTAACATAACTTTTAACCAGGGACCTGTTTTCAACTGTAAGCATATGGGACTTCAAAAAGAAGGCTGCCGCGAAAAGAAAAAGCGTAACCATTGCCCCTGTCGCGGCCAAAGGTGTAAATTTATGAAATAATGCGTAATGGAAAAGTTTTTTAGCGTCTTGCTCTTTTGCGAATAACTGAAGACCTATTACATATCGATAGAAATCTTTTTGTTTCTCCTGGGAAGCCCAAGCCACCTTTGCGGATGACTCTATTACGTCTTTCTTAAATGGTATGTTTATATGCAGCAATAATTTGGCGTCTCTGGTTTTAAGCTTATCCCAGAAACCCCACCATAGGTCATTTATCAAAAGGCACAAACCGCCACGGCCGATATCATGAGTGAATCCCTGCAGCCAGGGGGTTATTCGTTTATTTTCTTCATCAACAATGCAAAATTCAATCGGCACAACGGTTGAAATTCTTATATACTTTCTTCTGTTATCCATATTTTTTGTACACAAATTACCACGAATTTGAAACGAATTTACACGAATAACCTGTTCTCCTATTCGTGGAAATTCGTGTTCTAAACTTTATATAACAGATTTTTTGCGAATATGCAAATTTGATTGGATGGACTATTTAAGTTTTTTAATTTTATTCAGAAATGCGCTGAATTTCTGATGCTTTCTTAAGTTTTCAAGATCCGGGTCTTCAAGTATATAGGAAAAATCGTCATAACCGAAAAGAATTGCCTTCTTAAGCTCTTTGAATGCCTCCTCTGTTTCCCCCATAAGAGAAAGGCTACAGGCAAAATTATAGCGGGCAACAGGGTCTTCCGGCTTGAGGTTTACGAGTCTCCTGTCGACTTCAAGGCCTTCCTGGTAAAAACCTTTTCTCGTGTATGCATCACCGAGAGTAGCGAGCGCGTGGAAAAAATTAGGGTTTTTCGAAAGCAGGCCTTCGTAAAATCTTATTTCAAAATCTTTTCTTTTTCTCTTTGCCATGTCGCTTCGCCCCATTGCACAGATGGCCACAGATTTAAAAGCGAATAATCGCAGGCGATTCCATCTGTGATCATCTGTTCCGTTTCCTATTCACCAGGCTTTCAGCCTGCTGGGCTATATATAATTATTAAGGTGCGGGACGCCCCGAACCTTAATATATTTATCTAGGATAACGGGGTTGTGATTTATTATCTATGACTATCTGTGATTTTTCCAAAATAGCTTCTTCCTTTAAAAGATAAAATATCTCTTCCATGTTTTTCTTAAATTCCTTATATTCTGCCGGCTCGATAAATCTTTTAATTACATCAAATTCCCTGTATATCTCTATTGAATTTTTATTTTGGCTGCATATTGATTTGAACTTAAACCAGGGGGTAATTATCTCTTTGGAGGTTGGAAGAAATTTTACCTGTAAGTTTGCGGGTAAGTTTATTTTTATTTTTGATGCTTTTTTAAATATTCCTTCAAACTCTATCGGAAAATTCCTTTGTTCCTTACCCGCGTAAGAAGTATCTATGTCTATGTCGTCAAAAAATGGAAGTATTCTTAAGCCGTCCGCGGGATTTAAAACTTTTTTGGCGCTGAATGAATACTGCAAAAATGAATCCTTATCAAAATCGTCCACGTTGCCCGGATTATATTCTATGAGCTTGGAAAACGGGCTTATCTGAACCATTCTTTTTTGTATGTCATTTTTTAAAACATCCGGATGAGTATATTTTAAATAGTAACGCTGAAAACTCGCGAAAAAACCTGTGCCGGTTACTTTTCTGTTGATTACGGCGTCTTCGTTACTGTCGATATCTACTTGCATCTCATAAAGCACGCTATTTGCGTCCAATGCCGGAGTTGTAACGATTTCATATTTATCGTCCAAAAATACAATGACATTTCTCTCCTGGTCATCAAGCGGAATATCCGAAAAACTGACAGTTGAAGCTGTCGCGTCCATAAAAATCATTTTTCCTTCGTAGGAAAGCGCGGCTATTGCGTGGTTAAAATTAACGCAGGGAAAATCTTTTTGCATTTGATAAATTCCCCTTGTCGGAATAAGCACAGGATAAGCTTTAAGGCCCACTTCTTTCATCATCGCAACTAAAAGTATGGCCTTATCTTTGCAATCTCCGTAACGGTTTACGAAAATATCGTTTGCATAATGCGGCTCAAAACCGCTTTCGCCATATTCTACGGCAACGTAGCGCACGTTACGGGAACAAAAATCATATATTTTTTTTGCCTTTTCCAGGTCATCTTTCGCGTCTTTTATGAGGTTTGCCGTAAATTCTTTTACTTCTTTATTCAGCACTATTTTGTCCTTATAAAGACCGTGCCACCATTTATAAATTTCTTCCCAACTTGAAAAATTAGATATACCAATCGCCGGGTTAATAATGGAAATCGAAGGCATCGGCTCTTCCGGAATAATCGGACCTATCTCTTTAAACTTCCATAAATAGCTGATAGATTTTTCTGTTTCTTCTTTTGCCGGGTTTAAATTTATTCCTTTAGAGTATGTTTCATTGAAAAATTTTAACTCTACTTTGTTTTTCCTGGGTACGGTAAGGGTAAAATTAGCCCGGGCAATAGGGAAAGCTTCCCGCAGACGATATATAAAACTGAACTTTCCGTCAGTGATTAGTTTCGAAGAATAAATTTTTAATTTATATTCGATGATAGAGCCGACATCCACCGAAGGCATGGAAATTATAAGAGCCCTGGCGTTACTATAAAGAGGGAAATTAAGGTATTTGGTAACATCCCTTGTATTCTCAGCCCCGGCATAAACTACCCGTCCGGCAGGAGTGATTGTCCGGGCATATTCAAGTTCAACTCTTTCATAGGTTGAATCGTATCCGATTTCTACCTCTGCCAGATCCTTCCCCTTTTCTTTTAAAACTTTCTGCACCATATGAACGTCCGCCACAGAGGTATTATCATCATTTATCCGGTGGTCTTCATCCACAAGCAAAACCACCGCTTCTTCCTTATCGATACTTTCAAGAAACTTTTGCTCTTCCTGGAGAAGGGTATTTAAAAATTGCGGCATACCCTCTTCCACCTTAAGTCCTATTTTTAAAATACGCTGTTTTGCTTGCGGCTGAAATTCACCGTTAACCTTTCTGTAAATTGCAATAGCCTTAGGGTAAAGATTCTTCGACTCAAGAGTCGTCGCGTATAAATACATATACTCGCCATCTTCGATTTCTCCAACCTGATCAAAAACATTCAAAGCGCTGGAATATTCTTTAAGATTTGCGTACGCCTTAGCAAGCATGATTTTTGCTTTTACATCGGTTTCGTTTTTAAGCAACGCTACAGCTTTTTCAAAATCCTTGAAATCATAATAAATTTGCGCAAGCTTTATGCGTAAATTCAGATCTTTCGGATTTTTGTTTATAAGCTCTTCGTAATGCCTGGTTTCTTCGCTGTAAATTTCATGCAATTTTTCAGATTCATATTTACAGCCGCAAAGAAAAATGAATAAAAATACCCACGGCACCAGGGAATGGGTTAGGAGGGAAGTTTTTTTTGTTATTATTTTCATATCTTTTTGTTCGAGAATTCTTCGAAAAAACCGAAACTTTAATCCCCCGCTTTACGCGGGCTCCAGGTTACGCGATTTTTTCTAGAACATCCTTAACTGGTTGGCCTTTTTTAATGCCCAACTTTTTTGCGGCAGACGTACAGGAATGAACGCTTGCTGAAATTGCGCCGGCTATCGTTGAAACTCCCACTATCCTTGCGGCAACGTCATCAAATTTTTCAGCAACTTTTAAATTAAGGTATCCGCACATCACATAGCCGCGACTTCCCCGCAATATAATTAATTTTTTGCTTTGAAGCGGCACAATTAACGCGATAATGTGCTTTTTTCCGATTTTAATCTTTCCTAAAGCTGGCCTCATAGCTTATAATTTACTCAAAAAACGCTCTATCCTTATTATTGCTTCCTTAAGATTATCCAATGTATTCGCATAAGAAATTCTTACATACGAATCGTATTCTTTTCCGAAAGCGCTGCCCGGGACCAAGGCAACCTTTTCCTCGAAAAGCAGCCGCTTTGCGAAATCAAGCGAACTGATTTTAAAATTCTCGATTGAAGGAAAACAGTAAAAAGCCCCCTGGGGCTTTGGCGTAACAAGCCCTACCCTGTTTAATTCTTTAACAATAAAATCTCTTCGCCTTTTATACTCGGAGCGCATTTGGGCTACTTCTTTTTGGGCACGAAGCGCCTCCGTTGCCGCGACCTGGGATAAAATGGGAGCGCACATCATGGCAAATGAATGTATCTTTGTCATGGCCGAAATAATATCCTTGTTTGCGCAGGCAAAACCTATTCTAAAACCTGTCATAGCGTAAGCTTTAGAGAAACCATTAAGAAGAATCGTCCTTCTTTTTGCCTCTTCATCCAGTGCGGCAAAAGATGTAGTTCTGCCTTCATAAATCAGCTCATCATAGACCTCATCGCTTATAACAAGCGTGTCTTTGCTGGATATTACTTTCCAAATTTTTTTAAGTTCCTCCGTATTATAAGCTGTGCCTGTCGGGTTAGAAGGGTTATTAAATATTATGGCTTTAGGATTTTCCTTCATCAACCTTTTCAACTCTTTAAGGTCTATCTTAAAATTATCCTCCTGCCTGGTTTTAAGGTACAAAACCTGCCCCCCGACTATTTCTACAAGCGCAGGATAAGCTACAAAATGAGGGCTCACCACAATCACCTTGTCTCCGCGTTCAACTATTGAACGAACTATTAAATCCAGGCCCTCACTAACACCTACAGTGATTAATATTTCTTCTTCGGGGTCATATTCCAAGTTATGCCTCTTTTCAAGAAAATTTGTTATGCTTTTACGAAGCACAAAAAGGCCCTTGTTTGAAGTATACGTTGTCATACCTTCCTCAAGCGCAGTAATGGCCTTCTCTCTCGCGCGCCAGGGCGTGATAAAATCAGGCTCGCCGACGCCAAGAGATATAACATCGGGCATTCCAAGCACTAAATCGAAAAACTGCCTTATCCCCGAAGGTGGCAAATTTTTTATATGTTTTGCAATCATTTTTTAAAAGCTCCCAAATTCCAGATATCAGCTGTCAGCTGCCGCAAGCTGCCCCTAAAGGGCGCCCTCGATGGACTGACGCCTGACACCTTATAGCTAATAAGTAATAGCTAGCCTTTCGTTCTTCTCTCTTTTACTTAAAATTACTCCGTCTTCTTTGTATTTCTTAAGCATAAAATGGGTAACTGCCCCTTTTACCGAACTTAAGGGGGCGAGTTTCTCCGAAACAAAACTCGCTACCGTATGTATATCTTTTCCTTCAATCGTAAGCAGCAAATCATAAGTTCCTGAAAGAAGATAGCAGTTTTTTACTTCCGGGAACTTGAATATTCGCTCTGCCACCGCGTCAAAACCTACATCTTTCTGGGGAGTTATTCTTACCTCAATTAAAGCAACCACCCCGTTTGAGCTTTTAAGCTTTTCTTTGTTTATTACGGCTTTATATTTTACTATTATTCCTTTTTTCTCGTAATCTTTTATCGCCTTTTCAATTTCCTTTTTACTTTTACCCGTAAGCTTTTCTAAATCTTCCAAAGGAATCCTGGCATTAGTTTCTAATATCTCTAATATTTCATCCATACGCTACCCCCTTTATTGTTAGGATTTTCAAACTATTTCCATTGTATTTTACCAAATTAAGCTGAATATTCATAGTAAATTCTGCAAGTGGCCTCAAAAGACACCATGCAGGGTCCGAGGGGATTGTCCACAATGCAATTCTTTTTAAATTGCGGGCATTCGAAAGGGCTTATTTTTCCTTTTACTACTGTGAAGCTTTACTCATTGCTTCATGATAATATGGGCTTACGATTGGAATTAACACATTCCCCCGCTCACCCCCTTTGGCCGCCCTGACGCTTTACGTCAGGACAATTCGGCTAAGCATTTTTTATACAGGAGGCATAAAAGGGTGTGAGTCTCGTTAAACAATTTCTAGATCAAGAATGTGGTTTAAACTAATGCGGACGTTTTTTCCCTGCTTGCTTTCATACCACAGAAAAAAACTTTTGTTTTCCTGGGACAAATTAAGCGGTTTTATGTTGTTACTCTCTATCATATTTTGATAAGAAAGATACCTTGCCTTAAGGGGCAATTTTTCTTCAATTGCTTTTTTTATCAAGTGAAGCTTCATTTCTTCTTTAGTCCTAAAAATTTCGTTACTTAACCCATAAAGCGATATAAAATCTTCTAAATTATCCAGGCTGCTTTCTCTTAGTATGTCTCTTAGTTTAAAGAATGCTTTTGAGGCAACATAAGCATCGTCCATAGCACGATGCAATTTGCCTGGGCATTCTATATTAAAATATGAAACAATTTCGCTTAAATTATACCTGGGCAAACGCAGGGTCTTTCTAGCCATGCAAAGTATGTCTATGGCAGGAAGCTCAAGCGGCTGCCGATTCATCTGCTTTAACCTGTAATTTATAAATCCCAGGTCAAAATCAATATTGTATGCCAGTATTATTGAGCCATTCAAAAAATCGACAAATTTATCCGCTATATCTTCGAAGTAAGGTGCATCTTTCAAGTCTTCGTCACAAATCCGGTGTATTCTAAAAGCCACCTCTGGCATGGGTTTTTTGGGGTTTACAAGGCTGTGGAATTTATCTATAGTTTCTCGGCCTTTTACCTTAAGCGCGCCTATTTCGCAGATAGAATCTCCGCCTAAGGCATCTAACCCCGTTGTTTCCAAATCGAAAAATACCAGGTTAAAATCTTCTATGCTTTTCTTTAAATCCATCTTTTTTATTAAATTAAGTTACAATTTTTACTACGATCTCTCTCTCGCGTTTGCGCGTATCAAAATCAATTAGAACAACCTGTTGCCAAGTGCCTAAATCAAGCTTTCCGTCAGTTGCCGAAACAAAAAAGTTAGTTTTTATAAAAGAACTGCGCAGGTGCGAATGGCCGTTTGCATCATTCCAAGTAAGGTTGTGTGCATAATTTTTATCAAAAGGTATAGTTTTTTCAAAAATTTCTTTTAAATCCGTTACTAACCCGGGCTCATATTCCATGGTAGTTATAGCCGCGGTTGAGCCGATGACCGAAAGAAACATTAGTGCATCTTTCAGCTTTTCTTCTATCAGTATTTTTTCTAGTTGTTTTGTAATATCAATTATATCGGTATTTCCTTTGGTGCTTGTCCTTATATACTTAGTCAACATAGGCATTATTTTATGAAACTGCCCGGCAGACACTGCCTGTCTGTCGTAAGTATTACTATTTTATCCTCTGAATGAGCGGCAAGAAGCATTCCGTTTGATTCAACTCCTCTTAACATTTTAGGTTCAAGATTTACAACTATAACTGCGGATTTTCCGACTAATTCCTCTGGCGTATAATAGTTCCTTATTCCGGCTACCAGTTGAGTTGTTTTTTCTCCCAAGTCTACTTTTATCACGTAAAGCTTATCCGCGTTCGGATGAACAGCTACTTCCAAAATTTTACCTACTTTTAGCTCCAGTTTTGAAAAATCTTCAAATGTTGCCATATTTTCCTCCTTTCTAAATAACACCTATAATATGCTTCTCAGCAGCCTGGCAGGCGTTTAGCCTGTTAGCGGGAAATTACGCTTATACTATCAATATAAAATAGGGGGTATTCTAACAACGGAAGCCGCTAAAGTAAACAATTTATTTAGCTACTTAAATTTCTTTACAAATTCTATCTTTTCGATGCCCTGCGCAGGATGCGTTTTAACCGTTAGCTCATCCAGATAGATGTCAATCATATCAGGCGTTACGCTAAATTCATAGATATCCGTTTCGCCCTCAGAAAATGTTTTTTTAAAATGGCCGAAAAGATGATTGTTTTTATATAATGAAATTTCGGGATTCTCTGATTTTTTCATATAAATCTTTACATCCAAAGCAATATTTATATGTGGAAAATTGTATTTCTTAAAATCTATTTCCGGCCCCGGCATAAACACAACGAAACCTAATTGCCTTTTTTTCTCATCGAAATAAAGGCTAGCCGACCCCCTCACGTCTTCTTTAACTTCCTTCATAACATTACGCCAGGCTATATTGCGGCCATAATATAGCGTCAAAAGAATATTGCTAAAAGCTTCTTTTTCTTTTTTGTTTTTCAGGCAATATTTTGAAAAATATAAATAATTGCGGTAATATGTCGGGTAAAGTTCAATTGCTTTTAGCATTTCATTTTTCGCCTTATCATCTTTCACCTGGGCATAAAACCACCCAAGTTTTAAATGATATTCGAAATTAATAGGATTGAAGCTTACAGCTTTAATGTATAAATTTTCAATTTCTTTTTCTTTAATATGCTCCATGCTGCTTAAATTTTCGCTAAGCGCGCTGAAAAGTAAATCTGCCTTTAAAGCTAAGTAATCAGCATTCAGCCTATTCAATATTGTGGCCTGCGACACAAAAGAGATAGCATCGTTGTAATAATTTATTTTTTCTATTTTTACTATTGGCGCTTTCATGCTCAAAGTTTTCTCATAAAGAATATATGCTTTTAAATTAAAAAATATGGCCACGATAAACACGACTATAACTGTTGACATAAAAATCAAGAATAAACTGCCAATATTTTTTTCTTTCATACCTTTAATAATTTATTCATCTTCTGTTGTTCCTGAGGAGTAAAAATGTGTAGATAAGCATTTGTAAGTTAGCCCTAAGAGGAACCAAAATAAAAGCGCTACTGCGGGAATATGAAAATTAAAATCGACAAAACTATGCATAATAACACCAAGCAGCCCACAAAAGCCCCCCATAATTATAGTTTTGGCAAATGGATCATGCCTCTTATTTAACCCAACCAGGACATTCTTAAAAAGATTAAAGAAGAAAACCAATGATAACGTTGCACAAATCAGGCCAGTTTCAATAAGAAACTGCAGATGATCGTTATGCAAATAATCATAGTAAATAGTAGCTTGTTTGCTTTTCTGGTAAAGGGTAAAAACATATTTAAAATTGCCTAGCCCAATTCCAAAAAAAGGAAAATTCTTTAAAATATTAAGGGAATCGGACACCGTAAGCCACCTGCCCACTAAGCCATCCCTTAAGATGCTCATTCTGTCTTGTATCGGGCCAAAGCCTGACAAAGAAACCAATATAAACGCAAAAATAACTACCGCGGCAATTATCCAATATTGCTTACCATGCGATTTTTCTTTCACAACAAGATAAAACAGAAAGGCCAATGAAATTATCAGGCTTATCGAGCCTGCACGTGACAACGAAAGAAAAACTGCTGAGCAAATTATCGTAGAGATAAAACCAAATATTATCTTTTTGTTTTTGTTTTTGCAGTATAACGCATATGTCACGGAAAGAGGGGCAATCATTATCATATACGCTGCAAAATGATTCCTGTTCCCGAATGTGCTAAACGACAGAGTAATTTGTTTTTGCAAAAAGAAATATTTTGTGACGACTCCGTAAAAAGACAACAAAAGCCCCAGAAAAATAAGAATTAATGTTATTCTTTCAAATTGTTCTTTTTTTTCAAAAATATTTAAAACGCAGACAAAAACAAAAAGAAAAGAAACGAATTTTATAAGTTCTTCTATGGTTGCAAGAGGGTAGAAAGATAGTTGCGAAAAACCAAAATTGCTGAAATCAAGGCTATATTGCTGTCTAAGAAGGTAAGTGTGCGGTGAAATTATTCTTAGAAGAAAGTTAGGCACAGATACTATCTGAAAAAAAATAATCAATAGAGAAAATACCAGAAAAATTACTCTGGGGGGATAAACCAGCTTTCGGTTAGAAATTTTTATGTGAATAATAAACGACAAAAATACACAAAGCGAAATTACCTCTATAATAAAAAGCGGTAGGTGGCCGACTGAACCATGAAGAAGCGAACTGAAAATTATGAGAAGGATCAAAAACCATTCTAGAATTTTCACATTATTTTTTTTGCTGTTGGGTAGCAATAATGATAATAATAGTAGTGGTCTTGCCCCATATTTGTGTTATTTAAAATTGCGCCTATTAATTTTACGCGCGTATCCATAATTTTTCTAGTCTCTAATATATATTTTATCGAGGTGTGCCCTGATCTTATAACAAAAAGTACACCGTCACATTTATCCCCTAAAATCAAAGCCTCTGATACATTCAATATCGGGGTCGAGTCGATTATTATTCTTTTGTACCTCTTCTCCAGCTCGCGTAAAACTAAAGGCAGCTTTTCGGAACCAAGCAACTCTGTAGGATTTGGGGTATAAGGCCCGGCCGAAAGTATAGACAAGCTAGGAATAGAGGTAGTCGATATTGCATCTTCTATTGAACACATACCTGTAAGCAAAGTACTTAGCCCATTTTTTGGTTTCACCCCAAAAGCCTGATGCAAATTGCCTTTACGCATATCCGCGTCTATAAGCAAGGTTGGTTCTCCGGCCTGAGCGAATATTATGGCGAGGTTTGAGGAAACAAAACTTTTGCCTTCTGCCGGGATAGAACTGGTAACCACAACTGTTCTTAAAGACTTATCCTGCGGAAAAGAAAAAAGCAGAGAGACCTTAAGGTTCCTAAATGATTCCGCGGCCCTTGAACGAGGCTCTACAAAAGAAACCAAATTGATATTTTTATTTTTTGCCGTTCCTTCTTTCGTTGACGGGATATAACCAAGAAACGGAAGTTTTACATAAAACTCAACTTCATCGGAGGTCTTGATAGTTGAATCCATTTTTTCCAGGAATAATGCCAACAATGCTCCTGATACCAACCCCACCATAAAGGCTAATGGAATCTCTTTTTCCGGATTAGGTTTTATGGGACTTTTTGGCTCTTGCGCTGGATCAATCACTCTTATGTTTGAAAGCGTTAGCTCTTTAGAAACATCCAATTCTTTCGCGCGTTTAAGAAAGTCGTCGTACAAAGAATTGTAAGTGTTTACTTTCCTTTTTAGGATACCATATTCTGACATTTTTTCCTGCAATCCCAACTTCTTATCTGTTTCTTCATTTAATTTATCTTCAACAACTCTTAATTGCGTTAAAAGAGAAATCATTTTGGGATGTTTTTCTTTATACCTTTGTGATGCATCAGCCACTTCTTTTCCTAATTGAGCTCTTTGCCCTTTTAAACTTTCTAATAATGCGTCAGTTTTTGTTTCAATATCTGGTATGGTAACTATTCGGTTGTCTTTTATAAAAGTATTTAAATCCTTTTCCGAATCATTTAATTTTTTAAGAGTGTCTGTCAGCTGGCTCTCTAAAAAAGTTATACCATACTTAGCGGTCCCGACTTTCCTTTCAATATCCTGATAAATAAATTCCCTCACCCATGCATTTGCAATTGCCGTGATTTTTATAGGGTTTTTCCCTTCCACCGATATTATTGCAGTAGCGCCTTGACGTGCCGGTTCTATTTTTACCATAGCAAGAAGCTGTCCCGCGGGGTCTTTTGAATTCATAAATTCCGGATCACGGTCTAATTCTAAGACTTTAACAACACGCTCTGCCAAAGAGCGAGATAACGCAATATTAATTTGGGTCAGGTAATAATCTTTGCCTGTAACTTCTCGTTCATAAACGTCTTCGATTTTATCTGCAATTTTTGTTTTTTCCATTTCCACAACAACTGTTGTTGTAGCCCTATATATTTTGGGAGAAGAAAATTCATAAAATGAAACGGTTCCAACAATAACTAACGTAACCGCGGATATAAGCATAAAATGCTTACGCAATAAATCAAAATAATCTTTTATCGTTAGTTCTTTTACTTCTGCTGGTGGTATCATAATTATTAAAAACTCCTAATAATCGCCTCCGATTTCGTAGGTGCAATTAAAAAAACGATTCAGGAATAGAAACTATGTCGCCTTCTTTTAACATTACATCCTTTGATTTATCTCCGCTTTTTAAAATGTGTGCTACCGGGACATTAAATATTTCTTTTTTACCTTCTTTTGTCTCTCTTATCACCTTAACAGCATTTTGATTGGCTATATCGGAAAATCCTCCGGCTGAAGCTATCGCATCAACAGCAGTAAGGCCCTTGGTAAATGCGTAATTGCCGGGCCTCCTTACCTCTCCCAGAACAGAAATTGCTCCATATTTTTCAACAATAATCCTATCCAAAGATTCAAGCATGAAATCTTTTCCTTTAGTATACAAATCCACGTTATATTGCTTTTCTTCTTTGCCTAGATTTCTTACAACTTTTATATTTGATAAATTTGCATTAGGGTTTGCCCCGCCGGCTAAAGCTATTGCGTCAAGCAGAGTTAAGTTTCCTTTTAGCTCAAATCTTCCTTCTTCTTTGACCGCTCCGACAATGAAGAATTTTGAATATTCTTTCACGAAAATATTCACCTGCGGATTTACAAAATAATCTTTTCTAAGAAAAGCCTCTATCGCGTCAACTGCCTCTTTTAATGTCATATTTATGACATTCATCTCACCAATAAACGGATAAATTATCTTTCCTTCTTCGGTAACCTTAACTGTTTTCACTAAATCAGGCTCTCCGTATACCGAAATTTCCAGTGTATCTCCGGCTTTTATGCGATATGAAGAATTATCCTCCCCAAAAGCTATGGCTTGTCCAAAACCCTCATTGATTCCAAAAGGATAAGAAATAAGAATACTTATGGAAAAAAATATTAGTAAAACTAGCCTCATCGTTAGAACTCCGAAAACATGCTTAATTCAATCCTATTGTTTCTATAGTCGTTAAACTGTGCCTTAGAATCCCTGTTTTGAAAGGTGTAGCCTATTCCAAACATAAGCCAATCTTTAAGTTTATACTCCGGTTTAAACGACACTTCCCAATAATTATCCTTAGTTTGGTAATCCGAACCTCTTTGCCAATAACCGACCTTACTCTTTACTCGTAATTTCTTCAAGAATGGAGGCAAATAGCTAATGCCAACAGAAGCCCCCTTATACTTAGTTACGCCTTCAGTAATCAAGTTAAGACTACCCAACCCATTCATGACGTCTAAATTATAATGCAAACGAGGCGAAGCTTTATATGTTAATAACGCACTGAATACAGTTCCGTTTAAATCTTTTAGAGTTTTTCTTCTGTTAAAATTATAACCTACTTTGATTGTGCCTTCAAGTTTCCTAAAAATTTTCCCATTCAAACCCAGGATAGGCCTGTCATAATCATAATTGCTTTCTGTATTTTTATCGTAATTTAACCAGCCATGGGCGTATTCCGCAAAAAGTTTTGTTTTTGGCAAAATTTTTATTGAACTCCTCAAAGCAATTACGTCTTTGGCGTGGTTCGATAACTTAAATTCCTCATCCTCGTAACTGTACAAAGACTTATTATATTGAAAATTAACATCGAATCTGTTGAAATTAATTTTAAAATCTTGGCTCATATCATACTGCCAGGAATCTATAAACTCTTTTATTTCCTCATCGGCAAGATCGCTGGGCGTACCCCGAAGGCGCCTGCTGTAAGCGGAAGTGATAAAACCAAGGTTACCAAAATTATACCTGAGAAACCCTTTTGCAAAAGGACTCGCAGTATTGTGCTGGCTGTTCTTTGCATACGTTAGGACATTTGCTCCGGTGTTTAAATATACATCGAAATTCTTTGAGTTTGTTTTGGTTTTAAATTCAAAACCAGGATATAATTGTGTTATATAATCATATGTTTCATTTCCTTTCACATGATAAATATTATCATTAAATTCTCCTTTTCCAATTATAAAAGGATGTGTATTTTTTAATATGCCTTTTATGTAATTTGGCTTTTTTTCGATAGCCCCCGTTGATTTTGTGTCTTTTTTTAGCTCATTTTTTTTGGAAACAAAGGTATCTTTTTCTTTAAGTTTATCTGAAGCCTTGGAAAAAGACAATTTCGTGCCATATCCTTTTTCATTTTCTCTTGATTTCAACAACGCTTCCCTTTTTTCTGCTTTGCTTTTTTTCCTTATAGCTTTCTTTGCTTTTATTTCTTCCATCGAAATTGCTTTATTCACTTTTTTTTGTTTATTTTCCACTTGTATCAACTTATATGATTTTGAGAAATATCCCGGAGAAGATATCCTTTCTCCCTGCCGTACTGTTTCTTCCAATTGCTTTTTTACTTTCGTATCTTTTTCTTCTGTCTTATCTGTATAAAAATCAAGGGTGTAAGACACAAGGTCTTTGCGCGATAATTCCGCATAAACCGAATTCAATAGCAGTAAATTAATACAAAAAACTAAAGCTATTTTCACTTTAGAATTATATTTATTAACTATTTGCCTTGTTTTTAATCAAGCTTAGAGCTATTGAAAAGAGCAATAAGGCATTGACAATGTTAAGCCAGGTTAGCGCGCTAAAAAAGAGAGATGGAATTAAGTTAAATCTTGTTGATAGCGCTATGACACCGGCGATGACCCCTAAACAAATAAAAATTGACGCAAGAATCTTCATGTCAGCCTCCTTTGTTTTCTCGAAGGTATGTCCTATTTTTTTAGCTATAAACTTTTTAACGTCTTCACCCAAATCCAAGAACTCAACAGCCACATCAAATCCGCCCATAGTCTCTAAATTCTCTGCCCGCAAGACCTTGGCTTTTATTTTTACGGAATCAGGTGATGGCGGAAAACTTATATCTAATTCTAAAATGCTTGCCGGTTTCATATATTCATTTGAATGGAAAAGAGTACCGCCCGCACTTATATTTCTTACAAAAGAAAGTACACCTTCTTTGCCTGATCCATCAAGCAATTTATACTTAAGAAGATGGTGCGCATTCAGCCGTAAAAACCGTCTTTTATTTCTTCCGAGTAGGTTCATTATTGTGCTTTATACCCTAATTTTGAATCTATCTGCTTAAGATACCAAAAAGTCTGCCTGAATTTAGGTTGTAATAATTCTACGTTTATAAATTCTTTTCTTGCTTCCTCGTAATTGCCTAAAACAAAATAAACTACTCCCAGGTTATAATGAGAGTCTATGTAATTTGAGTTAAGTGCGATTGCTTTCTGAAAACTACCCCTGGCTTCATTGTATTGACCTTGCGCCCACAATGCGTAACCTAAATTATTGTAAGCGTAAGCATAGTCGGGCTTAATGTTTAAAGTTTTTTTAAAAAATTCCTCTGAAAGTTTATATTTTTCCTTAAGAAGAAAAAGTGTGGCCAAATTGTAATTATAAATATAAGAACGGGGGTAAATGTTAATTGCTTTCCTGTATTGCTCTATAGCTGTATCTATCATTCCAAGATTAAAATATATAAAACCTAAATTGGCAACTGCTTCGTAATCGCTGGGGTTAAACCCAACCGCTTTTTCACCCTGAGCTATTGCTTCATCAGGATTTTTTAAAAAATAAAACGCTAAAGCCCTGCCCGTGTAAGAAGTGCTATGCTTTGGTAGAATAGCAAGAGCCGAGTCAAACTTGTCTAATGCTTCCGTATATTTTTGATCCAGAGATAGTTTATATCCAGTCTCGAGCAACTCGAAACCGGATTTACAGTATTGCCACGCTATATCAGGATCTATTTTATTCTTAATGTATCCACTTAACTCTACGCCCGGCTCATCTTTCTCCAATAAAACAAATGCCGCTTTTGCTTTTTTGGAATCCTGTAAATCATAAAGATAAGTATAGCCTGCACGAAACTGGGATAGCTGTGGTACTTCCAAAGATGGGTCAAGCTTAAAAAGTTCTTCAAATAAAACTATTGCTTTATCTATTTCCCCGCTTTTATACAAACAATCTGCCTCCTGGTAGTAGGCAAATAATTTCCATTGTTTGGGCAGCTGATTTTTTATCTTACCGAAGATTTGTGAAGCTTTTATAAAATCTTTTTTTGATTTATAGAGAATACCTAAGAAAAATTCCGCTTTTGTAGCTTTTTCGTTTTTAGAATTAACTTTGACCGCGCTGTTGAAATGTCTCTCGGCTGACATCCAATCTTTTAGCAGCAAGTATATTTTACCTATCTCTAAATGCGCATCCTGCAATTTCTTTCCTTTATACCTAGATATATCTTTTTCTATTTTAGCGATTTGCGATTTCAGCGATTCCTCGTTAGCTTGCCTTCTTCCAGGAAATAATTTTAATGATATATCATCCAGCAAATTGACAAGAGCCGGCCTTTCGGCTATTTTTTTATCGATTGCTTTTTTGATAAAATGCTTTATATCGCTAATTTGAGAGTCTTTTGATATTTTTTCTGCAATTACTGCAGAAAAATCTATATTCGCAGCGGAAGACAATGTAACTACGTATTCTTTTGTTGAAATTTCTTCTTTTAGTTCTTGTTCGACAATTTGTTGGGAAAGCTCTAGTTTTACCGCGAAAGTAAGGTCAAAATCACCCTTGGCTAGCTCATTTAGAAAAGAATCATCAAGAATATCTGTTATGTTTTTAACATCCCTTAAATTTTTTGCCCCGTCCAAGTCGCGCAGAGAAATCTTTAGGTTTGCCAAAGAAGCATCCAGTAGATAATGATTATATCCGAGAAAAAAAATAAAAGCGCCGAAAAAAGCGATAATTAACGGTATAAAATGGCGAAGTATTTTTTTCATTACCCTTACTATATCATTGTTTTAGGCGCTGTCAATACAAAACGGCTTTCGGGCAAAAAAACACATAAACAATGTGCCTATTTTGCTTTAATTGCCTTTTTTATTTGTTTCCTTAATTTTCCAATTTTCCTTTTGTTTAATTCACTGAACAAAATAAATATATAATACGCGAGAAGGCTTGAAAGCAAAAAATTTACGATGATGCTTATGACGACCA
The DNA here is from genome assembly GCA_023228195.1 of Candidatus Omnitrophota bacterium. Taxonomy (GTDB): domain Bacteria; phylum Omnitrophota; class Gorgyraeia; order Duberdicusellales; family 4484-171; genus JAJYOP01. The sequence continues at coordinate 35,825 of JALOBR010000001.1, forward strand.
AAGGCTTTTCTACCGCAAGAAAAGCTATTTTTTCCCCTTTTATAGTTAAAAGTGGAATTTTTCCGAAAAGCATTTGGCTGTTATTTATGACAAAAATCAGCTGGAAAATAAACGCTAAAAAAAATCCTATGAGCTTTATGTGCCATATCGCGTCATAAAGAAAATACAAAAAAGCAATAAATAGCACTATCGCTAATACTACCGGAAAGGAACTTAATTTTTGTCCGAACAAATAAACACCGGTAGAAAATACATATAACGGCAATATATGCAAAACGATCAGGAAAAGATAAAACCTTGAAAGAATAATTATTCCTAAATCTTTGCGGGACAAACGCTTATGTTCCATTGACAATAAGTGGTTTTTATGGTATCTTTTAACCAAAGGGGGAAAAAATGATTACAAAGCTAATATTATCAATATTTATGGTGGTTATACCACTTTGCGCATTTGCTCAGCCTATTGTGGAAACAAGCCCTGATGGGAATACGGCCTCTCCTACGATTACAACTGAAGAAAGACAAGCATCAAAAGGTGAGAAAAAATCACTAAAAGATATGGTTATCACTGAGCCGCAATTTCCGGCTGTTATAACTACGGAAGAAAAAGAGAAAAAAGAATAGGTTCATATTTTCAACCTTGTTCTTCTTTCCGCTGGTCTAAAACAAAACAACTTCTTTCGAGATTTTTTGCTTTCTTTTTCATTTCCGCAGCACGATTGGTTACCTCCGCGTAACTCGCTATACGACGGTATTCATTAGTAACCCCTGCCATAGAAATTGTCATTATAGGAAATTGCTTTATTGAGCCATCACGCGCATGAGAAACTATATGACCCCTTTCGAGATCGTCCTTATCAAACAAATTCCGTATTCGCTTATTAAACTCTGAGATTATATAATCGGTAACATTTTTGGTTTCTTGCAGCTCTGTAACAAGAAGGAAATCATCCCCTCCTTCATGCCCAACTAAATCGTCATTACTACCTTTGTTTTTTACAGCTTCCTTAAGAATTTCTCCGGTCAACGTTATTGCTTCGTCTCCCTTTGCTATACCATATTTATCATTATAAGCTTTAAAGTTGTCCAAATCACAATATATAACAGCAAATTTCTTGCCTTCGTTAATTCTTTTTTCTATCTCTTCTCTTATTACGATATTGCCCGGGAGCTTGGTCAAAGGATTTGCGTTTTCTGCCTTTTCTTTCATTCTTATCAATTCTTCAGTCATAGAATTAAATGTTTTTGCAAGTATCTCCAATTCATCTCCAGTTGCGACATTTACACGCAAATCCAAACGGCCCGAAGCAATGACTTTAGCCGCACCGCTAAAAACCTTTATTGGCCCGATTACCAAATGAGAGAGAAATACTCCCAGTATAAAATTTATAAAGATAATCATTAATCCAACGATGATTCCGGTTTGATATATCTGGCTATACGCACTTGATAAATTTGCCAGGGAAAAAAACAGCCGAACCGCGAAGACACCCTGCCCCTTTTCCCCTAACGGAACATAGAAAGAAAACACGTTACGGTCTTTATCTATAATTGCTTCTCTTACCAAACTCTCTCCCTTATTCATCTTATCGACAATATAGTCATCAGTAAAATCTCCTTTTTTGTTTTCCAAATGCTTTTCGGTTGAAAAAACGATTACTCCTTCTTTATTTAAAACATAGGCCTGAGCTATTTCCTGTGTTTCTTTTAACGTATTTATCTTTTTCTGCATGAATTCTATCTTCTTATCATCGGGGAGTCCAAAGCTTACGATCTTTTCCCAGGTATTTTCTAAAACCAGGGACACTATTTTTGCACGCGACTCGTTAAAGGAATTAAGTATATTCATTTGCTGGAAAAGCTGGATGCCCACAAAAATCGAAATAATGATTATTGTGAAAGTCGTAAGAAGCACGACAATTCTGCTTTGTAAAGTAATAAGCCGCATATGTTTAGTTATCGTTTTCCCAGAAAAAATTTAAATTATTTTTTATTATTTTCAACATTATGCCTAATACGTCTTTTGAAATAGCCGGATGTTTTAAAAATTCCCAAAAAATAGTTGCATGATTTTCGAAGTCTCCCTTTTGTTCAATTATATCAGTTTTTTTCTTAACAAAATTAAATATCTTTTCAATGTCTTCGTCTGTTAATTTGGCAAAAATATGCCTTGCCTTTAGGGCGATATCTATTTCTTTTCCAAACCTCTTCATCCACCGCAGATTATAGTCATTAGGCTTTTCGGTTACAATGCACTCTGAAAGTATTTCCGCTGACCGCATACCCATATATATTCCGCCATAGCTTAACGGTTTTACCTGACAGGCACTGTCGCCCACCAAAAATATACCTTCCTTTGACAATGGGCCGAACGGAGTAAGAGGGACCAAACCGGCAAATTTTTCGAGTATCTCCCCATTTAATTTCTTTTCTTTAATAAAATCCAGAAGGTCATGATAGGGATTTTGAGATAAAACCCCTATACGCACTATTTCTTCAGATTCCGGAATAATCCAATAAAAATAAGGTTTTTTCACATAAACTTCAACCATATCCTTATGCCGGGGTTTTATCTTAATACGAAACTGTACGCCTTTTAGATACTCCATACGTTTATCTGTGACGAATTCACGCACGGTTGAGCGTGCACCTTCAGCGCCAATTATAATACTGGCATCCATACTTCCTTTGTCGGTTTCGATAATATACTGCCCGTTTTCTTTCTCAAGCCCCAGGAAGCGTGTTTCGAAATGAATTTCTAATCCTTTCCCTAAACTTTTGTCGAATTTCTCTCTGTCAACAACATAAGCAACATTTTTGCGCTTAATAAAAATTTCATTTTTACCGGCATAAACAATTGCACCGTTAATTGCATTAAGTATGCAATCGGAAGATAAGGAAATTTTTGCTTCCTCGAATACTTTTTTACCCACCAAGCCCGCGCAATGAACTGGCCTGCCTATTTCCTTATGCTCTTCAATCAATAAAGAATTGATACCCTTTTTTCGCAGTAATTGCGCCAGATAGCAGCCTATGGGACCCGCTCCAATAATAACAATTTTTGATGTCATTTATATAATGATTTTTTTTATCTGATTAATGAAGCCTTCCATAACTCCTCGGGCTATACCCCACAGGATGGCCCTTCCTGATGCCTTGTTAAGGAAGGCCCTAAGGCTCGGTCCGCTAAGGATTAAATTTTGCGGCTTGTATCCTCCCATTTTTTTCTAAAAGTAATCCAAATAGACATAAAAATAAGGCGTAAATCAAAAATAAAGTTTCTGTTTTTGATATATTGCAAATCCAATCTTAGCACTTCTTCATCGCTTGCATGTTTCGGGGCACAGATTTGGGCTAGGCCAGTTAACCCCGGCATAACTTTCAGGCGTTTTGAAAAATTTACTATATCTGAATTTAAATTTTGCGGATTTATCATTTTACCCAAAGCATCTTCTGCTATGCCATATTTATTTATTGAATAGTTTCTCGGCCCCACGAATGACATCTCTCCTTTGGCGATATTAATCAACTGCGGCAATTCATCCATGGCAGTTTGACGGAGTAATTTTCCTACTTTAGTAATTGCTAACGAATTCTCCTCCATGGACCGAAATTTTAACGCATTGAGTATTCTCCCATTTTTTCCCAGAGATTTTTTGATATATAAAACAGGCGGGCCGTCTTCCAGCAATATCAATACTACAATAACGGCAATCAGCGGGGAGAATAGAATAAGGCCGAATAAGGCAAGATTAAAGTCAAAAATTCTTTTTACTATAAAATAACTCAAAATTATTTTTCAGTTAATCGACTTTTCACAAGTATATATTTTCGCTTGCACTTTTGACAGATGTAATTTGTTTGGGCGGTTTTTGTTAATTTCTTTCCGCATTCACACATCCAACCCTGTAATTTAGCGGGATTGCCGTATAATAAAGCAAAATCCGGCACATCTTTTGTCGCCACGCTTCCTGCACCAATGAATGCATGCCTTCCTATGATTATGCCGCAGACTATAGTTGCATTTGCACCTATAGTTGCGCCTTTTCGTATCAAGGTCTTTTTGTAGTGTTTATTAACCGGATACAGCGAACGAGGGTTTTTTACGTTTGTAAAAACGGCTGATGGACCGCAAAATACCCCATCTTCTAACGTAATACCGGAGTATATTGAAACATTATTTTGAATTTTGACATTGCTGCCGATTTTTGTATTATCCGCTATAAAAACATTCTGCCCTATTGTGCAATTTTTACCAATCTGGCTACCTGCCATAATATGGCTAAAATGCCATACTTTTGTACCTCTACCGATTTTTGCGCCATTATCAACTACGGCACCCTTGGCAATAAAATATTCTGGTTTAGACAATTTTAATCACCTTCCTTTTCCTTAAAGAATCCTGCGCGGCTTTCAATACCTTTAATACCCTTAACCCGTCTTCTCCGCTGCTGCGAGGCTGCTTTCTTGATTTGACACACTCAATAAAATGTTCGCATTCAATCTTGAGAGGCTCTTCTAATTTAACTTTCGGAATGGATATAGAGCCAAATTTTAATTTGGGTAAGGTCTGATAAGAAACAAACCTTTCCTCTTCTTTATATTGATTCCATATTTTAAGTTTCTCTTCTGAAACCATGTCATCGAAGATAGCCATTTTATGCGAACCCACCACAGTTATCTCCCTTATCTTACGTGGGCTAAGCCAATTAACACTCACGTGGCCTAAAATGTTGCCCGGAAAACGTAAAGTTAGAAATGCCAGGTCCTCAATTTGTTTTTGAATATAACTGTTGCCTGTAGCATCAACAGAGACAGGCATTTTGCCCAAAAGAAAAATCATTGTTGCAATATCGTGCGTGGCTAAACTCCAAATTACATTTTCTTCCCTGCGGATTTTTCCTAAATTAAGGCGGCGGGATTCTAAATAATAAATATCTCCCAATGTTTTACCTTCAATTAAACCTTTAAGTTTTAAAACAGCAGGATGATATTCCAATAAATGCCCCACCATAAGAATTCTTTTATTATTTTGTGCTATTCTTATCAACTCCTCTGCATGCTTAACCTTTAAAGCGACGGGCTTTTCTACGAACACATCTTTCCCCGAAAGTAAAGTCAACATTGCTATTTCATAATGAGTGATTGCCGGGGTAGAAATCACTACCGCGTTTATATTTTTGTCCTCCACAACCGATTTAAAATCGGTTATAAACCTTATATTTGGGTATATTGATTTGTATTTATCTATAGCTGATTTATTTTTATCGCAGACAACGCACACTTTTACCTGCGGTAAGGAAACAAATGTCCTTAATAAATTCGGGCCCCAATAACCAATACCTACTAAAGCAATATTAACCATAGACATATTTAAAAATTACCTGCGGTCCGGGTTATTTTTATTATAGCTGTATTTTGTTAATTCGCAAAACTTTAGCAACTTAGCTCCTTTTGCAAAACCTTACTTACGAAGTTTTGGAATATAAACGCTATCGATTATTAATGCAAAGATAAGGTACATAAGTATATGGGAAAATAAACCAAGCCTTAAATCGTCTGTTATGCCGAAAGAAGTCACGGCGTTATCATATAAAAACAGTAGACCCATAAATATTAAATCTCTTTTTTTCAAAAAAACAATAACTTTTCCGCCTTTAAGAAGACAGGTCACTATAATTAAAAATACGATAATATTTTTAGCTATCAATGACCTCCTTAAAAACGAGTAATTTTTCCGCGAATCAAGCACCCTGAAAGGAAAATTTAGCTTAGTGAAATTATTAATATAATTTTTAAACATTATTACAGGGTGCTCTTGAAGGTTATCTAAAAAAAGCTTAAAATATCTCTCGTCTATTGTCGCTATATTCTGCTTGATGCCACTCTTTGAATGATTATCTTCGGCTGGCGAACATTTTATGCCGCGGTAAAAAAATTCCCCACCATGGAAAGAAAGTCTGTATCGTCCAAAAACAATTTTATTCCTAATCAAAACCGGCGAAATAATAATAAATGACACTAAAAAAAGAAGAAAAGCTTTTTGAAAAAATTTTCTTCTACCCACCAGGAACGATACGGCCAGAAGAAACAACGGCAACAATTGGAATTTATTTCTTACCAGGATTAGGCATCCGCAGGAAATACTTGCCAATAAAATCCATTTTGTTTTTGGAGAAGAAAAATATTTTACGCTTAATAATATAAACGATAGAAAAAAGAAAATTCCGAGTGTTTCGGATAGAATCATGCTTGTTAAATAGAAAATAACGTGATGTGTGAGGTATAAAAAAAGTGCGATATATTTTACTAAATCCGAACGTAACGTTGAATCTAATATCAAGAAAAACAAAACAATATTGATAGCCCCCAAGATATATTGAGTTATCAAAACCGGCACCAGATTGCTGCCGAAAACCGTGAACAACCCGCCCAGAAACAGGGGATACCCGATTTGATATATCCCGTGCGGTGTAATGCCGTCAAAAGTATAACCTAAACCGCGCGAAAGATTATATCCGGATATTTTATAAAATAAGGCGTCGCTCGGCAGGAATTGATTATTGTATAATCTTCCGGTGACAAGACCATATCCTAGAGCTAAAAAAAAGTACAAAAAAAATAACGCTAGTGCTATTTTTTGTTTATTCCTTCCGGCGTATATCATAAAAATCTTTTCGCCAGTGACAATATGCCTTGTTTCCAGGCCACCCTATGGGTAACCCCCGACTTGCCTAATTCTTTTTTATGCTCTAAATACCATTTGTATGATTTTCTCAGGGCTTCTTTATTGCTATATTTAGGCGACCAGTCAATTGCGGATTTTATTTTATCGTTAGAT
>JALOBR010000046.1 GCA_023228195.1 Candidatus Omnitrophota bacterium
AGGTGAATTTTTCCTTGATGAATGTATAGACGCAACGAAAGAATTCTCTTTCAGTGAAATGAGAAAAGGTTGCAAAATAGTTTTTTCTCAGCTTGGTAAATCTGCAACTTCCCTGGGCGCCGCTTTAGCGATTATTTAAAAAAGATTCTTTACACCGATAGTTTGTATGTTATAATATTAGTGGAATAGGAGGTGATTAATGGACAAGACAAAACTTATACCCGTAATTTTTCTTATTCTTGTTTTACTTTTAGGTGGCGCAGCCATAATGCTTTATACCGAAAAAGGTAAACTCGCCGAAGATAATAAAAGATTAGCCAAGGATAAAGGCGATCTGACGGCAGAGAGGGATAGCTTGCGCGATAGTAACAATAAGCTTGAGAGGGATAAACAAAGTTATGAGGAAAGAATACAAAGCATAACTTCCCAATTGTCAGGCATTGAAAAAGAACGCGATGATTGGAAAAAGAAATTCGAAGACACTTCGAGCGAAAGAGACGCATTAGTAGAAAAACTCAAAGAAAAACCCAAAGTAGAAGTAGCTCAGTCTGCCGCAACCAGCACAACCAGCGCACAAACTCCCATTTCAGAAGAATATTGGGCCGATTTTGTTAAGGTTAAGGCTGCCCTTGAAGTAAAGGTCGAAGATTTAAATAGGCAATTAAACGAGGCTAAGCTTAAGCTTTCCGAGTTAGATAGAAGCAATAAAGAGCTTTCTTCAAAGCTTGATGAACTTTCCAAAGAAAAAGAAAGAGTCGAAAATGAGATGGAAATAAAAGAACGCACGATGCGTATAGTAAGCAGAGATTTAGTCAGCGAAAGAGAAGCAAGAAAAATAGCCATGGAAGAGTTAAACAAACTGCGAGGAGAAAATGTTAGCTTAAGAAGAGAACTCGTAGTCCTTGGGAAAGAAAAAGTTCAGCTTCAGACAAACATAATGGATGTAGCGGAGAAAAAAGGTATACTCGAGCAAAAAATCTCAGGCGTTGAAAATGTAATGAAAGAAAAATCGCTTGAGCTCGAAGAATTGCAAAAGGAACTTACTACTACGATTAAGGGAGATGGCAGGGTTGTATCCAGAGAAACGGCTTCTGTTGAGCTTCCTCCGATTGTAGTTAAATCAGGCACCAACCCCAGAGGATTAAAGGGCGAAGTTTTAGCCGTTAATCCCGAAGAAAGATTTGTGGTAATTAATTTAGGTGAAACTTCCGGTGTCGGCCCAGGCAATGAATTAAAGGTTTTAAGAAAAAATAAAGAAATAGGCCGTATACAGATTATTGAAACAAGAAAAGATATTTCAGCTGCGGACATTAGAGATATTGCTCCAGGCGTAGATATTCAGGAAGGCGATATAGTAATAACCAGATAATTAATACGCTCTCAGATAGCCACAGGTGAAAAAAGCTTTCATCTGCGCCAATCTGTATAGAGTCGATACAGTGAGGCACTCGTGTCTTCTTCTATCACCATAAAAGAAGTTGCCAAGAAAGCAGGCGTTTCTATTGCAACTGTTTCACGTTATCTCACCAATCCCTCTTCAATTAAAGGTGAAAACCGCAAAAATGTTCAGCAAGCCATTCAAGAATTAGGCTATCAGCCTTTTCTCTATGCACGGAAACTCGCCGGAGGAAAACTTAATACTTTCGGTCTTATTATTCCTGGCTATGAAGGTATTTTTTATTCTTTTTATGCAATGGAAACAATTCGAAATATCGGTTTGGCATTGGATAAGAAAGGGACAGATTTACATTTGCATATTTTCTGGAATAAGGATAACTTCAGAACCTCTCTCGTTGATGGAGTCATATTTGCCGACGTTATTGATAACGATATACAGCTGAAAAGATTGGTTAAGGAAAAATTTCCAATTGTCGTGATGAACAAGAAAATAGATGATCCTACGGTAAGCTATGTCGCTATAGATAATTTTAAAGGAGCATTTACTGCTACAGAATTTTTAATTCATCATGGGCACCGCTTTATAGCCCATCTTGCAGGAGACCTGCGCGTTCAGTGCGCGCATGAGCGCATGGATGGATACAAAAATGCTTTAGAAAAAAATAAAATCAAAGTGCGGGAAGATTTTGTAAAGATTACTAATTTCTCGCCTAAAGACGCGAGAGATAAACTGGAAGAATTATTTTCTTTGAAAGAGCCGCCGACTGCCATATTTTGTTCTAGTGATGATATTGCTGCTGAAGTTTTGAATTTTGCTGAAGAAAAAAAGATAAAGGTGCCAAAGGCTCTAAGCGTAATAGGATTCGATGATAACGTCCGTCAATTTCACGCAAATTTAGGCATTACAACAGTAAGGCAGCCGATAGACAAAATGGCTTTTACGGCCGTCGAAATACTTAATGAAATAGTAGCGAAAAAGACAACAACTAAAAGGGTTGTTTTGGATGCTGAGTTAATTGTAAGGGACACAGTAGATTTTATATAACAATATATAGTATATAAAAAGTATTTGGCTACTATATATTGTATTTTTTCTTGACATTCCCTACAAAGCGTGATATAAAGATAATCATTCAAGTTTAGTGAGGCAGTTTTTTTAAAAAATCTAATTCATCTTTTAAAATGAGGAGTAGCTATGGCAGAAAAATTGAATTTTTCCCCCAATGCTTTAGTCGTTCTCAAAAAACGTTATCTTAAGAAAAACGAAAAAGGCCAGACCGTAGAAACTCCGGTTGAGCTTGTTGAACGGGTTTCCGGCGCTATCGCATCGGTAGAAAAAAAGTACAGCGTAACAAAAGAACGAACCGAAGAGATTAAGAAAAAATTCTTCGAAATAATAGCCAACCTTGAATTTGTTCCAAATTCCCCAACCTTGATGAATGCAGGTAAAGATTTAGGCCAGCTTTCTGCTTGTTTTGTCGTTCCTGTCGAAGATTCAATGGATTCAATTTTTGATGCGATAAAAGCAACGGCATTAATTCATAAAACCGGCGGCGGAACAGGATTTAGCTTTTCGCGCCTGCGCCATAAAAATAGTGTTGTAAAATCTACCGGTGGTGTTGCTTCGGGGCCGGTGTCTTTTATGAAAGTTTTTGATGCGGCAACCCAGGCAGTTAAACAGGGTGGAACCAGGCGCGGTGCGAATATGGGAATGTTGCGCATCGATCATCCGGATGTTTTGGAATTTATAAAATGCAAAGAAAAGGAAGGAGATATTTCTAACTTTAATATTTCTGTGGCGCTTACCGATGATTTTATGGAGAAGGTCTTGAAGGAAGAGGATTATAATTTAATTGATCCTCATTCCGGAGAAACAGTAAATAGGGTTAATGCACATGATACGTTTAATACTATTGCTGATTATGCCTATAAAAACGGGGAACCCGGTATCATATTTATCGATAGAATGAATGAAGGCAACCCTACCCCGCAGTTAGGGAATATTGAAAGCACAAACCCTTGCGGAGAACAGCCGTTACTCCCCTTTGAATCCTGCAATCTTGGTTCAATAAATCTTTCTAAGTTTTTGCGGGAAGTAAATGGCAATTTCGAAATCAATTGGGAGCGGCTCAAGGATGTTACATCCTTAGCGGTAAGATTCCTCGATAATGTTATAGAAGCGAATAAATTTCCTTTACCCCAAATTAAAGAAAATACTCTAAAGACCAGAAAAATAGGTTTAGGCATCATGGGCTTTGCAACTATGCTTGGCTTTTTAGGTATAGCTTATGATAGCGATGAAGCAATCGGGCTCGCAAAATCTATAATGGATTTTATATATAAAAACGCTAAAGAAGAATCAATGAAGCTTGCAAAGGAACGGGGAGTTTTTCCTGCCTGGAAAGGTAGTATCTGGGATAAAAAAGCCATAAGGATAAGAAACGCAACGCTTACGACAGTTGCCCCAACGGGAACCATAAGCATAATCGCGGGGCCTACTTCATCTGGCATAGAGCCTAATTTTTCTTTGTGTTATTCCAGGAGTGTTTTGGAAGGAGAGAAGCTTTTAGAAATTGATCCTGCGTTTGAATATATAGCTAAAAAAGAAGGTTTTTACAGCGAAGAGTTAATGAAGAAAATTGCATCAGGAGAAAGCATACAAAATATGGAAGAGGTGCCGGAGAAATTTAAGAAAATATTTAAAACTGCCATGGAAATTTCCCCGCTTTGGCACATTAAAATGCAGGCTGCTTTTCAGGAATTTACCGATAATGCCGTATCAAAAACTATAAATTTGCCCAATAACGCAACAGTTGAAGATGTAAAGGAATCGTATCTTCTTTCTTATAAATTACGCTGCAAAGGTATCACTGTTTATAGAGACGGAAGCAGAAGTGTTCAAGTGTTGAACGTAGAGAAGAAGAAAGAAGACAAGAAACATGAGCTTGGCGAAGAAAGACAACCGATGATATCTTACCCCAGGCCGCGCCCGGAAGTTATAATGGGCACAACTACAAAAGTTACAACAGGTTGCGGTAATTTATACATAACTATCAATCAGGGTGAAAGCGGAGATTTTTTTGAAGTCTTCACCCAGATGGGTAAAGCAGGAGGTTGCGCCGGCAGCCAGCTTGAGGCTGTAGGAAGGCTGATTTCTTTAGCGCTTCGAGGCGGAGTAGACATAAAAGTTGTTACTGAGCAGCTTAAAGGCATAAGGTGCCCATCCCCAAGCTGGGTAAATGGAAAAAAGATTTTTTCCTGCGCTGATGCGGTTGCCAGGGTTTTAGAAAAGAGAGCAATGGATCAAAAGGAAATTGTCAAAGTAGAGGTTCCTGTTTTAGAAAAGCAGGAAGCCTCGGTTTTGGTAAAAAAAACCAATAGCTTTAGTAATATTGTTGGTGTTTGTCCGGATTGTGGTTTTGCCCTCAGGCATCAGGAAGGTTGTTTGCTTTGTGATGCGTGCGGGTATTCAAAGTGTTAACACACAGATGCCCACAGATGGTAAAGCGGATAATCACAGATATTAAAAATAGAAAAAAATAGAAAAATCTAATTTCTGCTTTTCAAAAATCTGCGATCATCTGTTTTTTAATCTGCGGTCATCTGCGTAACAGAAGAAAGGAACAAATATGATAAAACTCGTTTTATTGCGGCACGGTGAAAGCATCTGGAATTTAGAAAATAGATTTACCGGTTGGACTGATGTAGGGCTTTCAGAAAAAGGCACAAGAGAAGCGCATTTAGCAGCAGAGTGGCTCAAAAAAGAGGGGTTTATCTTCGACGTAGCGTATACTTCAGTTTTAAAGAGAGCAATTAAAACTCTTTGGATAACTTTGGAAGATATGGATTTAATGTGGATTCCTGTTGTGAATTCCTGGCGGCTTAATGAACGTCACTATGGAAGCCTGCAGGGATTGAACAAAATAGAAATGGTTGAAAAATTCGGCGAAAAACAAGTGCTTATATGGCGAAGAAGCTACGATGTGCAACCGCCTGCTTTGGCAAAAGATGATTCTCGTTTTCCCGGGAATGACCCTCGTTATAAAGATTTAAAGAAAGAAGAATTACCGCTTACTGAATGCCTTAAGGATACGGTAAATAGATTTCTACCTTATTGGCATAATGTAATTGCCCAAAGCATCAAGGAAGGCAAACGAGTAATTATAACTGCTCACGGAAATAGCCTTCGAGCCTTGGTTAAATATCTTGATAATGTGTCTGACAATGAAATCGTTAGCTTAAACATACCTACCGGAATACCGCTCGTGTATGAACTCGACAGTAATTTAAAACCAATTAAACACTATTATTTAGGGGATCCTGAGGTTATAAAAAAAGCTGTTGAGTCAGTTGTTAAGCAAACCAAAAAATAATTTTCTAGCTGGCTATTTCAAGCTCTGCGTTTCGTTAAAGGTTAACAAAATTAAGTATTTTCCCGCCATCTATAATCTTTTCTTTTAATAATATAAAAATATGGTAAAATTCCAAATGCAATTAGTACTTACTACCTAAAAATACTATGAAAAAATATGATTGCATAGTTATAGGCGCGGGCCATGCGGGGATTGAGGCGGCACACGCTGCCTCTATGCTTGGCTTGCCTACCCTTCTTTTAACTCTTTCTTTGGATACTATAGGAAAGCTATCCTGCAATCCTGCCGTCGGAGGTGTTGCCAAGGGCAATCTCGTAAGAGAGATAGACGCCCTTGGAGGTTTAATTGGAAAAATCGCCGATAAGTGTGCCTTGAACTACAGGATATTAAATAAAAGTAAAGGCAAAGCGGTTTGGGCAACAAGGACGCAAGTGGATATGTTTGAATATCCACTTGTTGCAAGAAAGTATCTGGAGGCTTGCCCAAATCTGACAATCCTGCAGGCGAAAGCAAAAAATATCATTGTAAAAAATAAAAAAATATATGGTGTTGAGGTTGACTTGGGAGAAGTTTTCCAGGCAAAAACAGTAATTATCTGCGCAGGAACGTTTCTTAAAAGCAAAATACATATCGGTTTAAATAGCTTCCCCGGCGGAAGGCTTTCTGAAGAATCTAGCGATGAATTATTTGATAGTATAAGAAAACTTGAGATTACCACAAAACATTTTAAGACAGGTACGTGTGCCCGGCTTGACGCAAGGAGTCTTAATTTTTCAAAAATGGCCGAGCAGTTGCCGGATATGGAGGCCATACCTTTTTCTTTTATAAATAGCAAATTGCCAGAGTCGCAATTAAGTTGCTACATAACATATACTAACAAAAAAACCCATAACATTATTTTAAAGAACCTTAATCGGTCCCCTCTATATACAGGCAAAATCAAAGCAAGGGGAGTAAGGTATTGCCCTTCACTCGAAGATAAAATTGTAAAGTTTAAAGATCACGCGCGGCATCAGGTTTTTATTGAACCGGAGGCGCGCAATACGGTTGAGGTTTATCCAAACGGTATTTCAACGTCTTTGCCTTTTGATGTTCAATTGGACTTTATCCGTACGATAGAGGGCCTAGAGAATGCTGTTGTACTGCGTCCCGGTTACGGCATTGAGCATGGTTTGATAGATACAAGAGAGCTTGATAACACATTGGAGTCAAAGAAAATATCCGGCCTTTATTTTGCGGGACAGGTTAACGGGACAACCGGTTACGAAGAAGCGGCTGCGCAAGGAATAATTGCTGCAATCAATGCCGCTCTTTCCGTGAAAAAGAAAAAACCTTTTATTTTAAGAAGAGAAGAAGCATTTTTGGGGGTTTTGATTGATGATTTAACTGAAAAAGGAACCGATGAGCCGTATAGAATGTTTACTTCGCGTTCGGAATTTAGGTTGAGCCTGCGCGAAAGCAATGCTGCCATAAGGCTTTGCGGCTTTGGGTATAATCTCGGTTTGCTTGGACAGGAACAGTACCAAAAAGCTATTTCAAAGAAGCAGAAAATAGAAGAGCAAATAAGGAAAACAAAAAGCATAAAAGTTATTTTTGAAAAACAAAAACTATCCGTCTTTGATATTTTAAAACGGCCAAAAATTGACTACAGTAAAATAGAAAAATATATGGATGAAGAAACCACTGATAGGCAGATAAAATGGGAAACAGAAATAAATATAAAATATGAAAGCTTTATCCGTCGCGAGCAGATTTGGCTTAAAGAGCTTAAGAATCTTGATAGGATAAAAATGCCAAAAATTGATTTTTCGAAAATACCTTCATTGTCAAAAGAGGTAGTGGAGAAGCTGAATAAGTTCAGGCCGGATACTTTGGGTGAGGCTCTAAGAATCAGCGGGATTACTCCCGCGGCGGTACTTACGGTTTATAATTTTCTAAAACACAGATGATCGTGGATTGAAAATCGCAGATTCCCACAGATGATTAAAAATTACAAATCATAATGTGTAAATTACAAACAAATCGCAATGACCAAAACTTTTGATTTATATGTAATTTTGGAATTATTTATTGTGTATTGTCTGTGATTTGTTCATTGCGTATTGTGATTTAAAGTCTGTGTCTACCCGTTTACAAATCTGTTTTAATCTGTGTCGAAAAAGGAGGGCAAATGAACTTTAAAATATTTTTTACAGCATTTACAACAATATTCCTGGCTGAATTGTTCGATAAAACGGAATTAGCTGTATTTTCGCTTTCAGCTAAGGGAAACGGAAAAATGTCCGTATTTTTAGGTGCGATGGCTGCTTTTTTTGTTGCAACGCTATTGGCTGTGCTTTTTGGAGGAGTGCTTTCCAAAATTATTGATCCTAAAATTATGCGTTATATAAGCGCGTCGGTATTTTTTGGGGCAGGTTTTCTTATACTGATGGGAAAATTATAATGAGACTTGTACTTTTATGCTTATGTATAAAAAGTGCTTAGTCGAATTACCCCCTGAGCGACCGAAGGGAGCGAATGGCTAATGGTCTCAAGAGGACGAGATCTGTTTTAATTTTACTCGATTTTTGTAAGATTAAGATATTTTGCAATTGAGCCCGCAAAATTAACTGTTGCTCCGCGCGGCGAGAGGATATCTTTAATTTTACTTAGTTCTTTTTTAAGGTTATTGTATTCAATTTCATCTTTAAGGTAGCGCAGAGTAACCTGCGCTATAATTTGCGGATTTGCTTTATCCTGGAGAAGCTCTTCAACAACCTTCCTTGAAGCCAGAATATTTGTCATGGCTATAAATCTTAATTTTACGAGTTTCCTGAGTAGATGCCAGCTGAAAAGGTTAAGTTTGTATATGACCACAAAGGGAACTTCCAGGATAGAAATTTCAATAGTTGCGGTTCCTGATGAGGTAATAATAAAGGCAGATTCTTCTATTGTTTCATAAGAATGGTCTACGATTTCGATGCCGGGAGCTATCTTTGTATAAAATTGCGTAGGTATATTTTCGGGTCTTATAATCCTAAATTTATACCCCGGCAATTGTTTTTCGATAAGTTCTTTCGATTTGACCATCGCGGGAAGATGGTTTCTTATTTCATTTTTACGCGAACCGGGCATAAACGAAATTACTTTTTTTGGCTCGATATTTTTTTTCTCAATTATCTCAAGAAGCGGATGGCCAAAGTAATAAACTTCCATTTTCTCTTTTTTGTAAAAATCTTCCTCGAATCTAAAAATAACAATCATCCTGTTAACATATCTTTTTATTGATTCTATCCGTTTTTTACGCCATGCCCAGACTTGCGGGCTTATGTAATAAAAGATGTGGTACTTGTTATTTAAGGTTTTCGCAAGGTTAAGGTTAAAATCTGGAAAGTCTATAAGAATAATAAGGTCGGGATTTATACTTTCTATTTCATGGAGCGCTAGCGAGAAGGTTTCTAAGAGGTCTTTAAGGCAAAGCAGTACTTCGAAAATTCCGGAAACCGAATGTGCTAAAAGGTTAATACGTTGAGTAGAATGCCTTGCGAGATGCTCGCCACCAAAAGAAAAGATTTCAACTCCTAAATATCGTTCCTTGAGTGCCTTGCATAGCATTGCGCCGTATAAATCCCCTGATTTATCCCCGGCAATAATTATTATTTTTTTCATTTTTTAGCTCTCAGTCCTCAGCCGCTGACAGCTGATAACTTTTATGTTATGCCGACATAATCTTTTCAATATCTAAGGCAAGCTTAAGGGCATTTTTTGCTCTTATGCAGTCGACAGCATCAAATTTATTATTTTTTACTGATTTTACGAAATCAAGAATTTCTTTTTTTAGCGGTTCTTCTTTGTCTATTGTTAAAGATTGTCTTGTTATCTGATTTTTTATTTTTTGATATATTTCGGCGTGCTGTTCGGCAAAATCCAGCGAAATATAGCAATTCGAAAGAAATATTCTTATTTTTCTTTCTTTCTTGGCGGATATGCGCGAAGCTGTAATGTTCGCAACGCAACCGTTTTTAAAGGTGATACGTGCGTTTGCTATGTCTTCTTTTTTTGACAGCACCTTAACGCCTTTTGCTTCAACTTTTCTTGCGTCGGCCCTTACCAAATCAAGAACAATATCCAGGTCATGTATCATTAAGTCCAATACCACGCTTACATCAAGGCTTCTATTGGGATATGGACTAAGACGATGACATTCTATAAAAAGCGGTTTTTTAACTTTTTTCTTTATGGCAAGATAAGCATTATTGTAACGTTCAACATGTCCGACGAAAAGAATAGTTTTATTGTCCTTAGCTATTTTTATCAGCTTTTCTGCTTCAGATAATTTTTGAGTGATTGGTTTTTCTACCAGGACGGGAATTTTGTTTTTTAGGAAAAACTGCGCGATTTCAAAATGCTTTAGTGTGGGCGCGGCTATGCTTATTAAATCA
>JALOBR010000047.1:0-7817 GCA_023228195.1 Candidatus Omnitrophota bacterium
GAATTTTTGTATCAGCCTTTAAGCGTTACAGTAGGTCGTCAGAATCTTCGCTATGGTAGTGGTTTGATTGTTGCTGATCCTGATACAAATATGATGACTGCAGTAAATTCCAATGAGTCCCCTTTTGGAGATTTGTCTCTAAAGAAATCCTTTGATGCAGCAAAAGTTGTTCTTGATTTTGCACCTTGGACGATTGACGCTATCTATTCTAAAGTGAATGCTAACCACACCTATATCAAGGACAACACAAATCTTTGGGGTGTTAACGCTAACTATCAGTGGGGTTCACATGATGGCGTAACAGAGGCTTATTACTTTGGTGCGCAGAATAACAGGGATGGTTTGTTCTACTCGAAAGTTAATAGTCAGGTTCCAGAAAATCAAGACATTACTCATGTGGTCGGCGCAAGAACGCAATTTAACCCACTGGAAAAATTAACCTTGGGTTTTGAAGGCGCTTATCAATTTGGTGATGTTCAGGATATTGTTGCCAACACTTACACTTCTCTTGATACAGATGCACAAAATTTACGCGCATTTGCTATCGAAGCAATGGCAGAGTACAGATTTATGACTAAGTATAATCCGACACTCGGTTTAACTTATGTTTATTTAAGCGGTGAAGATGATTTAGATAAAAACCATTTCACCGGTTGGGATCCGATGTTTGAAGACCAGGCTTTGGGTGAAATTGCTAATATCCTTTTCCCGAACAGCAACATCCAGGGTGCAAGGGTTAATGCTTCTGTTATGCCAAGGGAAGATATTACCTTGGGCGCTTCGTACAGCTTTTTGAAATTAGCTAATAATGTAAACTATTACGCAGGCGCTAACACCTACGAAATTCCTCTTGGTTGGTATGGAGGAGTTACTTACGATGTTAACACCGCCAACACTTATTTAGGAAGCGAAGTTGATGCTTACGCAAGTTATGATTATACGGAAGATGTCCAGCTGAAACTTACTGGCGCATGGTTCATACCAGGCGATTTCTTTGCTGACACAAATGATGATGTAGCATATTCAGTAAGAGGCGGAGTCAACCTTAACTTCTAAGTTAATTACTTAAGCTAAATATAACCCCGTTCCGGGTAACCGGAACGGGGTTTTTTATTAATGAGACTTGCACTTTTTAAGACTTCCTGTCTTAAAAAGTGCCTAGTCGAATTACCCCCGAACGACCAAAGGGAGTGAGCGGGGTAATGATATTGGAATTCCAGTCAGGTTTTTATTAATGAGACTTGCACTTTTTAAGACTTCCTGTCTTAAAAAGTGCCTAGTCGAATTACCCCCGAACGACCAAAGGGAGTGAGCGGGGTAATGATATTGGAATTCCAGTCAGGTTTTTATTAATGAGACTTGCACTTTTTAAGACTTCCTGTCCTAAAAAGTGCCTAGTCGAATTACCCCCGAACGACCAAAGGGAGTGAGCGGGGTAATGATATTGGAATTCCAGTCATGTTTTTATTAATGAGACTTGCACTTTTTAAGACTTCCTGTCCTAAAAAGTGCCTAGTCGAATTACCCCCGAGCAATAAGACTTGTCCTTTTTTCGCATCAGCAAAAAAAGGCCTAGTCGAATTGTCCTTGAGCGAAGCAAAAGGACGAAGTAAGTTGGGCAATGAGATTAAAATCCCAAACGTTTTGCCGAACAAATTAAGATTTTCTAACGGGGTTTACTTTTAGCAAAAAATAAGTATAATTAATACTGTTCTTAGGTATATATTAATCCTTTTACAGAATTCCACGGGCTATGTTATGGATGAATGGTGGAGCGGGACGTCGGACGTCGCCTGCTTAAAGCGGGCGAAAAAACGGGATCCACGGGTTGCGCCCGTGCGGGCTCCAGTTTAAACTAGTTTTTATTGGAGGTAGCAAAATGGAACAGATTCAATTACCGGAAGAGGAGATT
This sequence comes from Candidatus Omnitrophota bacterium, assembly GCA_023228195.1. Lineage (GTDB taxonomy): Bacteria > Omnitrophota > Gorgyraeia > Duberdicusellales > 4484-171 > JAJYOP01. Next base: position 1,913 of record JALOBR010000047.1, read on the forward strand.
CGCGATGGTGCGCCATTCGCCGCTTTATCTTATGTTTTTTTTCTTTGGATTTTGACTTTTGTCTGGAAGAAAGAAAACCGGTTTGCGCATTTTCACGCTAAACAGGGAATTGCCATGTTTGTCGGAGAAATAGGAGTTGGAGTATTGTCGCTTATGCCTTTTATAGGCGTGGTATTTTACGCGGCCGGACTTTTGCTTTTTCTTTTCCTTTCTCTTTACGGAATTTATTACGCTTTAACCGGCAGAATGAAGCGAATACCTTTTATAAGCAACGTAGCAGATAGATTTATAGTTTAATGACAATTCGACTAAGCACTTTTTTGTACAGGAAGTATAAAAAAGTGTAAGTCTCATTGGAATTACCTCCGAACGGAGCGAGAGAGGGGGCATTTTAACAAAACTAAAAAATGCGAAATTTCATACGAGTATGGGAAGAGGTTAACATACAGGAAATCGAAAAAACTCTTATCGTAATAGGGGAGCTGTCAGCTGAGTGTTTCTCCTGCCATAAAATCGGGATAGATTCAAAATCTCATGCATGTCCCGCCTGCGGCACAAATTTTAAATATTTCGGTTTTCGGAGGCGGGTGGAAGGAGCATATTTGCATAGGATAAAAGAAGAAATGCCTTACGCGATTTTTATTGATTTCGATGATTTCAAAAAATCAGTAGGTAAGAAGGAAGCCAGAAAATTATTGGATTTATAATGAGATTAGCCATTTTTTCAGACAGGAAGTCTGGGGAAATGGATGTTCTATGCGCAAAGGTAGAAAAGTTTTTAGCCTACGAAGAAAAAATATTGTGATTTTTATAAGAAATCCTTTCGTTGCAAAAAAGGAATAAATCGTCTTTTGTGATTCTTAAAAAATCTATCCGTATTGTTTGCCCCGGTGGCTCAATTGGATAGAGCATTTGGCTTCGGACCAGAGGGTTGCAAGTTCGACTCTTGCCCGGGGCGTTACAAAATCTTACGAGCGAAGCGAGTTATCCCCTCACTTCGTTTAGGGACAATTCGACTAAGCTTTTTTGCTTCGCGAAAAGCAGGTCTCATTGGATTTTGTTATCCTACCGAGTTCTGAAAATTTTCAAAGAAAATTTTCAGGTATATAACGAGGTAGGGTTACAAAGAGCTTTGGTAAGCGAAGCGAGTTATCCCCTCACTTCGTTTAGGGACAATTCGACTAAGCTTTTTTGCTTCGCGAAAAGCAAGTCTCATTGGATTTTGTTATCCTACCGAGTTTCTAAAATTTTCTCCGCGAATTTTAGAATATATAGCGAGGTGGGATAATGCTGAGCGTTTGGTTAATGCTATCTAATGAAATTAAATAGGTTTATCTATACGGAGAGGTGCCGGAGCGGTTTAACGGGTACGCCTGGAGAGCGTAAGTCCTGAGAAATCGGGACCCAGGGTTCAAATCCCTGCCTCTCCGCCATTGATACCAATTCGAACTCTGTGATTCTGATTCTTGAGTCCCATGGTTCGTTTGCAAGCGGGTCCGCCATTGATACCAATTCGAACCATTGTGCTCCTTATCCAGGAGCGCTAAGGTTTCAATTTTAGTGTGCGCCACATAATAAGGCTTAAAATCTTTCTCATTCCCTTCAAAAAGCTGATAAAAATCCGTTTCCTTAGTTAATACCGGCTCTAAGAGTATAGGTGCAAGTAGCTCTTTAAGCGCTAAGGCAGAGGAGACGGTATTTTTGTTTAAAGTTTCACGTAAGTTCTCTAGCCTATGGTTTATCCATTCCTTGGGTGGAGCCTTAAAACTATTCTCTTTTTGAAATTCTAAAGACCCTATTTCTGCTGTTAATTCTTCATTTTTCTTTTCCGCCTCAGTTAAAGCTTCAGATACCGCCTTTGAAAGATTACCCATTTTAATAAAATTGAGATAGTTTTGTATCTCCTGCTGTATCTTCTCAAATTGAGCTTTTTTCTTCTTAACTAAATCAGGCACTTCATTGAAACCTTCGGCAGCTAGTTTTTCCACATTCTTATAGACATATTCCAAATTATCAGCAGTTAATATCTTATTTTTAAGTTCATTGATAATAATTTCTTCTATCCGTTTACGGGGAATAGTAAGAGTGTTATTGCAGGTTTTTCGGCTGGCATTATAACAGCCATAATAACCACTGCCTTTACCGCTTATAAGAACAATAGCTCCACCGCAAGCATTGCATTTCATAAGTCCGGAAAACAAATGATTAGGGCTGGTGTGGATATAGCTTTTTTGTTGGTAAAAAGATTTTTTCTTCTTACTTACCGGCCAAGTTCCTTTTAGGTCATCCAATCTTTTTTGAGTTTTTTCCCAAGTATCTTTATCGATGATAATCAGGTCTTGCCTAAAAATAGGAACACGGTCTTTTTCTGGACGGAGAAAATATTTTTTCTTACCGGTCATAGGATCGCGTACAGTTTTGGTTTTTCTCCAATTCCACTTACCAATGTATTTATCATTCCTTAGCATTCTCGATATAGTAGAAATATTCCATCCGCCACGCATATTCCTTTTAGTTTGTATTTTATCTACATTAAGTTGCATTACTATTTTATGGATACTTTTACCTTCGCTAAACTCCTTAAATATCCGTTTTATAATTTCTGCTTCTTCAGGATTTATTTTATGGACCATGCCTTCATATTTAGCTTGGCCCTTTTTATTAAGCCTTAATTCGCCAACCGGCTTAGTGCAGTAACCATATACACTTTCTCCAGCACTAAACCCACGCAGTTTTTGCCCTTCTAAACCGCGCATAGTTTTCTTTCTTAGGTCATCTAAATATAGCTCATTTATTAATCCACGCATCTGAATGCCTAATTTAGAATTTTCATCATCAGTGATTATGCCGTCAGATACAGAGATTAGTTTGACTTGGTAATAATTGAATTTAAGTACCAGCGTAAGCATTTGGTGGTTGCTTCTTGAAAGACGAGAGAGGTCATCTACCACTACTGCTTCGAATTCTTTATTTTCCGCAGCTTTTTCTAAAGCCTGGAGCCCTGGACGATTAACAAGAGAACCCGAGATAGCTTCATCAACATATATGTTTTCATCATTGACGATTATGTCATGCTCTTTGCAGTAGTTTTTGCATACCCTAATCTGATCATCAATACTTTTTTCGCTTTGGTTCTCTGAAGAGTATCTTGCGTATATCGCTGCTTTCATTTCACATCCTTATGTTTTAAAAATATATCAGGACTTTGTTTGGCTATTATTATGTATTCTTCGGCTAAAATAGAAGAAATTACATCTAATAGGCGCTGCATAGAGGGGATATCTTTCCAGCTAAAAGTAGCTTTGTTTCCTGTAACATTACCCTTATTTTCTATTAAACTTATATTGCTCATAAAAATATTGCTTTCAGTGCAAAATAGGTATATATTAGCCCCTAGAGGTATAAAAACCCGATATTCCTGTAATGACTAAATTATACCCTAAAAGGTATATTAGTCAAGTCTTTTCTTTTCATCAAAAGGAGGTCTGCATGGATGCTAAAAAGCTTGGCAAGAAGATAAAAATGGCTCGAGTAGAATTAGATTTAACGCAAATAGATCTAGCTAAAAGAATTAGCGCTAAGCAAAAGAGTATTTCCCGTTATGAAAACGGAGTATCTTTACCATCCCTAACGACATTGGAGAAACTATCTAAAGTTCTCAAAAAATCAATGGGATATTTTATAGAAGGTTGAGATTTAAAAACTAATGAGGCTCTCTAAAATGAGGAGGGGGCATGACAAAGATAACCAAACCACCCGTAAGAGAAATTATCGAAGATTTTGCAAAAGAAATTGCTGCGAAGAAACAGAAAGGCCCAAAACCACAAACACACATAATTGCTTTTAGGGATGATGAACATTATAAAAGAGAGCGAGAGGTTTACTTGGTTCCTATAGAGTTATTGCGATATCGAAAAGATAATGGAAGAATTTGTTCGGATGTGTTAAATTTTGAGAAAAATAATTATTTGCTTAGAGAGGATGACGAAGATAATCAGAAGATTATAAAAAGATTTTTAGAAGAAAAGGATAAGGAAAAGACAGAAGAATTAGAAAAATCTATTCAGCTAAGCGGACAGAGAGACCCTGCTATTATTACTTGCGATGGTTTCCTTATAAATGGGAACAGAAGAAAGGTGGTGTTTGAAAAATTACTTGATAGTACGCATGATAACTCAAAATACGGCTCGATGAAAGTTGTCATTTTGCCAAATCATGGTGGAGAGGGAGGGGCGCCTACTTTAAAAGAAATTGAACAACTAGAGAATAGATATCAACTGCAAAGTGATGGAAAAGCGGAATATTATGGTTTTGATAGAGCTTTGTCTATCAGAAGAAAAATAAATCTTGGTATGAATTTAGAAGAACAATTAAAAGATGATCCACGTTATGTTAATTTAATCGAGAAAGAATTCAACAAAGTAGTTAAAGATTATGAAAACGAATATCTTAAGCCACTTGAGTGCGTTGATAGATATTTAGCAAGTATAGGTCGGGAAGGTTTTTATGGTTTAATATCTACAGGAGTGGCTGATCGTCAAGGTAAATGGCAAGCTTTTTTAGATTATAATAATTATGTACACACTAAGTTAAATGACGACAATAAGAGGATTGATCTCGGAGTTTCTGAGGATGAGAAAGGGGATATAGAGGATCTATCGTATAAAATAATTAGAATGAGAGAATTCCCAGATATAAAGGTCCATCAATTAATGCGGTTGCTTCCTAAAATGTTGAAAAATGAAGATTCGAAAAAGGAACTTATGAAGTTGACTGATGTGGATAATGTTGTTCCTGATAATTTGGTTAATATTTCTACAGAAGATGAAAGTTATGAGAAAAAGGTTGAAGAAATTTGGAGAAAAAATAACGCACGGATGGTTGTTGGCCAAGTTATGAAGGCAAAAAAACTGTATGAAAATCGCAAAGAAAAAGAAACGCCTCTTACGCTTTTAGAAGGCGCATTAAAAAAGTTAAATCATGATCAGATGGATATCAAGGCAATTGGACTTGGAGAATTAAATGTAGCGATGGGTTTAACTAAAAAAATACAAGAAATAGCGCATGGACTTGAATCAGAAATTTATCATTGGGAGAAAGAGGCTAAAGAACTTTGGAGAAAGAAGAAAAGCTAGAGCATGGAAAAACGATTAACAATTAAATTAGAAAATCAGTCTCTTAAGGTCATTGATGATTATAACCTTTTAAAAAGTAATAATATTCTTCAGCTTATTTCTTGGGGATTTAATCAAGACAGGGAAAAGCAAATCTATGAAATTAATTCTTCAGAGATAGATAGAATTTTTATTCGTTTATTAGAACATTTTAAGAAAAAGAATATCGCTTATGTGCTGACACCTTCGGCAGAGCTTCTCCGTAAGAATATTTTTAATAGTAGTCAAACTTTCCAAGAAATGAAAAATACGGCTGCAAATTTTAAGAATGGAGAATTTAATCATAAAGATTTTAATAATTTCAAAAATTTTATTTCAAAAAATATTGTTCGCGATCTAAAAGAGCATCAAATGAAAGCAGCTTATTATCAATCGATACTAGGTAATAATGCCAATTTTTCTGTTCCCGGAAGTGGCAAAACGTCGACTGTTTTAGCAAACTATCAAAAATTAAAGTTGGAGAATAAAGCTAATATTTTGTTTGTTGTCGGGCCTCCAGCATGTTTTGGTCCGTGGGAAAGGGAGTTTGAATTAACTTTAGGTTATAGACCAAAAGTTAAGATATTGTCTGGCGAAACGAAATCAAGAAGAAAGTTTACTTATCTGTTGTCAGAATCTCAAGATGATGAGCTTTTCTTGATTTCATTCCATGCCGCCTTTAATGACCGAGACGAGATCAAAGACTTTTTCAAAAGAGAGGATGTCAAGTCGTTGTTAGTTATTGATGAAGC
>JALOBR010000047.1:7827-9952 GCA_023228195.1 Candidatus Omnitrophota bacterium
TACCTGAAGCAGATAGGTGGTAATTGGTCTAAGGCAATATTGTCTTTTGCTAAATATGCAAGTTTTCGATGTGTCTTAACTGGAACGCCGATGCCAAAAAGCTACTCAGATATGTTTAATCTTTTTGAGTTTCTGTGGCCCGAGCAAAATGTGATTAATAATGAAACCAAGATATTTATTCAAAAATTTGAAAAAAATAATAATATTTTAGCGGCTAAAGAAACACTAAGAAACTGCATTGGCTCCTTATTCTACAGGGTTAGAAAATCAGACCTAGGTCTTTTAGAGCCAAACTTTAATCCTCCTGTGATAGTACCAATGAAAAAATATGAGAGGCTAATCTATGACGCAATTTTAACAAGAATAAAGCATTACGCAAAAGATGATTATTTACGAAATATTGAGATAGTAGATAGATTGAGAAAAGGTAGAATTATCCGACTTAGACAGTGTATATCTTATGCAAAGCTATTATTAACAGCGATCGATGGATATAAAGAGAATTTGATTAGTCAAGATTCTGATATATTGAAGATTATTAGGAATTATGATTCCCTTGAGCGCCCCGCTAAGTGCGATTCATTATTATCATTAATTAAGGAGTTAAAAGCGAAGGATGAGAAAGTTATAGTATGGGCTAATTTTGTTAAAACTCTTGAAAAACTTTTCAAAGATATAAAAAGGGAAGGAATTAATTGTAAATTAATTTATGGGAAAACACCTATAGTGGCTTCTTCGATTGAAGACGAAGAAACAAGAGAGGATATTATAAATGAATTCCTTGATAAAAATAGCGATCTAGATGTATTACTTGCTAATCCAGCTGCTTGTGCTGAATCAATTTCTTTACATAAAACATGTCACCATGCTATATATTATGATTTATCTTATAATTGCGCACAGTATTTGCAATCCCTGGATAGAATACATAGAGTTGGAGGTTCCGAAACAATTTTAGCTAATTATCATATTTTACAATATAAGGATACGATTGACTTTGATATAAAGAATAATTTAGACATGAAAGCACAAAAGATGATGGATTTTATTGAGGAAGATTGTGCAGTCTATTCTTTGGATATGTTTGAAGATGACAATGGGGACTTAGAAGCATATAAAAGATTATTCGGTGATAAGAATGCTTAATTGTGAAAATATAAGATTAGAACAATCAACTTATTTATGCATGCTATTAGCAGAAATCTGATTAAATAATTAGCTATTTTATGATGAGGATAAAATGAATTCAGGATTAAAAAAAAATCGACATATTAGGATTGCGAAAAGTCCCTTTGGGTATTTTGGGTCAAAACATAAAATAGCGTTGCCGCTCATTAAGTATATACCTCCTCATAATGCATGGGTAGATGCATTTTGCGGTTCTGCGGCTGTGACTCTTGCTAAGACTCCCGCTCAGATAGAAATAATTAATGACATAAATGGGGAAATCGTAAACTTTTTTTGTCAGTTAAGAGAAAATGGTACTGAACTGTGTCGTAAAATTGCCATGACTCCTTATGCCAGGGAAGAGTTATTTTCTGCTCGTTTGCATAAAGAAAATCTTTCTTCTTTAGAGCGTGCCAGGAGATTTCTGATCTCTTCTATGATGGCTATTAATGGAGTGTTTGGAGAAGAGAGGGGAGGATTCTCTTACTCTAATTCTTATACAAGAAACGATAAAGAAGCAAGAGTTAGCCGATGGTGTAATCTGCCAATCCGCCTAGAAGCAATAGTTGAGCGATTGAGAAATATAAGAATTGAAAATAGAGATGCTAGGGAATTAATCAAGAATTTTGTCAAAAGGCCCGCAACGCTTTTATATCTCGATCCACCATATCTTACAGAAAGAACGCAGGGGTATGATTTTGATCAAAATAACGAAAAATTTCATAAAGAACTTCTTAAATTAGTTTATAAAGCTAAGTGCATGGTAATGATAAGTAGCTATGATAGCGAATTATATGAGTCTATACTTACAAACAAACTTGGATGGAAAAAGATAAAGATTGCTACACATACTCAGGGTTCCAATGGTAAGCGTATGACTAGAACGGAAATCTTATGGTTAAATAAGAATTGTATTGATGCCAAACGTTCAAAAACCGTCCCTATATTATTATCCAAG
>JALOBR010000048.1 GCA_023228195.1 Candidatus Omnitrophota bacterium
CTTTTTTTATAGTAGACGCTGATTCTGAATTCCAAGTCTTCGCTACAAGCCAACAACTCTTTCAGCTTTTTATTTTCTTCTTCTAACTCTGCCACTCTTTTCTGCATCTCTAAAAGTTTTTCCTGAGCCTCTAGAATCTGCTTATATTGTTCAATTTTTCCTGCCTCCTGCAAAACTTTACCTACGGATTTTAGATCATCAAATATTGCCATATATTTAAATTAAACGTTTATAATTAATCATCTTATTAAACAACCTATTATTTCCAGTTTATCTTTTGTTTTTTGCCAGTTTGGGTATTTTTTTTCAAGCAAATTAAAAAACTTTTTATCATGATTTTTGTATTTGGAATGGCACAATTCGTGAGTGATAACATAGTCGATGCAATCTTTTGATACACAAATCAATTTGGGGTTGAGAATGATTTTATTGCTTTTTAAAAAGCTTCCCCATCTTTTATCCATTTTTTTGATTATAAGGAACGGTTGCTGCTCATAGCCAAAATTGCTAGCTGCAAGGGCAATCCTCTCCGCAAAAACATTTTCCATTTTTATACGGTACCAGCTATCCAGCATTTTTTTACTGTAATCACCGTCGCGAACGCCTCTCTTGGTATAAATGGTTATTTTCCCTCTGTCTAAAGCGACTCTGTCTTCTTTCGAGCTTTTTACCAACAAACGGTATTGGCGGCCCAAGTATAAAAACGATTCTCCGGAGACATATTCTTTCTCATATAGCTTTCTTTGATATTTTTTAAAAAAACCAAGCTGTTTCTCCAGCCAAAACCATTTCCGCCTCAAAAATATTTCCACCCTCTCAGCACTCGCCTCAACCGGACATTTCAAAATTATCTTCAGACCCGGAGTTACGGTCAAACTCAAGGTCTTTCTTTTTTGCTTGACCAGCTCATATTCATATTGGAAAGAACCGAAAATGAACTTCTCCATATTTACTATGCAAAAAGTCCATAGTTATTAACGGCTAGCTGCATAATTTCGGAGATTAATACTCTAATTTCTTCGTTAGTCAGATTAATCCCCTTTTCATTCTTGGCGATATCGTACAGGTAATCATCCAAGGCATTCATCATCCTTCTTTTAACATCAATATTTTTATACCAATCAACAATTGATTCTTTTTTCAGTATCTCCAGAATATCAAGCACTATGACAATATATTCATCCTCGGCTAAAGAATACCTTGAGAGCACATCCTTTAAGTTTCGATAAAATACATCTGCCCCGACTATTATTTTTATTTTCTCCGGCAAATCCGCATCCTTCTTATTCAAAATATCGTCGCGGAGAAGTTTCAATTGCTTTAAAGAGGCAATATCGGCAATTTTTCCCTGATGCATTTTATCCAAAACTTCTTTTATTTTCTTGGAAAAACGATCATAAAATTCCGGGTCGGTTTCCATTTTTTCCTTTACCGTTTTTTCCACTTGAGCCGCAATTGCTTCCGCTTTTGACCTGTCTGATCCTAAATTTTCTACTGCTTCCTCAAATTGCTTGCGGTCGGTAATATTTATCTGCTTAGTTAGCAATTCCACTCCGTTTGCGTCGACATAGCGGTCCAGTATAGTCACCAAAGCCTGTTTATATTCCGCTAAATCCACTCTGTCGGCATATCGCAAACTAGCCGCCTTGCGCAGTTCCATAAACTTTTTAAGATCTCTTTTATAAACTTCCAGATGCCTGAATTCATGAACAAAGTCCTGCAAAATGAAACACTCATTTAGCTTCCTTATAAAATCATTCAATTCCTTATAAAATGTTTCGCGGCGGGGATCATCTTTTAAAAACTGCAAATACTCCTCATCATCGGCCGAACCGCTTATTTCATTAAACAGATCATGCAATAAGCCATATCCTTGCTCCAATTCTTTGATTTTTTCACCCACATCGATCAAAGTTCCTTTAACGTCGTTTTCGTCATAATTGCCAAACAATCTCATCGCCGTATCGATGTTCTTGGCATTTTCAGAATAATCAATAATATAGCCCGCAGTCTTGGGAAGTTTTTTGTTCTCATAAAGCCGATTAACGCGAGCAATGGCCTGCAACAAATTATGGTCTTTTAAATCCTTGGCCAAATACAGCACTGTATTTCTCGGCGCGTCAAAACCGGTCAAAAGCTTATCAACCACGATAATCATTTCAACGCCGTCATCGTTATATTTGAAACTCTCGATAACATTCTTTTCATAACTGGCCACGCTGCTGTGTTTTTCCCTGATGCGGTCCAGATAAGCCACCACTTCTTTTTTATGGGTGTTATCAACATCGCCGTCTTCATGCTCGTCGGAGATAACCATTGCGGTACGGATCTTTCCTTGCTTTTCGAAAAATTCCTGGAATAGCACCGCTGAATATTTCGATGGAGCCACAATTTGCGCCTTTAACCCTGTATCCTGGAAATGCGCGGTAAAATGCTTTTCAATATCATAGGCAATCTCGGTAATTCTTTGAGGATTGTCTTTAATAATCCGGGTGCTGATATATTTCTGCAGCTCTTTTTTCTGTTTTGGATTCAGCCCTTCCGAAACCCGGTCAACTTGACGGTCGATCTGACCGGCATTCTGCGTCATTACGGCGTACCGACCTTCGTAGATTAACGGAACTATGATGTTATCCAAGAGCGCATCATCAATCGTGTATTTATCGATATATCCTCCGAATTTTCTCCAGCTCTCTTTTTCGCTTGCCATCAACGGCGTACCGGTAAATCCGATATAGCAGGCATTGGGAATGGTTTTGGTCATTTCAAAATTGGCAATCCCGCCCTGGGAGCGATGAGCTTCGTCTATAAGTACAAAAATATTTTGGTCGGCATCAATAAATCCGGGATATTTGTTTCTGGCTGATTCGAATTTTTTCCCCACAGTAGTAATGACTGCTAAATTTTTCTCTTTAATCAGATCAATAAGATGCTGGCCGCTCAATGCTTGAATCACCTCTTTTTTTAAATTGCAATTCTTAAATGTGTCTTTTATCTGCCGGTCCAAATCTCTGCGGTCGGTAACAACGATCACGCGCGGATTGCTGATCATCGGGTCTTCGATGAGCGCTTTCACGAACATAACCATGGTCAAAGATTTTCCCGATCCCTGCGTATGCCAAATCAACCCGCCCTTGCGCCGCGTTACGCCTCTATCGGTTGTTTCAACCTGCGTTACCCGATCGAGCATCTTATGGATCGCGAAATACTGCTGGTAACGCGACAACTTTTTTACGCCCGCATCGAACAAAACAAAATTTTTAGACAGATCAAGAAGCCGCTTGGGTTCAAAAAGACATATCACTCCGCGGTCCTGCTCAGTAGCTAAACGATCCTTTTTCTGTATATGCCCGATGGTCGCTCCATTCAAATCAGCCAGAACCTGGCTGTAAACTTTCTCATTGATTGTTTTTTTGATCAGATTATCTGCTCGAGCGTTAATCTCTTCGATGGTTTTGTCTTTTTCTTTCCAAACAGCGTAGAATTTAGCTTGCGTGCCAGTGGTGCCGTATTGCAACTCTTTGCCATTGGTGCCAACCAAAAGCTGACAAAAAGCATAAAGCCGCGGACAAAATTCCGCCCCCTGGTTGCGATTCATCTGGTTTATCGCCTCCGTCACCGCCACGCTCGATTTTTTATTCTCGATTATCGCAAACGGGATTCCGTTTACAAAACAAACTATATCGGGCCTGATAATCTGCCTGCCCGAAGCTTCAAATTCCGCCGTAACATGAAATACGTTATTCGACGGTTTTTCAAAATCGATAAACCGAAAATTCTTTGATTCGGTTTTACCGCCGTTAAAAACCTTAATTGTTTTTCCGCCGCTTGTCGGCATAATGATATTGTAAATTTTTTGCGCCGTATCAATTAACCCTTCATATTGAATATGTTCCAACTCGTCGATCGCGTCGCGCACATCCTTGGCACTGAATTTATATTTCACGCCATCAATTTCATAACCGTTAATATCCATCAGTTTCTCCTCCGCGATATCTGACAATATAAATTTACCGGCATCTCCTCCGCGCTGACGCAACGCCTCCGCGCAAGAAACATATTTATAGCCCATACTCAAAAGCACCTCAATAAATGGAAGCTGTGACTGACGCGCCTCATCAAAATTAACTTTTCCCAATATTTCGTAATCCATGATTTTGAATTTGTATTTAAGGGGTCTGGCCCCCTGTTACTGGATAGACCCCTGCAAAACCCGTATTTATATTCCCTCCGGCACCCGAATCGCCCCGGTAATCAAATTATTCAACAAATACTTCTTCTGATTTTTCAATATCCCCAATTTCCTCTCCAACTCCGCAATCTCCCTATCCGCCGTCACAAGTATGTCGGCAATCGCGTTTTGTTCCTCGATTTTTGGTATTGATATTTCTATTTTTTTGAAATCTTTTCCATATAAATGTACGATAGTTATTCCTTGTGCCAATCTGGCTAAATTGTGTTTTTTGATATGCGACAGATATAATGCAAGAAATATTGAATTATAGATTTTTTTTGCTCGAAGAATGCTTATATCCCCACCTAAAAGGACTTTCTTCCTATTCAAACAAGCCGCAATGGCTAAATCGAGAGCACAAGTCGTCGTTGAGGAAGGAATTAATATGTCGCCAGCCATTGAAAGATTCCCTTCTTTCTCATTTGTTTTGCTTTTGATCTCATTAATAATTTCCGAGTATGTCGTGTATAGCTCTCCATACAAAATACACTCATATTTTCCTTTGTCGTTTAGTTTTACTTTCGAGAGACCAAGTCCTTTTTTAATTTCGCAAACATCGCTTAATTTGTTTGCTTCCCACTCTCCATTAAAACCCGACAACCGAGTTTTGCCCGCCAACAATTCCCGCATCAACCCCTTCTTAATCCGCTTCTTAATCTCAATCTTCCTCCCTAATTTCTCAATCGCGCTGTCCCAGGTTTCCAATACTCTTACAATCCTATTTTGCTCTTCTAATAGAGGAAAGTTAAATTCTAAATTTTCAAGATCATTTTTATGAATGTGCACGACAGACTGTCCCTGGCCAAGCTCTCGTAACCTTTTCCTAGCTTCTCCTGTATTTAAAAAATATGAGAGAAAAAGACTGTTCGCACTTTTAGGGCTGAATATTATTATGTCGCCGCCAGCGTAACAACTCTCTTTTAAAAAATAAACTGCCGATTTTCCTATCTCATCATTAGTTTCCCCAGAACCAGCGAATAAAATGTCACCATATTTTATTTCTCTCGTAGAAGGTATTATTTCACTTGGTATATAAGAATAGATTCTTTCGATCTTAACATCGAACTTTGTATACAGTTCTCCATAGCGAACCACGTTATGGCCCACTTCCGAGAGTTGGTCTTTTGATATACCTGCGCCCTTAGTAAATACCCCAATCGAACCAAGTCTCTGCTTAGTCCACTCACGAGGGATATTTTTTTGTATTTGCTTATTCATAACCTAACATAGTTACCGCTCTTCGGCCGTACAGGTTCGGCATCTCTTTTTGCCTGCTCTTCTTTTGTAAAATTAGCGACAGATACCCCGAATTTAATTCGGCTAACTTCTGAATTTTTTAATTCTTTGGACATCTTGCCGCCGCCTTCAATGATCTGGAAAACCTTAATCCCAGCTTTTCCCGATGAAGTAGTCGAATCTTCAACCGTTACCGCAATATCAAACTCAACAGTGCGATTATCTTGAGAGCTGGTTAAATTCATGCTACGGCACGATTCATTTTTTTCCTCTTCAACCGCATCCACTAAATCCTTAAGTATATTTTTAACAAATTGTTTTAATTCCATATTTCTATTTTAAATTACAAATTTTGCCGATACCGCTTAAAAAATCTGTAAAGGATTTATCGTTTACAATAAAAGTTGTTCTCTTCTCCAAAGCAATACCGTCCAGTTGTCTCCCGTAGTTAATAAAATCTGGAAGAGGAAATTCATAGGTTATCCATTTTTTTTCAGTATAATTTATATTTTCTTTTAAAATGTTGCCTTCTGTCACATTCTTATAATCAAAATCAGTTGTGTATAAATTTGCAGTTGTTACTACCACGGGAAGAAAAACAAAATATTTAAAAACATCCGATGGTAACCCTGTTGTTAAATTTTCAATATATCTTGGTTTTTTATTTTCTAGAGCAAAAATACCTTGGTTCGCCTGTCGGATAGCTTTGTAGACTCTTTCCTCCTGATTCCGATTAAGCGATGAAAAATCATTTTTTGCCTCGATCACGTTATTGCAATAATCAAAATTTTCTGTCGTATAATTTAGACCAGGAAAAGTTAGTCTGCGCGTTGTGTAAGCCGCCTCTTTCAAATCATCGTCAACTTTTGAAAAAATAAATAAAGGTTTATTATCATATTTATCGCTCATAAAAACCCAATTTTTGATATTCGCATTGGCTCGCTTGCATTCAATAACGAGGAATAAAAGAGTATCTGCTGCGCCTGTGACACCTCTTATTGCCACAATATCAGCGGTACTATGCACTCCCAATAAGGGTCCGTTTGATGGTGGGCACGTAAATGGCCATTCTGATATAGCTTTATAGCCCCACCCTCCATGATCTTTACTAAAATTTCTGATGGTTTCTAAACACCATTGTTGGAATGGAAAGCCAGTCTCATTAAAGCAATCCGTTATTTTCGATTTATCGATCATATTTTATTTACCCGTTTAATTTCTTAACATTTTTCGGCAACTTTTTATCTTCGGATTTAATTTTGCGTTCCACTTTCTTAATATCTTCTTCTGCCGGTAAATTCTCCGGATAAATTCCGCTTTTTCCGAGCATATCCCTCATATTCTGGTTGTTCTTTACATGCTCTAAACTGATCGGTATTTCTCCTTGTAAGGTTGTATCCTTTTTAACATTAAAATTAGTAATCTCTGTTGCCAGATCCTTGGCCTTTATGGTCACTGACGGTAAAAAATCCGCCAATGGGCGTTTCTCCGGTATTCCCAAACGCTGTTTCATCTCTTTGGTCCCATAGCCGCCGAACAAGGCAGCGTCTCCGCGGGTACGAATCCGGGCAAACCCTTGGCTATCAACTCCACGCTCAAAAATAACTCCTGAAAGCTGTTTTTCCGAAGCTGATAGCTTTTCTCTTGCCTGTACTCTCTCCCAGTCAGCAAGCCTCTTCTCTAGGACCTCTTGTTTTCTGGTTTGTACGGCAAAATAGGTCATCGCAAAGGCGATAGCATCTTTTCTCGGGTCGCCATTTTGCGCTATCAAATAACAGGCGTAGCGCGAGAGCATAATGTCCGGTATCTCCTTTTGAGCATCCGAACCAATACCAACCATTTTGTTGACGTCAACAAAATGGTTGTGGATAACTTGTCCCGATTTCTCGCAAGCGATCTTTGCCTTCTCGATCACTTTTTCAAAGTTGCGCCATTCGTTATAGCCGAGCAATACCTGCAATTCGCGCGCATACCAAAATTCGACTCCCTCCTTCGTGTAGACATACGCGTCGAAATACTTATGAAGTTGAGCAATTATCTTTTTATCCATAGATTTTTTTATTTAATTCCTAATTGTTTTAAATAATCGTCCATCTGATCTTCCAGCTTCTTTAGCTCCGGCTCCAGTTCCGCCAGTTCCTTCAGGTTCGCTTTGATATCTATCGGCGCTTCCTCTTCGAAAGTATCAACATAGCGGGTAATGTTCAGGTTGGAATCGTTTTCCTTGCTGATTTCGTCAAACCCAACTTTTCGGGCGAATTTTTCGATATTCTTGCGGTTTTTGTACGTATTATAAATTTTTTCGATATTTTCTTCGGTTAAAATATTTTTAGCTTTGCCAGGATTGTACTCCTTCGACGCTTCAATGAATAAAATATCTTTCTTATTCTCGTTCGCCCCGCCTTTTTCGCGAGACCGGTCTATCACCAAAATAGCCACCGGAATCCCGGTTGTTTGAAACAAACCAGCGGGCAAGCCGATAACCGCGTCAATAATATTTTCTTTGATCAGTTGCTCGCGGATCTTCCCTTCTGCACCGCCACGAAATAGCACGCCGTGAGGAACAATTACCGCGATACGGCCGGTCTTCGGCTTGGCTGTTTCTATCATGTGAGTGATAAAAGCAAAGTCGCCTTTATCTTTGGGCGGAACGCCTCGCCAAAAACGTTTGTATTTATCGTCTTCTGCGTTCTCCGCGCCCCATTTTTTTAGAGAAAAAGGAGGGTTTGCAACTATCGTGTCGAACTTCATAAGCTGGTCATTTTCCGTCAGCAATGGATTATTGAGGGTGTCTCCCCATTCAAGGCGAGCCGAATCTTTTCCGTGCAAAAACATATTCATTCTTGCCAGCTGATATGTCGATCCCGTTGACTCTTGCCCATAAAGGGCATAGTTCTTAGACTCGCCTTTTTCTACCTCTTCTCCGGCCAATAAAAGCAATCCCCCAGAACCGCAACAAGGGTCGCAAATCCTGTCTCCGGCTTTCGGCTGGGCCAGCATCGCAACCAATTTAGCGACATTGCGTACAGTAAAAAATTCTCCAGCTTTTTTGCCCGCGTCGGCTCCAAATCTCTCGATCATATACATATAAGAGTTGCCGATAATGTCGTCTCCTGCGTCGGCTAGGTCTATTTTGGCGAAATCCTGGATCAAATGGCGCAGCATTTTATTGCGCTCCGCCAGTTTTCCCAAAACTGCTTCCGAATTAAAATCGACATTAAACACTCCCTCAAGTTTTTCGCGGTTTGCTTCTTCAATGCGGTCAAGCGTTTTGTTCAGCTCTTCCCCAATATTATCCTGTTCGATAATTCCATAGATATAATCAAAAGAAGATTTTTCGGGCAAATAAAAACGGTCCATCTTCATTTTTTCTCTGATCCTTTCCTGATCGCCATTAAACCGTTCCCGATACTGTTCGTATTTCTTTTTTGACAAATCGCTCAAATACTTAAAGAAAAGCATCGCCAACACATAGTCTTTATAAACGCCGGCGTCTACCTGGGTCCGAGAAGAGTCCGCCGCGGCCCAAAGCACTTTATTGAGATCTTCCTGGGTATATTTTTTAGGTGTCATAAATTTAAATTATCTTTTCAAAAATTGCGTTGATAATATTTTTTTTGATTTTATTTTTTTCTTCGCAAATTTCCTGTTGGCGTTTTAAGTTATCGGCCAATTTGATAATCGATAACTGATCCTCAATAGACGGCAACGGGATAATGGCCTCTCCAAGCTTCTGTCTTGAAATTGTTTGAATATAGGAACCGGTAACCGCTTTTAAAATATTTTTCTGCCCATCCATCGAATTAAAATAAGCCGCTAAATATTCGGATAAAACTTTTTGGTTGATCGGTCTGATTATCATTACAGAGGACGGAACAATTACATTTTTGACATCGCCCCGGACAACAGCCGCCCTGAAAGAACCGACATTCGCTCCGCGCAAAGTAAGAACAATATCGCTCTTTTGCAAAAAATGAGCGCCCCTAAAACCCTTAAATGATATTTTTACCAGGTTTTGCAATCCAACATCCGCTTTGTCTCCGACAATATTTTTTGCCTGGAAAACAAACGAATCGCCGTTTTGATCCGGGACTATCGCCCCGCGAAAAGTAAATCCCAAGATTAAATCTGCTATTTCTTTTAGTTTCTGTTGCATATAAGTATCTGTGCACTTAAATTATCATAAAAACAATGGACGGTCAAGTCCCATAAAAAAGGGGCATCGGGGGCCCCTTTCAGTATATAATTAAATTAAATTTCCCTCTTTAAGGCTAAAGAATCCATCTGCAGAAAAAATTATATGGTCAGACAGTTCAATGCCTAAAATTTTACCAGCCTCAATTAACCTCTTTGTTATCGCCAAGTCATCATCCGACGGCTTTATGTCCCC
>JALOBR010000049.1 GCA_023228195.1 Candidatus Omnitrophota bacterium
AGCGTTTAATTGAATTACCCCCGAACGAAGTGAGCGGGGTAATGAGTTTACGACAAAACGCTGGAAAGCGTTTAATTGAATTACCCCCGAACGAAGTGAGCGGGGTAATTCACGCGACAAGCAAATAGGGCCCCCGTTATTAACCCCGTCCTTTCTTACTTATGAATAATTTATTCTAAGGTATGAAAGAGCTGGATTAAGTTAACGGGGGCTTTTCTTTTAATGAGACTTGCACTTTTCGGCGTTTCCCGCCGAAAAGTGCTTAGTCGAATTACCCCCCCCGAAGGGGGGGTAATGAGCATGACACGCAAGTTTGAGTCCCCGTTATCAAATTAACGTAGACTTTTCTTTTTATTATTTAAATGATATAATTAAATGTCTCTTAATCCGTGGCAGTTATGAAAAATACATTTTATCTTAATATATCCAGCGCAGATAATCTGGGGATAGGCCTTTTTAAATACGCGTTCCTTCCGCAGGAACGATTTATTATCGTAAATTCCGCACTTTCAAAAATGCTCGGGCTTAACGGCACCCGCGAACTGAAAAAAGTCAAATTAGCAAATTTTTTCGCAAATCTTTCCGAGCGTGATGAGTTTTTTAAGCGTGTGCGCATGGATGGAAAAGTAAACTTCTTCGAAGCGGTTTTTAAAACGCTTACCGGTAGAAATTTATGGGTTGCGATAACCTGCTCGTTAATTGCGTCCCGCGATAAGAAAGAATACCTGGAAGGAATAATCGAAAATATTTCTACGCATAAAGAGATGGAAGGTATTTTATCTCTTGAAAGGGATTTTTTACAGGGGCTCTTGGATAACCTCCCTGATGCTATGTATTTTAAGGATTGCAATAATCGCATAATAAAAGTGAATAAATTTTACGCACAGGGTGTTGGGCTTAAATCAGAAGAGATAGTGGGAAAGACAGATTTTGATTTTTTCCCTGCGCAGCAAGCGCAGCAAATGAGCGTAGATGATAATTATGTTTTAACCACAGGCAAGCCCATAATAGGAAAAATTGAACATACCCTTTTGCCTGATGGAACATGGAATCAGGCGATTACTACAAAAATTCCCATGTACGATAAAAACGCTAAAATTATCGGAACTATGGGCATAACGCGAGACATGACAGCATATGCCAACCTTGAAAAAGAAAGGCTTTTGATGCTTATAAACACATTAAAAATATTAGGAAAGGCTCTTGAGATGCGGGATCCTTACACTTTCAGCCACACGCGTCACGTGGCGAATATAGCTGAGATTATAGCAAAAGAATTAAATTGGGATGAGAATCGTCTTTTAGGGATAAAGCTTGCCGGCGAGCTCCATGATTTGGGTAAAATCAGTATACCGTTGGATATACTGAATAAACCGGGTAAGTTAAGTGATTTGGAGTACGGTATTATACAGGAGCACGCGAAGAATTGTTATGATCTTATTAAAGATATAGAATTTCCTTTTCCTTTGTCAGAAACAATATATCAGCACCACGAGCGTCTTGATGGTTCAGGTTACCCTCGTAAATTAAAAGGCGATGCGATTTTGTTTGAAGCGCGTATTCTGGCGGTTAGCGATGTTCTTGAGTCGATGACTCAACATCGGCCCTACAGGGAAGCCTTAGGTATCACTAACGCCAGCAAAGAATTATGCAGCGGACGCGGATTGCGATACGATTCTAAAATAGTTGATGTGGCGCTAAACTTGATAAAGGAAAGCGGCGATAAAGTATTTTGGAAAGACAACTAAAAAATTGATAATTTTTTTCTTGCCTTTTTTTCTTTTTATGATATATTTTTCTTTCTTGCGGTTCAATCAGGTTTTACGCTAAAAGCCTGCGCGGGTAATTCCGCAATCCAGATACTTAATTAACAAAAATTTTACGGAGGCTTGAGCTAGTGAAAGAAGTAAAAATATTTGCGAGGGCAGGTCAGGGCGCTATAACTACAGCAGCAATATTGGGTGAAGCTTTTTTCTTTCAGGAAATTTATGCTTATGCTTTTCCAAGCTTCGGAGCTGCACGCATGGGTGCGCCGATGAATGCGTTTTTAAGGTTTGATACAAAGCCAGTCAGGCTTCGTTCTCAAATATATAATCCGGATTACGTTATGGTGATAGATTCGACTCTTATTAAGAGCGAGAGGTGTTTTCTGGGTATGAAAAAAGGCGGCGTTGCGATGGTTGCCATAAGAAATGATTCGGACATAGAAGAAGCCCCAAAAGGCATAAAACTGGTTAAAATTTTTGCGGAAAAAATAGCATTGGAAACAATAGGCAAACCTTTCACCAATACGGTTTTATTGGGCGCATTTGCTAAAATAAGCGGAGACGTCAGCCTGGAATCGATTAATAAAGCTGTCAGGGGAAGATTTGCTTCAAAACCGGAAGTTTTAGAAAAGAATATAGAGGCTATCAAGAGAGGATACGAAGCAGTAGCTTAAAAATAACCAAGTTCCAAGAAACAATAACCAAACAATGATCAATAACCAAATTCCAACAACCAAAAGAGAAACAATAATAAAGTTTGGTCATTGGTTATTTAAAAAAATATAATAAACTTATGTTTGCGCCATTAATTGCAAAATCAGGTTCTTCAAAAAGAAATATGACAGGTTCCTGGCGTGCCGGGAAAAAGCCAAAATTTTTGCGTAAAGAATGCATCGCTTGCGGCCTTTGTAAACTTGTTTGCCCGGAAAGTTGCATAGAAGGAAAAGAAAAAAATACTTATAAAACAGATTATGCATATTGTAAGGGTTGCGGGCTTTGTGTATTTATTTGTCCTAAAAAGGATATCGAAATGACTGGAGAAGAAGAGAAATGAAGCAATTCCTTGAAGGTTCTTATGCTGTAGCAGAAGCGGTAAAGCTTTGTAAACCGGCTGTTATATCCGCTTATCCAATTACCCCTCAAACGCATATTGTTGAGCGCCTTGCTGATTTTGTAGCTAACGGTGAAATGGATTCGCAGTTTGTGAACGTTGAAAGCGAGCATTCGGCAGCAACTGTTGTTTTAGGCGCTGTTGCAACGGGGGTCAGGGTTTTTACCGCAACAAGTTCGCAAGGGCTTATATATATGAGTGAAGTATTGTTCAACATCGCAGGAATGCGTTTTCCTATTGTTATGGTTTGCGCAAACCGTGCGATTTCTGCTCCAATAAACATATGGAATGATCAGCAGGACGCAATATCTCTTCGCGATAGCGGTTGGGTTCAAGTTTATGCAGAAAATAATCAGGAAGCGCTAGATCTTACTTTACAGGCATATAGGTTGGGAGAAAATCCACGCGTAATGCTTCCGATTATGGTAAATATGGATGGCTTTATTCTAACGCATGGCATGGAAACAGTTGATGTTCCTTCGCAGGAACAGGTAAATAAGTTTTTACCGCCATATAATGCCCCTTATAAATTAGATGTAGATAATCCTATGAGCTTCGGCCTTTTGGGGGATCCTTCGATATATCTTGAAACGCGTTATTCGCTTCATAAAACATTAGAAGAGACATTGGATTTAATGCCTAAAATCGGTAAAGAATTTGAGTCTGTATTCGGAAGAAAAGGTTTAAGCTTAGTAGAAAGCTATAAACTTGAAGATGCAAAAATTGCAATAGTTGCCATGGGTTCTGTTTGCGGCACGATAAAAGATTACATAGACGCTCAACGTGAAAAAGGCAAAAAGATAGGCTTGCTGCGAGTTATATCGTATAGGCCATTTCCTAAAGACGCGATTTTTGAAGCTTTAAAAAATGTAACTAAAGTTCTTGTGCTTGATAAATCAATTTCTCTTGGGTCAGAAGGGCCGTTATACACGGAAACAAAATCGCTTTTTGCAAATAAAAAGCCGAAAGTAAGCGGCTTTGTGGCGGGCCTTGGAGGAAGAGATATTACAATCCAAACCATTAAAGATATGGTGGATATTTCAAAGAGTAAAGACGTCCGCTGTGAATTCTTGAACGTCAACCAGTCTTTATTAAAAGAGGAATTTTATGTCTGATGTTACGCAGGATTTAGGACATTTTGAGGAGCATATGTTTGTTTCCGGGCATACTGCCTGTGCAGGCTGCGGCCAATCGCTTGCTGCAAGGATTGTCGCAGATTGTGCCGGGAAAAACACAATGATTGCGAATTCAACGGGCTGCCTTGAAGTGTTTTCTACAAAAGCACCCGAATCAGCCTGGCGCACACCGTGGGTTCATTCATTATTTGAGAATTCTTCGGCTCTTGCTTCAGGAGTTGAAGCGGCGTTACGGTATTTGGGTAAAATTGATAATATCCGTGTTATCGCGCAGGGCGGAGACGGTGGAACAGCAGATATAGGCTTGCAGGCTTTATCCGGTATGCTTGAAAGAGGGCACGACATCTTATACGTATGTTACGATAACGAAGCTTATATGAATACAGGCATACAGCGTAGCGGTTTAACTCCTTTGACGGCCTCCACTACAACTTCACCTCTGGGAAGTAAATGGCACGGTAATTGGAGAAATAAAAAACCATTAATTGAAATATGCGCAGCTCATTTTGTTCCTTATGTGGCTTCAGCATCAGTCGGCTACATACAGGATTTACAAAGAAAAGTAAAGAAGGCCTTAAGCATCCGTGGGCCAAAATACATTCAAATCCATGTTCCTTGTCCTTTGGGCTGGGGTCATCCGTCAAATATGACGATCGATGTAGCTAAGTCAGCTGTTTTGTGCGGATTGTATCCGTTGGTAGAGTATGAGTTTGGAAAAATATCAAACGTATTTAAAGTGCCGCAACCAAAGCCTGTTTTAGAGTATGTTAAAGCTCAATCAAGATTTAAGCATCTTTTAAAAGATGAGTCAGGATTAACATCGCTTCAGGAAGTTGCCAATAGAAATTTAGAGTATTACGGGTTGAATAAAAAAGACGCCTAAGTTTGGCAAAAGAAAGGAGAGAGCAAAATGTCAAAAGTAACTATTGATGCGAGCGCTTGCGTTGGATGTGGTTTGTGCGTTAATAGCTGCCCGGATTGTTTTGAAATGGTTTCTGACGGTATTGCAAAAGTAAAAGCTGATAAATGCTCAGGCTGCGATTTGCATGAAGTTGCTTCGCAGTGCCCGGTGAATGCGATTATCGTAGAAGATTAATCCTTTTTTGTAAATTTAAACAGATTATATTAATAATTTACCCTGCGCTTAAAGCGCAGGGTTTTTATTTGCGGGGTTTAACCCGAAAAAGTTTTTATAAAAGTTTTCCGTCTGTGGCAGCCCTGATTTCACAAAGGAAGCAATTTGCCGATACAAAAGAAAAGTTAGTTTCGTGGGTAATGCTTCAAATCGATCATTTTCAATAAAATTAAGGCTGGGTTAACCCAGCCATTTATTTCTACGAACGAGAACCCTTCTTATGAAAAATAAAGGGCTGCCTTTTGGGTAAAAAATTCATTTTCAAAATACAGTTTTTAGTTAAAATCTTGCGTTGGATTCTTTTTTGATTTGGGAGAGAAGTTTGATTTTTTGCATTAGCTCCATGTTTTGCCTAATGCGTGCGAGGTATTCGTCTTTTTTCGTGATAAAATCTTTCTCGTTAATTGAGTCTATGTTTTTTAACTGAATAATGTAGGCCCCTTTGCCAAGCAATAGGGGGTAAGGGTAGATTTGTTCGTTTTTAAGCGAAAAAACTATTTTACTTACCTTTTCATTGAGCCCTAAGCCTTCGATGTAGTCATAGTATTTGAACCAATCCGTATCCTTAAAATCACAATTTTCCTGTTCCGCAAGTTTTCGTATATTTTTTATATTTTCATTTTTTATCCTGGAAGTAAGTTTCTCTGCGAGCGCTTTTGCTTTTTCTTTTGCAAGGGAATCTTTTATTGTGTCTTCTACTTTTGTTTTTATCCCTGTAAACTCCGGGGTAAATGCAGCTTTTTCTTCTTCCTTTTGCAAAAATATATAGCCTATATTTGTTTCAAGCATAGGAGATATCTTTTTTAATTTCAACGAAAAAGCTAGGTTGTTTATCGCCGGCTGCCATCCCAGTCCCTCTATGGGGTCTTTTCTACCGATAAACGCAGTCTCTTTGACATCTATGGAAAAATTACTTTTAAGATCGTCTATAGTTTTTAAATTATTCAAATTATTTCGTACCAGAGCCAGCTTTTCCTTGTCTTCATTTGTTATTATCGCGTACTTTATTTTTATTTTAGCCTCTTCTTTGAAAGCAGATTTATTTTTTTGATAAAATTTTTCCAGTTCATTTTCCGGTATTTGCATTCCTTCTTTTAATTTATCATAAGGTATAAAGATGTAAGATATTTTTGCCTTTTGGGTGTCTTTTTTGTACAGTTTTTTTGCGTCTGACTCCGATGGGTTTACCCGGATATATTTTTTGTAGAGTTTATCTATTTTTAAAAAATTTCTTATATATTTCTCAAATGTTTGCGGCTCAATGCGCATTTGACGCAGTAACCGCTTGTAGTATTCAACTTCAAATTTGCCGTCTTTTGAAAAAAACTTAATTTGTTTTATTGAGGCAATCACTTCGTTATCGCTAACTTTTATTTTGTCTTTGTTTGCTTTCCATAAGAGAAGAATATCGTCAATGGCAGTTTGAATTACATCTTGTTTAGTTATTTTCTTTTCTTTTTCCGGTATATCAAGCAGGGCAAAGGATAATTGCGCCATAGTTACATAATAACGCATGTCCTCGATGGTTATAGAATGCCCGCCTACCTTGGCTACTATATTTCGGTTCTTTTCTTTCATGGATGCAAGGCCGCCCCAAAGGACAAAGGCAGGGATTATAATGATTGCCAGGAACCAGAGTATTTTTTTGTGATGTGTCCTGAATTTATTTAGCATGGTAATTATATTAGCGGTTAATATAAAAAATTCAAGCACTTTTTGCGAAAAGGTTGAGGTTAAGGCTAAGGCCGCGGCGGAAATTAATCCCTAGTCTGAATCTCAGCCTTAACATTTTATAATTGTCTTGCAAACCAATTAATTCTATGTTATTTTCTAACTGGGAAAATGATCTTTGGCAATTTGGGGGTGAAAAGGCCTCGACCTATAGATGAGGTGAAGGGTTGCATGTCGTGCGGGTAAGCCCCCTACGTTAGTGAGGGTTTACAAAAATTTAAACGCAACACCACAATTTGCTGGTGTAGGCAGCGCATTAGCTGCCCCTGTTAGAGCGCCATACGTGGGTTTATCCCCCGTAGGGGTACACTAATACGGACTTCTATGCTTTTCGTCTCAAGAGGCATAGGGGGTCATTTTTGAGACTAAGGGCAAGCTTTTTACTTTGGGGGTTTGCTTCGAAAATTTACAAGGTTGCCCCTGGGTATATCCTTTCCTTCGGAGCTATTTAGGGTAAGATAAAAGAAGGAAAAAACATGTAGGAGCTCTTTATTAACCCTGTAGGGACGCGGGTTCGACTCCCGCCACCTCCACCAATTGCCATGACAAAATTTTATCTCCTGCAATAAATATTCTTTCAGATGATATTATGCGGGAAGCGTTGCGAAGGAACTTCAGTTTTGCCGAAGAGTTCTTATAGCTGCCTGCCTGTCCACTAGAATGCTCTGTTTGGGCTGCCGGTACCCGGCATTATTGTGTTAATAATCTTCAGTCCTTGCCGTACGAAACCTAATTAAAATTTTTTGCCCACCAATTTTTAATAAAACAGGATGAAAAACTCTTGAAAGAATTTAGGAAAAGAGTTAGAATCAAACTCATAGATGTTTTACGTCAGCAGTTCGCGTTTACTTCTTTGCCGTAAACCGTCTGCTCATGGAAGGAGGATTAGGATGAAAAAAATTTTTGCTATATTTATATTGTCAGTTTTTTTACTGGTTAATTCATATGCTGTTGATGCCGATATCGATATTCCTTTAGCATTGAAAGACCTCGGGTTTGAAAGCGAGGATTTGGTAGATTATAATACCGAATACAATGAAGAGCATTTTACGCTGGCAAATTGGCAAACAGAAGATCCTACCGACACTATAACATTTGTAATGGTTGATGGTGAAATTGTTGATTGGATAAGCAGATAATTTCGTCCGCTATTTTCTATCCGCAGAAATAGAAGTTAGCAAATTTGGCAAAAATTTATTGACCTGATAGAAAAAATTCATATAATATAAACGCAGCATAAAATAAAACCTCTTAAAAAAAGGAGTAGCATGGAAGTAAAGCTAACTAGTGATAATTTTGACAAAGAAGTGATTAAGTCTAACGTTGCTGTTCTTGTTGATTTTTGGGCGCCATGGTGTGGACCATGCAAGATGATTGCCCCTTACATAGAAGAGATCGCAAAAGAATATCACGGAAAAATAAAGATTTGCAAGCTAAATGTCGACGAAGCTTCAGATGTAGCCACTTCATTTACGGTGATGAGCATCCCGACTTTACTTCTTTTTAAAGACGGCAAAGTTATGTCCAAAAAAGTTGGTACGATGAATAAAAGGGAACTCGAAAAATTTATTCAACCGTATATCTAGCCCCAATAGTTAGCGTAATATACGCCTAATGGCTTATCCGTAAATTTTCTAAAAAGTTATTGCTATTGCTGTGTATTCACGTATAATTATTTGCAGGAGGTGGCTCATGCGGTTTAAAGGTTTTTTGACTATTTTTCTTATTTCTGTTTTGCTTTTTTCCTTTGGTGTATCTGTGTTCGCTGCGAATGTTTCTCCTGCTAAGAAAGAGCTTCAAGCTCAGTTGACTCAGGCAAGAAAGGATTTTACCCTGGAGCGCGACAGGTTGCATGACCAGATGAGGGTGAAGCGAATTGCCTGGCACGATGAAAGAAGCCTGCTCTATGCTCAGGCTAAACAAAATCCAAAAGATAAGGCTATTAAGGCAGCGTTAAACGAGGGAGCTAAAAAGTATTTCTCCGACAGAAAAGATATCTACAATCAGCTTGTAGAATTACGCGCGAATTGGCTTAAGGTTAGAAAAGATTTAGGTTATAAAATAGAGAAAACAAAATGACAAGATAGATGTTGATTTCTGTGGAATCAAATTCAATGCGCTTGTCCGCATATGAATATTAGGGCAATAAAGGAGGTGCGTATGGATTTACAGATAGTATATCTAGAGCCGGCAAAAGTGATACTTTCAAAGATAAGCAGTATTTTCGTAAATCTTGCTGCGGTTGTGATAATCCTTCTTGTGGGCTGGATTATAGCAAAATTGATAAAAGGCATACTTGCAAAGGCGCTTAAAGCACTAAAAGTAGATAATCTTGCAGAGAAAATTAATTTGAATAATCTTTTACTTAAAGGCGGTATCAATATAGCTACGTCAGAGTTGATAGCTGTGATAGGTTATTGGATTGTTATATTTGTCACTCTTTTTGTGGCAGCTGATGCGGCAGGATTAAAACAGGCAGCGAGCTTGCTGGACAAAGTTATTTTGTACGTACCTCATATTATTGCGGCTGTATTTGTTTTACTTCTTGGAATGTTTGCCGCAACAATTCTTAGCAGCATAGTTAAAACTGCTTCAGCAAATGCCGGAGTAGAGCAGGGCGCGCTTTTTGGAAGAATAGTCCAGATCGCGATAGTTGCTTTTGCTGTCGCTATCGCTTTAGAGCAACTTAAGATTGCCACCTTAACAGTTCATTCAACTGTTAGTATAATAATAGCGGTGGTCCTTGGTTCTTTGGGTTTAGGTATCGCGCTCGCGTTTGGTTTAGGTTGTAAGGATCTGGTCGCCAAATACGTGGAAGAATTTATTGATAAAGTAAAAAGCAAAAAATAAGGTTTTTACGAAAATCAGCAGACCCCAGCGCAACTAGGGGCTTAAGGTGCTTAATTGCGCTGGGGTCGTTTTTTTGAAAAATATATATATATTTTTCTTGACAAATATATCTTTTATAATATA
>JALOBR010000050.1 GCA_023228195.1 Candidatus Omnitrophota bacterium
ATAATTTATGAAAAAAGCAGTCACATTGATGGAGCTTACCATGGCGATTGCCCTTATGGGGGTTGTTGTGCTTGGTGTTGCTTCTTTTGATGTCGGCAGCAGAAGATTTTTACAGTCTTCAGAGCGCAATACACTGGTACTTAACGAGGCGACGTTAATTATGGACCGTATTTCAAAAGATGCCCTTACGGCAGTCGGCAGAGTAAATGCCGCCGCAATTGCGGTTGCCGGTAATACCGTAACAATTAATCAGGATACAAATAACGATGGGGTGGTTGATACTGTTGTTGTTTATTCTCTGGCCGGCAATCAACTCAGAAGGACTGTTGGAGCAAATGTAGAAGTTTTAACTAATAGGGCTACTGGTTTTGTAATTGGTAATCAGATAGGCAATACCGTTCCAGTTATATTGACTTTGGTTTTTGATGTAGCACTGCCTCGCAATACTGTTCAAGACCGCGCCGCAAATAACAATCCCCAAGTTCAGGTTCAAAGCAACATGGAAGTTCCTGGCTGGTCGCTAAGCTAATTCCCTCCCAGTTTATACATACCTAAAGTTAATATCGAATATCTTGTCTGTATTTAAATTATTGGTATAATGCATTTTGATATGCGTAAATTATTTTTATTTTTTATCTTGTTGTTACAAGTTTCATCTGTATCCGCAGCGCCGGCCTACGGCACAAAGATGCCGCAAAAGAAACAATTTTTCACCGGCCTGCAAAACCATACACTTTTGAAGCGATACCTTGAGGATAATTACGGGAAAGTCCGTAGCAGCCAGAATTTTCTTCTTGTTTCATACGGAATTTTCGATTGGCTTTCTGTTGATTTAAAAGGAGGCGCCGGTGATATAAAACAGCATCCACTTGGCGTGGCAGAAGTTGATTATTCAACCGGTTTTTCCGGAGGCTATGGTTTTCGTCTTCGCCTTTTAAATAAGGAAAAAACAAAAGTAGTATTTGGTTTTCAACACATAAGCGTTCACCCTAAAAGAACGTATGTTGCGGGCGTAAAAAATAAAGCCATATTGGATGATTGGCAAGTGTCGATGCTAGCCTCTTACGATTTAAAATATCTAACGCCCTATCTAGGCACAAGATGGTCGCGGGTTGATTATATCCATTGGGTGGATGAGGTACGAAAGCGCAAAATGTCCGATCTTTCCAGGTCGGTTGGGCTGATTTTCGGGTTCGATGTACCTTTTACAGAAAAAATGTGGTTAAATCTCGAAGGGCAATTTTTTGACAGCGACGCATTCGCCTGCAGTCTTAACTATAGCTTTTAAACTACGGGTTTTATATAATTCCCGCCTTTATGATTATAAAAACAAAAAAAGACGAATTCGAAAGTTATCTTGAGGATACTTCCAATCTAAAAGGAAACGCATCTTCATTATGTATCGTAAAAAGCAAGAATGAATTGGTAGATCTTATCAGGGATTTTAATAAACATAA
Organism: Candidatus Omnitrophota bacterium; assembly: GCA_023228195.1. Classification (GTDB taxonomy): domain Bacteria; phylum Omnitrophota; class Gorgyraeia; order Duberdicusellales; family 4484-171; genus JAJYOP01. Next base: position 1,458 of record JALOBR010000050.1, read on the forward strand.
AACACCCTTTACGCTTTCCGCCGGAAGGACCGGTACTACCGGGGGATGTGTTCCTTTGGGGGGAGCCATTATCTCAACAGAGGAGTTTAAAAGCATTATAGAGGTTGATAAAAAAAATAAAACTATTTCTCTTGAAACCGGCCTGACTTTTAAAGAGCTTGAGGAAAATGCAGTTAAAAATAATCTTATATTACGTGCCGCGCCCACGGAAAGTCTTGCTTTCCTTGGAGGAGCAATTTCTACTTGCGCCTCTGGCGTGCGCGGTTTTGGCTATGGTTCTATCAGGAATTATGTTTCAGAAATAGAAATAGTTTTACCGACAGGCGAACCAATTATTATAAAGCGGGGGGATATTTTTTCAAAAGCAAGATTGTTTGATTTCAAATATCAAGGAAAAAATTTTAAATTCAGGTTACCATCATATATTATGCCGAAAATGAAATCACAATCAGGATATTTTGTGCGTGATAATATGGATTTAATTGATTTGTTTATCGGCAGTGAAGGTACTCTTGGTATAGTTGTCGCGGCAAAAATTAACTTACAGGACAAGCCGGTTAATGTATTTGATGGTCTTATTTTCTTTAAAAATGAAACCGACGGGTTGGAATTTATAACGAAAATAAAAAAATTAAAAGAAAAAAAATCATTAGATCCGACATCTTTAGAATTTTTTGATAAAAATTCTTTAGGTATGCTTAAAGGAGAGTACTCATTCGTACCTGCTGTCGAATGTGCTGTTTATTTCGAGCAGGCCGTTGAAACTTTAGATAATCTAAATACGTTGATGGATGAATGGGCTAGGTTGATAGAGGAGGCAGGAGCGCTTATGGAGAAAAGCCTTTTGGCGGATACGCCAAAAGAAAGGGAAAAGATTTTTGAATTTCGCCATAGATTACCGCAGGCTATTAATGAATATTTAAGAAGTTACAAGCAACTTAAAACCGCCGTTGATTGTGCGGTGCCGCATAAAGCATTTCCGAATATGTATAATTTTTATAAAGAAAAAGCAAAAGAGTCAGGCATCCATTATGTGAATTTCGGGCATATCGGAGAAGAGCATCTACATTTCAATTTTCTGCCTAAGAGCAATGAGGAAAGTATTAAAGCAAAAAAATATATGGAGATTTTTTGCAAGAAAGCAGTGTCTTTGGGCGGCACAGTTTCGGCAGAGCATGGGATAGGGAAAATAAAGAAACCGTATTTAAAAATTATGTATAGCGAAGCTCAAATAAAGGAAATGGCGCGTTTGAAGAAGTATTTTGATCCCGATTGCCTTATGGGGCTGGATAATATATTTGAGAAAGAAATATTATCTACGATTTGAAATTACTAGGAAATGGCGGGAGTTAATCATCCGCCGGAAATTAATTCGTATAAATTTGTGATTGCTTATTTTTCGTCTTATGTTATATTGAGTGATGGGTTGTAAATTTTTACCCTGATTATTTCGATTCCGGCCAAAATTGAGTTGATACTGCTTTTTACTTACTATACAATAAGCTGATGGATTTTCTAATTATAGGTATTGCTGTGGCAATGAGTTTGGCGGTTGGTTGGTCCATAGGGGCTAATGATGCCGCCAATTCCTTGGGTACCGCTGTTGGTTCGCGTGTATTGAGTCTAAAACAAGCGATATTTTTGATTGCTTTGTTCGGTTTTTTAGGGGCGAGTCTGCAGGGGTCTTATGTGGTTGCAACCATAGGTAAAGGTATTGTGCCGCTTAATGAGCTTAGTAAAAATAATTCCAGAAATATTGCCTTTATCGCCAGTTTTGCCGCATGCCTTTGGGTTATGCTTGCAACGCACTGGAAAATGCCTATTTCTACCAGTCATTCCATCGTCGGTGCGGTAGCTGGAGCAGGCCTTGCCATGGCTGCGCCCGTAAAATGGAAAGTATTGGGAGATATCTTTATGTGTTGGATTTTAACTCCCGTAGGTGCGGCGATATTGGGATATATATTTTTTCGTGTATTGCAAAATATTTTACCCCGGATAATCCCGCGCAGGTATTTTAAACAGACCATTGCAACCCTTATCGTCATAAGCGGTTGTTATGTCGCTTTTACCTGGGGGTCTAATGATGTAGCGAATTCTATCGGGGTTTTAGTTGGAGCCGAAATAATTTCTCCTAAGATTTGTCTTATTTTGGGAGGGGCTGCTATAGTTTTAGGTATTGTGACTTGGGGGTATAAAGTTATTGAAACTATAGGTTCAGAGATTATTCATCTTTCGCCGATTATGGCATTTTCTGCTCAATTGGCCAGTTCACTCAACGTACATATATATACTTTAATGGGTATACCGGTTTCAACCAGCCATTCCATTGTAGGGGCGATTTGTGGAATAGGTTTAGTTAAAGGTATCCGCGTATTAAATATGCGTATCATGCGGGATATTGTATTATGTTGGGTAGCAACGCCATTTATTTCCGGATTAATAAGTTTTATCATATTGAAGGGAATAATATATTTTTTTAAATAGGAGGTAGCTGTGAAAGAAATGAGAAATATATTTGGTTGGCTGGGAATGGCTGAAGAGAAGGAGATCCTACAGTATGCACAAAAACACGTGGAAGAAACCTACAAAACAGTAACTTTTTTTTCGGAAGCAGTCAAGGCATTCGTAAACGGGGATTTAAACGCTCAAGTATCGGCGACTGAGAAAGTACGTGAAAGCGAGCATCAGGCCGATATTTTAAGGTCAGAAATGGTAAACAAGCTTTCTGCGGGGCTGTTTCTCCCGCCGGACAGAGAAGACCTTATGCATTTCGCTCAGACTTTAGATAAAATAGCGGACTGGACTAATGGAGCTGCCAGGCTTTTAGGCTTTATTGAGCACAAGCTTCCCGACAGTGTACTTAAGAATATCTCTTTATCGACCGAATTAATTGTTACAGCAAGCTCAAAGCTAAAAGATGCAATCCATTCTCTTACCGCCAATGATCTTAAAAAAGCATTGTCTAACTGTGAAGAAGTTGATCGCATCGAACACCAGGCTGACGATCAGAAAAAAACCTTAATTGAAACTATAATACATGCCAAGCTTGAACCGACAAGCCTTTTACTTAGTTATCAGTTAGCAGAATACCTTGAAGGTGTGACCGATAAGATTGAGGATTCAGCGGATTTTATTAAAGTTATAGCTATAAGGTCTAAATAGCTTTATTTTAACGAAACTAGCCTTAACGTGTAATTATTTCTGAAGATACCGCTTTTAAACGGGCGGCCTAAAAGATAATTTTTAATTTACTTCCAAAAACATTAGCATCCTTCCAGACATGAGCGCTTTGGTTACTTTCCAGCATGTAGTACAATTCTGCTTTAATGTTTTTAGTTAAATTTATCCCCAAGCCGGTATAGAGCCTGTTTTTAGTAAAGGAAGTATTATAGAAGTTGACGAAGATTTCATCTGCGACATAAGGCTGTATGTCAAATTTAGTAAATTTCCATGGTAGCTTTGTTGTGAATTTATTGCGGTATCTCCAGAAATCAGGTTGATAGTCAAAGTGGCGGTATTCAATCCTTGAGCGGTCTTCAAGGTTAAAGCCAAAAAAATCTCCCTTTAAAGTCGCATTTAAATTAGGTTGGTTTTCTTCTTTGAATTTGTCTTTCTTTTTTTCGTAAACCTGCCGGTATTTTAGGCTTATATCTAGATGTTTGTTTACGGTATATGTTAAACCCGGCTCGTAGTGATGATAGAAAAATTCGCTTGCGTTATCTCCCCAACGGAATTCTTCATCAATAGATATCTTAAATTTATCGTTTATTTTCTTTTCTTGTGATTCTGTGTGCCATACCTGAAAATCACAATCGTCATAAGCGTGCGCAGTATTTATTATGAGTCCCAAGAAAATAGCGAAGATTTTTATTTTTTTCATAGTACTCCCAGCGCGGAAAAATGTTTCAAAATGAGGCTAATATTTTTTATTATCTACTATGAGTATTTTTTCTTTCGTATGCTATAATATATCTATAAAAATTACTCATTGCAAGATTTAATTTTGTAAGTATAATTTTTTTCCAAGGAGGAATGCACTAATTATGAGGGATGAACTGCTTTTTTTGTTAAAAAAAGACGCATGGTATAAAGGTGAAGTTAAGCTTTCTTCGGGTAAAACAAGCAATTTCTATATAGACGTAAGAAGAGTAAGCCTTTCTTCGCAGGGAATTTATCTTATATCGCATCTTATGTGGGAGTTGATAAAAGATGACGGAATTTCGGCAATAGGCGGGCCAACCTTAGGGGCAGACCCGATAGTTGCCGGGGTGTGCATGGTTTCTCATGTGCAGAAAAAGCCCTTGAATGCATTCCTGATAAGGAAAACTCCAAAAGCCCACGGCCGGCAGCAATTGATTGAGGGAAAAGAGCTCAAAGCGGGGGACCGCGTTGCGATAGTTGATGATGTGGCAACCAGCGGCTCTTCCCTGATAAAATCGATAGAAGTATTATCCAAGGAAAGAATACAAATAATAAAAGCTTTGACGGTTATAGACAGAGAAGAGGGCGCCGAGGAGAATTTGGCGAAACTTAATTGCCCGCTTATTTCGCTTTTTAAAAAAAGCGACTTCTTTGATTAAATTGATGATTTTAAAAAGAACACTTAGATTATCAAAACTAAATATTTCTATCTGCTATCCGGTCCCCTTTAGGCCTCGCCCAGGATTCCTTTCCGTTGCTGCTATTTGTTGCCTGTTTATTGCTGGTTGCGTTAGCACCGAATATAATGTCGGAACTCATCGCCAGGATATAATTTTCTATTCTACCGAAAAAGAAATCGCGATGGGTCAAGTTATCTCAAAGGAAGTAGCAAAAGAAATGAGAATTTCAAATAACCCTCACGACATAGAAAGAATAAATAAAATAGGCAAAAAAATAGTTGAGGTTTGTGACAGAAAGGAAATCAGTTATTATTTCTATGTAATTACCGGTGATGAGAAGGGTGATACCGAAGATAAAAATGCTTTTAGTGTTCCCGGCGGATACATCTATGTTTATAAAGCGCTGCTTGACGATTTAAACGACGATGAACTTGCGTTTGTCCTTGCGCACGAAATCGGCCACGTTGTATCGCGTCACGTTATAAAGAAACTGCAGGCTGCAATGGGATATAATCTTTTGATTCTTGCTTCCGGTGCTGCCAGCCATGATGGCCAGTTTACGCAGGGAGTATCTTTTGCCCTTGCCCAGATTATGGCTGCTTATTCAAGGGAGGATGAATTTAACGCTGATGAAATAGCGGTTAAATATACGCATGCTTTGGGATTTGACCCAAAAGCAGGCATAAACGTTATGGAGAAATTATATAAAGAAAATAAGAAAAGAATATACCCGATTTCCTATTTCAGGACTCATCCTTATACCGCGCAAAGAATAGCTCACATTAAAGAAACGCTGCATCTGCCCTTGGATGTGGCGGATTATATTAATTAACCCTGCCGCGATTACAAACTTGAAATCACAAAGCTCTAAAAATATTTTTATGTTTATCTATTGTTAGATGCCGCGCATCAGGTAGTAATTTTAATCAACAAAAGAAAGGATGCGTTGAAAGAGTTGTGTATGATGTGAAATAGAATAGGGGAAGCTATGTTTTTGTTTTTCTCGTATATGTAGCAAAGGCCGATTGACAATATCAATAAAGGTAAAACATCGTGGCTGCTTCGATGAAGCATAGCAAATAGAAACGAAGAGGAAACCGCGGATAGTAAAAAATTATATTTTTTCCTTAATAATTTATAAATAAAACCCCGGAAAAAAATTTCTTCTGCAACGGGGCCCAGGAATATAATCTGAAAGAGAAGGAGAGATAAAAGAGGAATATTTCTTATCTTTAAAAACAATTCTATCGCCGGATTAATTGAAGTTGTAATGCCAGATTTTTCCAAAATAAAACTATTTATAAAGATGGTACCCACCAGAATGGGCAGAATCATTAAATAATTTTTTATTACGCCTAGGGCCCTGCTTGTGTTTAATCTAAAATCAAGATAGCTGCTTTTGATATATTTACAAGTTATCAAAATAACCCCGGTCTCGATAGCTAAATTAGAAAATATAATTGCGCCCAGAGGATTAACTTTGAGTTTAAAAATAAGTATTAACCATTGCGAAAAATAAATTATAAGCGCAAGAAACATTACGAAAAATATAAGCTGGCTTGTTTCTTCTTGTCGCAGAGGGAATGATTCTACGTGCTTTTTGAAGTTGAATAAGGGTTTTTTGAAGTTATGAATAATGAAATTGACCAGATTGAACAATCCCGCAAGAATAGCCATCAAATATATTGATATTAAGATTTCAATCAGAAATAGATATGGATTATTGAGGAGCTTGCTCTTGTCTAAGGCTATTTTAAATTGCTGATGTTTTATCGGCCCTGTCGGGATAGATAGTTGAATAAATACAATTAGAAGAAAGCAAAGGATGTTTAGGAGGATAAAGGCGTTTCGTTTATTGCTAGGTTTTAGCATGAAGAACAGTATGAATAAAATGTTTGCTGTTTCATCTCGGTCGCCTCGTCCGGAGGCCTCGGTACTCCCTCGGACATTACGTCCTCGGTCGCCTCGTCGGAGTCCGTTGTCTTCTGTTTTGGCCAACTACTCCGACTAGAACGGAGTCTCGTCGGAGTAGTTGGCCTTTTCCTAAATGTTCCGCGAAACCACCCCCCAATTCTGGTTCGGTGGTTTCGCGGTATATGTAGGACAACGGAGAGGGTGAGATTTGAACTCACGGTCCCGCTTTTGGCAGGACTTCCGATTTCGAGTCGGACGCCTTCAACCGGGCTCAGCCACCTCTCCTTAATGAGCAGATACATTTTTTCTGCCTTTTCGGCAGAAAAAATGTATAGGCCCAACTATTAAGACGATAGCCGTCTGCGGATTAACTTCCGCCGAGTTGAGGAAATATCCGTAAGAATATTTCCGATTATCCAGCGAGGCGGAAGAAGGTACAAGACATATCTTAAGTATACCAATTGCGACCGAATTCCTCGAGCCTCGTCGGAGTTCGTTGTCCTTCACCTGTGACAACCACTACGACTCGGACGGAGCCTCGTCGGAGTTCGTTGTCCTTCACCTGTGACAACCACTACGACTCGGACGGAGCCTCGTCGGAGTTCGTTGTCCTTTTCCTAAATATTCCGAGAAAACGCCCCCATTTCTGGTTGAGCGTTTTCTCGGAATAGGAAGGACAACGAAAATGCGGAAGGAGGGACTTGAACCCTCATGGAGTTACCCATACGCTTCTGAGACGTACGCGTATGCCAATTCCGCCACTTCCGCAACAGATGAAAAATGTTAAGGCTGAGATTAAGGTCAAGTACCAAATTTCTCAGCTTTAACATTAACCTTTATATAATACCTGTATTTTATTGTCTTTGTCAACAAAATATACTATGTTATAATTCTACTATGATTGAAATATCTTTAGCTGTTGTGAAGCTTACCCTAATCACTGTATTAGGATATTATTTTTACAAAAGGAGCGTTATTGACCAAAAGGTCCTTAATTTCCTGACTTTTTTTGTTGTAAATTTTACCATTCCTTTTTTGGCTTTTTCTCATATAGTTGGAAATTTAGAACGAGATATCAAACCACCGCCGTTTGTGTTTATGCTATTAAGTTTTATAATTTTTGGTGGAAGTTTTATTTTGGGATATATTTTTTCATTCAAGAGAAGCCATGAATTTAAGAAAGAATTTACCAGCCTTGTAAGTTTCCAGAATTGTGGTTATCTCCCTCTAAGTATGGCAGCTTTCTTGTTTCCCGTAAATATGAAAGAAAAGTTTATTATCTATACTTTTCTTTATATGGTTGGCTTCGATATAATTTTTTGGTCCGTAGGCACTCATTTTATTTTTAGGGAGAAAGGTGAACAATTTAAATTAAAATCTATTTTTACTCCACCGATAATTGCAACCATATCAGCCGTTATATGTGTATATGCGGGTATCGTAAAATTTATACCGCAGGTTTTACTCGGGCCGATTAAAATGATGGGCGATACGAGTTTTGTGCTTTCAATGTTGATATTGGGTTGTTGGCTTGCGCGTATTGACACTACGTCGCTACGCAAAAAAATGCCGATAGTCCTGGAGGCGAGCGCGCTTAAGCTTATAATCGTTCCTCTTGTTTTTTTGATTTTTGTTGTAAAATTTGATGTTTCTTCGATTTTTGGGCTTTTTATTATCATACAGGCTGCGATGCCTTCTGCGGCATCTTTGCCTATTGTTGTTAATTTGCATAAAGCCGATAGCGAATTTGTTTCGCAAGGAGTATTGTTTACTCACATTTTAAGTATATTCACTATTCCCTTGTGGGTTGGTTTATACCTTAAGTTTTCTCATTTTTATTTTTGAGACGCACAGATGGCCACA
>JALOBR010000051.1 GCA_023228195.1 Candidatus Omnitrophota bacterium
CAACTTCGCTGTCTGTTGCCGGAGAATATTTGGAAAAAGAATCCTTGTATGCGGAACTAGCCATTTTTTTGCACCGGCGCAAAATAAAAACTATAGAAATACGCAAAGATTTAACTCTTTCAGAAATAGGCAGTTTTGTAACAAATCTTAGCTTGCCGCTGATTGACATTTTTAAAGAAGGCGGCCTGGCTTATCTTTTGGAGAAACAGGGTATTGTAAATATTATTGTTGAGGAATTGGATTATTCTTCGCTTTTACGTGGAGAGGGCCAGGAACAAAAAGACGTCTGGATATATTTACTTAAGCGAGCAGTTAAAGAGCAAAATGCGGTTGAGATAAATAATATAGTCGAAAATTTCGATAAGGTTTTCGAAAAAATTAAAATAACCGATATTTCAGAAAATGAAAATTTAAGAGTATCTATCGGGAAATTCCTCAAATTTCTAAAGACAAAGACAAAGGAAAATTTTAATAAATGCGCTAAAGCGCTCGTGAGGGCGGTTTCAAACAGTAAAGAATATACCGGAAATGACAAAATGCGCCAGCTTGCATTTCTTGCCGATAGCTTAACTCCGCAGGATATTGCAGATATATTATGCGAGGAAGTAGCTTCGCAGGATGCATTTAATATAAAAAGTATAGAGCTGTTTTCTTCGCTGTTAGACAGAAGCCAGAACGAATCGGTTGCGTCAGCGCTTTCAGGGCGCCTGAAGAAGGAATCCGGATACAATACCGCTGTGGTTAAGAAAACAAAGGAATTATTAGCATCCATGGAAGAGGCATCAATCAAGATGATTTACCAGCACGCGCTTGGTTCACTGCTTACGGATATGGGGTTTGAAGGAAGCCTTTCGTTTGACGCGGAGCAAATGAAGAAAAATTACCGGACAATGTTGTTTAATTTGTTTGCTGAAGAAAGGGCGGTTTCAGGATTGTCCCAGATTGCAGAAAAAATCTACCTGGAGATGGATAAAACATTTTACGAGAAAGATGTAAATTTTACGCGTATATTTTTTGAGTTAATAGCAAAAAAAATTAATTCCGGCAGCGGTTTAAGAAATGTTCTCGAGGAGATTAAATCTAAAGCCGACAGAAAGATTGAAAACGCATTGTTGTTGCAAATAATCGATGCCGGGGAGATGGTTGGTTTGATTTCAAAAACAGCTTTCGATAAAAACTTTTACTTGAATAAGATATTCATCGAAAAAGACGTAAATTACAATATTTTTAGTTTATTTTTTAATTTTTTCTCGCGCAACATGGATGAATTTTATAGGGAAATGAAATCAAACAGTTCAGATATAAATTTTTTAAAAAAAATTATAGAAAGCCTTAAAACCAAAGATACTAAAATTACATGCAGTGTATTTGAAGATATTTTTTATATCGCAAGCCGTTTTCTTAAAATGGAAATATTGAGAACGATGCAGGATTTTTCTAGCTGCAATGAAAATTTTATTATGTCAATCCTGTCAAAAGAGGATTTGTCTATAAAGAGGCAGGCTATGGCTATCGTTATCAAGAATGATTCGCTACGAAAAAAAGCGGCTGTTATGCTTTTATCGGTTCCTAATCGTTTTGGCACAAAAAATAAACTGGTGAACGAAAATATTGATATGATAGGAGAATTCAGGCTTGTTGAAGCAAGGCCTGATTTGGAAAATATTTCTAAAGTAAAAGCATTTTGGAAAAAAAGCCTTAAACGTTCCGCTGTGAAGGCTTTGAGTAGGTTAGTATGATGGAAAAGATTGAACAATACATCAAAAGATTGATAACCTGCCTTCAAATTACTAAGATATATACTTCCGGCCACCCTAAGTTTGCTGAAGGATTAAACGCGGCGTTTGACAGTTTAACGGACGTGTTGCGCGAGAAACAGGAATTTACCATAGGAATTATCGGATATGAGCTTGCTTACGAGCGGGAGATATTTTTTGAATTAAGCCAAAAAATAAAATCGGCGATAACTATTTTAAAGAAAAAAGGTATTGAAAGGATTACTTTTATAAAAGGCATAGATAAAGAAGAACTTTCGAAATTTATTGAATATTTGGCAATTCCGGAAACAGAGCAACCACAAGACCCTCAAAAATACATTGTAGCAATTGGAATAAGGAATATTGCTGTAAGCAAAATAAAATCTTCTGATGATATTGCGAAAGAGCCAGGCAAGGAAGAGATCAGAGACAGCGAAGGGTACTATGCCGAATCTTTAAAAACGGTGGAAGCATCCATTGAGGACGTTTTGGGCGGGAAAACTATCGATGGCGTTGATTTTCGTTTTAATGTTATCGGAGTTATGGAAAATTTAATGAAGAAACACAATGAATTTTTAAAGCTCGCGGCAGTTAAGCGGTATGATGCAACTACTTTTTGGCACCTTCTTAATGTTTCCATACTTTCTATGTATTTTTCCTGGAAGCTCGGGTTTTCAAAGGAGGATTTCCTGGATATCGCAACGGCAGCTATTTTCCATGATGTGGGAAAAATATTTATTTCCCGTAAAATAATTCAAAAAACCGGTGCGCTTTCGGAAGAAGAATTCGATATCGTCCGAAGCCATTCTTCTCTAGGAGCCCAAATTCTTTTAAAGTATTCTCAAACGCTGGGCGTGATTGTGCCGCTGGTCGCATTCGAACACCATTTAGGATACAATTGCAAGGGGTATCCTAAATTGAATTTTGAGCAGAAACCGCACATAGCTTCGTTAATTGTTTCTATATGTGATGTTTATGACGCACTTACCCAGCGTAGAAGTTATAAAAGAGAATACTCTCCTGCGTTAATCTATGAAATAATGATGAAATCAAAAGGTGAATTATTCCATCCGGAGCTTCTTGATAGTTTCTTCAAGATATTAGGCGTTTGGCCTTTCGGTACGCTTATCCTATTAAGTGATGACAGCGTAGCTGTGGTAAGAGAGCAAAATGATAATGATATTTTCCATCCTATAGTTGAAGTGGTCTCCCCACAGGAAAAGAAAAGCCATATAAATCTGGCAGATAGTCCTAATTTAACGATAAAACGCTTTTTGAACCCCGCCTCGGAAGGAAAACAGTACCTTTCTTTAATTTGATCGACGCGCAGGCTCTCAAGCTTTTAATCTGTGCAGGCCCGCGCCAAAGATTATCCCGACGAGGTTGCGGGAAATTATCCTGCGGGCCTGTTCGTCAGACAGGTAAATGCGCGAGCATGAGAATTTTCCGCATATTTAGCCGAGTCGGGAATGTTCTGCTACTCAACCCCGGCTATTCGCCAAATACATTATTCCATAAAAAACATTTACCCCTCTTGATAAATATGATAATATTTATATATTATAATTTATTGCAAGCCTATGGAAACAGAAAAGAAAAAAGTACTTATTGTAGACGATGAACGCGAAATAGTGGATTTTTTAGGCCGTTTCCTGCAACGGTTAGGTGTTACGGCGATTAAAGCCTACAACGGAGAAGAGGCGCTTAAGAAATTCGACCAGGAACATCCGGATTCCATATTCCTGGACATTCAAATGCCGGATAAGGATGGCATAACAATTCTGAAAGAAATAAAAAAAATCGACTCTTCAGTAAAAATAATTATGATTACCGGTAAAGACGATAAGGACCTGCAGGCGAAAGCCAAAAAATACGGCGCAATCGATTACATTACTAAACCGCTGGATTTAAGCGAGTTAAGCGCTAAAATTGATAATTACATTTTATAGTTTTTATAAGCTCAAGCCCGATGAAACCAGAATACCACAAGAAACTTCAAACCGCGGCGCGCCAAACTATACTTATACATAGAGCCGATACTCTTATAAGAATAATTCTAAGAACAATCGTAACCAGCCTGAAAGTTAAACACGCCGGAATATTTATTTATGACAAGGTAAAAGATGAGTATGTGGTAAAAATGTCGAGAGGCCATTCAGGCCTTAAGGTGCCTGCCGGATTTATTAAAATCAGGAAAGACAATCCTTTAATCAGGTATTTCACGGATAAAAGCATTAATTTGCCTAAAGAGCATATCTTATGGTCTAAAATTATAAGCCGTATTAAATATTACAAAACGAAAAAAGATTTAAAAACAAAAAGATTTCTTGAAGCCCTGAAGTTCGACCTTTCTTTGTATGAAGCAAAAGCATGTATACCGGGATTTTTTAGAAAGGATCTGGTAGGCGTTTTATTCCTTGGAGAAAAAAATAACAAAAGGATTTTCAGCGAAGAGGAATTACGATTTTTATCCGTACTTGCCTCCGATGTTGTGATGGCGCTTAAAAATGCATGGCTTATCGAAGATTTAAACCGGCAGATAGGAATAAACAAGCGTCTTTTATTTCAAACAGTTTCAGCGCTTGCATCCAGCATAGAAGCCAAAGACCAATATACTATAGGCCATACGGAACGAGTTGCAAATTATTGTCTCGCTATTGCGTGTGTCTTAAAAAAACGGGAAAGGATAGAAGGATGGGAAAAATTTCTGGAAAATCTAAAAATTGCGGCGCTATTTCATGATATCGGTAAAATTGGTATTTCCGAGAGCATTCTGCACAAAGAAACGGCTCTAGACGAGGAAGAGAGAAGAGTCATTCAAACTCACCCGTTGATAGGAGCAAATATTTTAAATCATATTGAGGAATTCAGGCAGGCACTAGAAGGGGTTAAATATCATCATGAAAAATATGATGGAACGGGATATCCCTGCCATCTTAAGGGCCGCAAAATCCCCTTAATTGCTTTAATAATTTCGCTTGCGGATACTTTTGACGCGATGATAACGGACAGGCCTTACAGAAAAGGCCTGCCGCAGGAAAAAGCTATAGAGGAGATAAAAAAGGTAAGGGGTGTCCAGTTTGCCCCAAATGTGGTTGACGCATTTTTGAAGATTTATAATTCTAAGGGCAAGCTTTGGGAGTTGAATAAACAGGTAGGCCATCACTTGTTGTTCACTAAAGAAAATACGTTTTAAGATGAAAAATATCATTATATTTTATATTTCAGAATTCGGTGGCCATAGTAAAGCTGCAAACAATATAAAAGAAGCACTGCTACATAAAAATCCCGGCCTTTCCGTGCAAAACATTAACGGTTTTGGGTATTTTTATCCGCTTACGGAAAAGTTCGCTGATTCTTTATACACGACAATCGTAAAGCATTTCCCTGCCATCTGGGGGAAAATCTATGACAGGAAAAAAATAATAAAAAACTTGAGCCCATTAAGGAAATGGGTGAGTGCGCATACTTTCAAAAAGCTTGCTAATTTCATAAAAAAAACTTCCCCGGATTGTTTTGTCGCGACACAGGCGTTTCCTTGCGGATTAATAGCTGATTTTAAGGAAAATTTTAACTGTAAAATTCCGCTTATAGCGGTTGTAACCGATTATCACCCGCATGGATTCTGGCTGCATAAAGCGGTTGATAAATATGTTGTTGCATCTGCCGAGGCTAGGGATGTTTTAATCGGCAGCGGTATCCCAAAAGAGAAGATAGAAATTTTTGGCATACCTATTTCTTTTAAGTTTTTAAGTCATTCGCGCAAGGAAGATGTGGCCAATGAGCTTAAATTGATTAAAGAAGTTAAGTCGATTCTGATTATGGGGGGAGGTTTAGGCATAGGCCCCATAGAAAAGATTGCCAAAGAATTAGATAAATCTACTGCTTCTTTTCAGATTATAGCCGTATGCGGTAAGAATGAAAAGCTCTATAAATGGTTTGAAAAGAATAAGCAGCGTTTCACGAAGCCTTTATTTTATTTTGGTTACATTGATTTTATAAATAAAATAATGGACTTTGCTGATATTATTATCACAAAAAGCGGGGGCATTACTATTTCTGAAGCGCTTGCCAAAGGGCTTGCCATAATCGTTTCAAACCCTATTCCCGGGCAGGAAGAACACAATGTTAACTATCTTTTAAAAAATAATGTTGTGATACGGGCTGACGAGCCGCAGGAAATAGGAAAAGTTTCCAGAGAGCTTCTTGAGGACAGCGAGAAGATGAACCATTTTAAGGAAAACGCGAAACGCATATCTTCGCCAGACTCTTCTTTGAGGATAGCTGACTTGATATTGGACATTTAGTAATGTATTATTTTTATATTATTGGAAAAACTATTTCCTTATTTCTCCCACGAAAGCTTGCGTATTTGTTAGCCGGATGCCTGGCAACTTGTCAGTATTATTTTTCCAAAAAAGACCGGGATATAGTTATTAATAATCTCTATCCGATAATTGAGGATAAGAAAAAAAGAGAAGACTGCGCAAGGAAAGTATTTATCAATTTTGCTTATTATCTGGTTGATTTTTTCCGGTACTCAAAACTAAACAAGAGGTTCGTTGAAAAATATGTCCGGATAAGCGGCCTTGAATTTCTTGATGAAGCTGCCAGGGCAAAAAAAGGAATAATAGCTGTTACCGCGCATTTGGGCAATTATGAACTTGCCGGGGCGGTTACGTCTCTCGCGGGTTATAAAGTAAATGCCGTAGCTTTATCCCATAAAGATAAACGTATAAATGATTTTTTTAATAAGCAACGCGAGATGGTGGGCGTAAGTGTTATTCCCGCAAGCATCGCAATAAAAAGGTGCTTCTCGATATTACGAAACGGGCAATTAGTGGCTTTTCTGGGCGACAGGGTTTTTTCCGGCAGCGGCGTTGCGGCGAATATGTTTTCCAGGCAGGCGATACTGCCAAGGGGGCCAGCGTTTTTTTCGGTAAAAACCCAAGCCTCAATCCTGCCGGCTTTTTTTATCAGAGAAAATAAAAATTTTTATCATTTGATATTCGAAAAACCTATAAATACAAAAGAACCGCAGACAGAGGGAGATATTGTCAAGGAATACAGCTTGGTGCTAGAGAAATACATAAAGATGTATCCCGATCAATGGTATTTATTTCAGCCTTATTGGATAAGCGGCAACTGATAAAATTATGAAGGATGAAGATATGAAGATTTGGATGGTAATTCCGGCATATAATGAAGCGCGGTCTTTGGAAAGGATACTGCGCAGGTTAAAGGAAAAAGAACTTCATATCATAGTTGTTGATGACGGTTCGAAAGATTCTACTTATGCTGTAGCTAAAATGAAAGCGGATATCGTTTTAAGGAACGAAAAGAATCTTGGCAAGGGAATGGCGCTGCGTAAAGCCATGGCATTTCTTTTAGAAAACGAAAAGTTTGATTATATCATAACCATGGATGGCGATGGACAGCATTCCGTCTCTGATATAGATAAATTTTTAGATGAGGTTGCATCAGGGGCCAGCTTTGTTGTTGGTAATCGTATGCACAGTCCTATAGGGATGCCAAAAATCCGCATATTAACCAATCAAGCTATGTCCTGGCTTTTATCGAGAATGGTTTCTCAAAATATTCCCGATACACAATGTGGATTTCGTTTGATAGGCAGAGAAGTGCTTGAGAAGATAAAATTCCGGACAAATAAATTTGAAGTGGAATCGGAGATACTTATAAAAGCGGCAAAGGAAGGCTTTGTGATAAAAAGTATCCCCATACAAAGTATATATTTCAGGCGCATAAAGAGTAAGATTCACCCATTTGTAGATACTCTCAGGTTCATCAGGTTTCTTTGCACCCTGAACAATAAAGAAAGCTAAAGCGGCACTCACCTAAAAATACGGAGGTATTAGTGGGCATAACGAATAAAATCCTTGTTTTCTTAACGGCTTTATTCTCGAAAAAAGTGGCGCTGATTTTGATTGCTGCTTTGCCGATTTTTGAGCTAAGGCTTTCCGTGCCGCTTGGCATAATTAAATTCCAATTGCCACCATGGGAGGTATTTTTTCTTTCAATATTAGGAAATATGTTGCCGGTTATTCCTTTGTTGCTGTTCTTAAGATGGGCGGTTGTCAGGCTCGAGCACATTAAAGGCATAGGTAAATTTCTTAAGTGGTGGTTCGATAGGGCAGAAAAAAAATCCAAAGCGGTAGAGACCTATGGATTTTGGGGGCTGGTGATATTGGTGGCAATACCTTTGCCCGGAACAGGCGCTTGGACTGGTTGCGCGGCGGCAACATTATTTAATTTTAAACTGCCGAAGGCGTTGCTTGCTATATTTTTGGGAGTAATAATCGCCGGCGTTATAATGGTTTTCGGTTCTAACGGTCTTTATGGAGTTTTGCCTCAGCTAAACTCGCATTAATAATTTTCGGCAAACGATTAAATGAAACTCGTAATTGCGACTCAAAACGAATCCAAACTGAAAGAAATAAAAGAAATTTTAAAAAGCATTAAGCTGCCTGTCGTATCCTTGAATAAGTTGGATAGAAAATTTAACATAAGAGAAAACGGAAAAACTTTTTTTGAAAACGCAGTTAAAAAAACCAAACCCGTATCGTTGGCATATAAAGATGATTTAGTCGCCGGAGAGGATTCAGGCTTGGAAGTAGATTTCTTAAAAGGAGCGCCTGGAGTTTATTCCAAACGCTACTCGGGAAAAAACTGGACCTACGAAAAAAATAACCTGAAAATTTTAAAAGAATTAGAAGGCGTTCCGCGCAAAAAAAGAAAAGCCAATTTCCATTGCTGCCTTGTACTTTTTAGGGCCGGTAAACTTATGAAACGAATTGACGGCCGCCTGAACGGTTACATAAGTGAAGAGCCAAAAGGCAGTCATGGCTTCGGCTACGACCCCATATTCTATTTACCTAAATATAAGGCAACCATTGCCCAATTACCGCTACGCATTAAGAACAAACTCAGCCACCGCGCTAAAGCATTTCTAAAATTAAAAAAATATCTTAATAATGATTTGTTGAATCGGAGGTATCAATGAACCAAAGTAGCAAAAGAGATTGGGCTACGCTTAGGTGGACAACATATTCTATTTTAATTCCCACAATAATATACTCACTGTTTAAGACTTTCGACGTCTATTTTGGAAAAAAAGATTCGTCTAATTTTTTCATTATTTTATTTCGCAATTTGTTTATCGGAGATACAGTTCTGTTCGGAACATTGATGGCAATCCTTGTTTACACATGGAAAACGTGGCAGCTAAAAGATTTAACAGCTAAAGAGATAACATACGAAATACGACCATTAGTAATATTAGGGTCGCAAATGTTTATCAAAAATATTGCTAATGGTATAGCAAGAGAAATAGAAATAGAAAAAATTCAGATAAGAACGATTCCTCGATTTATCGAATATTTTAAGGTAAAAGGCAATGAATCAAATTTAGAATTTGTAGCTTTTGATATGCTTGATTATCTTACAAAAGAAGAAAAGGATGGAAAGAGAATTCAAATAAAAGGTTTAGACTGCACTGGAAAAGAAACGCCAATCCCAACTACTATTTATAACGGTCTTTGCGGAGATTTAGACGGAATTCAAGGAATTAGTATAACGATTAAATATAAGGATGTTGAAGGAAAACAATATAAAAGTAAAATGGCAGTAAAGGATGGCCGTCTGCAGTTAATTTCGATAGAATAATTTTATATCGGCTTTTATAGTTAAGAATACGTGTTACCCGTTAAGTGATATTTATTATAATCTGCGGCTATCTACGTTCGATTTGCGATAATCTGCGTTAAAAGTATAATTATCTGTGCTTGTCTGTGATTTTCTATCTGTGGTCATCTGCGTAAAGAACCATTGACATTTTCCTCAAAAAACCTTATCATTTTAAATACTATGTCAAGAAGAAGCAGAAGAAAAAAATTGTCTTGGCGCCGTAGGCGTAAGAAAAATAAGGGCCAGAAACCCTGCTTGGGCTAATGCGCTTCGCGCATTAACGCAGATAATCGCAGATTCGAAACAGATGATCGCAGATAGATTTTATCTGTGGCCATCTGCTTTGTTGTCTGGGATCATCTG
>JALOBR010000052.1 GCA_023228195.1 Candidatus Omnitrophota bacterium
ATCTAGCCAAACGTTATTTCCTGCGCGGAAGAGCGCGGCATATTTCTTTTATAAGCATAATATCCTGCCTTGGTGTAGCCCTCGGGGTTTTTGCCCTCATCATTGTTATCTCTGTAATGAACGGGTATGACAATGACCTTATGGACAGGCTGCTTAAGTTTAATTATCATCTTACGGTGGAAAGCCCGGATAAGGAGTTACTCCCGGCGGTAAAGGGAGCAATTGACGGCATTGATGGCGTTGAGAGTTCTTCTATTATCGTTCAAACGCAAGTATTCGCTAAGGTTGATAAATATATAGTGCCGATGATGGTTAAGGGTTTTGATTTTAAGGATGAAAAAGAATCACGCGCGTTCTACCAATATGTAGAAAATGATTTTAAAAATGAAGGTTTTTTTGTCGGTGAAGGTCTTTATGAACGCCTTGGCCTTCAAGAAAAAATAGAATATTACCCGCTTGATAAAAATTTTAAGCTTAAGGAAGAAAAGATTAGAGGGTATTTTAAAATGGGTATTTACGACATAGACAATAATTATTTGATAGCAGATTTGGAAAAAGCTAAAGCCCTTTCGCCGAACTATTACATGTTTTTAGGAATGCGAATAAAAGATCCAATGGCCGCGAAAAAGATAAAAAATATTATAACGCAGGAATTTCCCCATGGCCTTAATGTAAGCACCTGGATGGATAATCAGGTTTTGCTTTCGGCCCTTAAGCTTGAAAAGCTAACTATGTTTGTATTGTTAAGCTTGATTGCGCTGGTAGCTTCTTTCAATATCTTTGCCACTTTAATGGTAAAGGTGGTAGAGAAAACCAAAGATATCGGGATACTTAAAGCTTTAGGGTTTACCTCAAGAAAAATTTTAGTAATATTCAGCCTGCAGGGTTTATTTTTAGGTTTAATCGGTGTATCTTTGGGCACGGCGTCCGGGCTTGGATTATGCCTTCTTATGCAGAAGTATCATTTTGTGAAGATTCCCGTGGATATTTATTCTATCGAATATCTACCTGTTTTTATCAACTACCGGGACGTATTTTTAATCGCCGTTTTAGGGCTTTTATTCTCTTTTATTTCCAGCCTGTTTCCTGCGATACGGGCATCGAGGCTGTCCCCATGTGAGGCTTTGAGATATGAGTAATTTGATACAGATTACACAACTTACTAAAACTTTTCATAACGGCCAGGAAGAGGTGTCGGCGCTTAAAGATATTTCATTGGAGCTTAATGCAAAAGATTACCTTGCGATAGTGGGCCCGTCCGGCGCCGGTAAATCCACGTTGTTGCATATAATAGGCGGATTGGATGAGCCATCCCGCGGCCGCGTTACGTATAAAGACAAGGATATCTATATGATGGGGGAAAAAGAACGCGCTCTTTGGAGGAATCATGAAATAGGTTTTGTTTTTCAGTTTTATCATCTGATTGAGGAATTGAATGTTCTGGAAAATGTCGCGATAGGCGCCTCATCGCGCTTTAGAAAATCTGCTTTTAAAAGTGCCCAAACATTGTTAGAATATTTAAACATACAAGCGAGAAAGAATTTTTTTCCATCACAGCTAAGCGGAGGAGAGCGCCAAAAAGTTGCCTTCGCCAGAGCGCTTATAAACGATCCCGAAATTATCCTGTGCGATGAACCGACAGGAAACTTGGATAAAGATTCTCAGAATAAAGTGGTTGAGCTGCTTGAGAAACTAAATACAGAAAAACAAAAGACAATTATACTGGTAACGCATAACCTTGAGCTTGCAAAAAGAGCAAAAAGAATGATAACGCTAAAAAGCGGAGAATTAATCAATAATTAATTTGTTATGAATAATAGAAACGGATTGACGCAAATATTTTTTATATTTGCCCCTTGCGCCTATATATCGTATAAATTTTCTGCGAAAATTTATACGAAGCGCTTCGGGGTTAATTCGGCTACCATCTCGTGCTGTGCCTTTGGCTTGCACTCGATGAAGCCTCATTAAGGAGGGGCCATGAAAGTTTATTTAAACGGCAAATTGGTTGAAAAACAGGACGCTGTGGTTTCTGTTTTTGACCATGGTTTTTTGTATGGAGACGGGGTCTTTGAAGGAATACGCGCTTACGATTGCCTGGTGTTTAAGCTAAAAGAACATATAGACAGGCTTTTTGAATCAGCGCATTCCATAATGCTGCCCGTTAAATTAAGCAGGGAAAAAATGACGGAGGCGGTTGTTGAAACATTAAAAGCTAACAATCTTAAAGATGCTTATATACGTTTGATTGTTTCGCGCGGAGTAGGTGACTTGGGGCTGGATCCTAGAAAATGCAAAGGAGACGCGACAATAGTTATTATTACGGATAAAGTAGCCCTTTATCCTGAGAAGCTTTATCGTGAAGGTATGGCGATCATTACTGTTCCTACTATTAGAAATATACCGGAAGCATTAAACCCGCAGATAAAATCTCTTAATTACCTGAATAATATTTTGGCAAAAATTGAGGCTGTAAATTGCGGATATGAAGAAGCTCTTATGTTGGATCATCTTGGTTACGTTGCCGAATGCACCGGTGATAATATTTTTGTGGTTGAGAAAGAACAGCTTTATACCCCGCCGCAATGTATGGGCACCTTGCGCGGTATTACCCGTGACGCGATTTTAGCGATCGCAAGAAAATTAAAAATTCCTACCCATGAGCATGTTTTAACGCGGCATGAATTGTATAACAGCCAAGAGTGCTTCCTAACCGGCACAGCCGCGGAAATCATCCCTGTCGTGAAAGTTGATGGAAGGAAAATCGGCGAAAGTATGCCCGGAAAAATTACTAAACTTCTGATGAGAGAGTTTAAGAAACTGACGAAGACAGACGGAGTTAAATACAAAATTTAGTTTAAAAGATGTTGTGCGATATTTGCCATAAAAATATAGCAACGGTCCATCTTACGGAAATCATCAACGATAAAGTCGTTGAAATGCATATCTGTCAGAATTGCACAAAAGCAAAAACTCAGGAACTCAAGGAAAATTTAACTATACCGGAACTTTTAACCGGCTTGATAGATACAAACGAAACTCACAAAAAAGAAGTTCCGCTTAAATGCGAATTTTGCGGTTTAACTTACGCGGATTTTAAGAAAAAAGCAAGGTTTGGCTGCGGGAGATGCTATTCTGTTTTCAAGGTGCAGATTATGCCGCTGCTTAAAAAAATACACGGCTCGCTTACTTATACGGGAAAATCAGGAATTAATATGCAAAAAGATCTTTTTTCAAATAGCGTAAAAGAATTAAAGGTAAGGCTTGAACGCGCTATAAAATTAGAAGAATACGAAGAGGCCGCGCGCCTGCGTGATGAGCTCAAAAAGCTGGAGCAGAAAGAGAAGCTAAGTAGATAGTTATTTATCTGCCTGACTGTTTGTCCTGAGCGAGCGTAAGCGAGCAAAGGACTATCTGCCATCTACTAACGCAAAAACTATGTTTGAAGAATTATTAAACAATAAAGATACGTGGTTAAGCGGAAAAGGGCCGTTTTCTGAAATAATTTTTTCTTCCAGAGTGCGCCTAGCGAGAAACTTTTCAGATTATCCTTTCCCTTTACGAGCGACAACCATCCAAAAAGAAAAGATTCTAAAGAGTATAGAGTCGGTATATACAAAAGTCAGCAATTTAAAAAATGTTATTTTCCTTAGAATGGAAGAAGTCAGCGAAATAGACCGGCAGTTTCTTTTGGAGCGCCATCTTATAAGCCAGGAACATATGCGCGCCGCAAAGGGCAAAGGGCTCATTTTGTCGTTAGATGAAAAAATTGCCCTTATGATAAATGAAGAGGATCATTTAAGGATGCAGGCTATGGCTTCAGGGTTTGATTTAAAGAAGTGCTGGGAAACAATTAATACAATTGATGACTCAATGGCTCAATTTGTGAATTTTTCATTTATGCCCAACTTGGGTTATCTTACTTCATGCCCCACCAATGCAGGAACCGCTCTTCGGGCTTCCTGTATGCTGCATTTACCGGCATTAACTTTTACAAAGAGAATAAACAAAGTTCTTGAGTTGCTTGCAAAGATTTCTTTTGCCACAAGAGGATTCTTCGGTGAAGGCACGCAGGCTCTCGGAGATTTCTTTCAAATTTCAAACCAGATAAGTCTTGGCCTGTCAGAGCCGGAAGTTATAGATAATTTAGCGGGCGTAGTCAACCAGGTGAAAGAACAGGAAATTGATGCCCGCGAAATTTTATTAAAAAAGCATAAGCTTGGGCTCGAAGATAATGTCTGGCGGTCTTTTGGGATTTTGCGAAATTGCCGCTTAGTCAGCAGCAAAGAAGCATTAAGTCATCTTTCTATATTGTCTTTAGGCCTGGATTTAGGTATAATTAACAGCATAAGCAGGGAGTTGTTGAATAACTTATTTATAATAATTCAGCCTGCGCATCTTCAGAAAATCGAAGCAAGGGTTTTAAGAGAGGGAGAAAGGGATTTTATAAGGGCTCAGATTATAAGAGAAAAATTAAATGGGATATAAAAGCGGGCTATCGCAGATACTCGTTTTTATTTACCCCCTTGCGCCTATTACCGTTTAAATCTCTCGGCCTACGGCCAGGAAATTTAAACGAAGCGCTGTGGGGTTAATTCACACTATTATTTTCCCTGCGCCACGCCTATCCAACAGGGTACCCTGTTGGGCTGCCTATCGGCGGTCAGGGTTTGGGAAAATAATGTGTTCATTAAGGAGGCTAATAATGTTTAACAGATTTACAGAGCGTGCAAGAAAAGTTCTAGTCCTTGCGAAAGAGGAAGCAAGACGTTTTAATCATGATTACATAGGCACAGAACATATTCTTCTTGGTTTGATCCGTGAAGGCGAGGGGGTCGCCTGCGCGGTTTTGCAGAATTTAGGTGTTGACCTGGAACGTCTGAGAATCGAAATAGAAAAATTGATTTCTCCGGGAAGTTCAGCTTCTGTTTTAGGAGAAATTCCCTTTACCCCCCGCGCTAAAAAAGCTTTAGAGCTCGCAGCAGAAGAAGCGCATAATCTGGGGCATAATTATATAGGCACGGAACATATTCTTCTTGGTTTAATAAGGGAAGGCGAAGGGCTTGCTTCGCAGGTTCTTTTTTCTCTCGGTGTTGATTTACGAAAAATAAGGGAAGAGATATCTGCCCTTCTTGGCGGAGGCCAGTCTTACCAGAGTGCTCAACCACAGGCTACATCAAAAACTCCTGCGCTGGACTCTTTCGGAAGGGATTTAACCAAGCTTGCAAAAGATGGCAAGCTGGATCCTGTTATCGGCCGTAAAGGCGAGATAGAAAGAGTTATACAGGTGCTTTCGCGTAGAACTAAGAATAATCCTGTTCTTTTGGGAGAGGCCGGCGTAGGCAAAACCGCAATCGTAGAAGGTTTGGCTCAAAGCATAACGCTAGGGGAAGTGCCTGAGATTCTTAGAAATAAAAGAATAGTTGTGCTTGATTTGGCGCTTATGATAGCCGGAACAAAATACCGCGGTCAATTCGAAGAAAGAATTAAGGCCGTAATGGAAGAAATAAAACGTTCCAAGGACGTTATTATTTTTATAGATGAACTGCATACCCTCGTTGGGGCGGGCGCCGCAGAGGGCGCGATAGATGCTTCAAACATTTTAAAGCCGTCCTTGTCCAGAGGGGAAATCCAGTGTATCGGCGCCACCACCCTTGATGAATACAGAAAACACATAGAAAAAGACGCAGCGCTTGAGAGGAGATTTCAGCCGATAATTGTTGAGCCGAACTCAGTGGATGAAACAGTTGAAATATTAAAAGGCCTGCGAGACAAGTATGAAGCGCATCATAGAGTTAAATTTTCCAATGAAGCGGTTGAGGCGGCGTCAAAACTTTCTGACAGGTATGTATCCGGAAGATTTTTGCCTGATAAGGCAGTTGATTTAATTGATGAGGCAGGAGCCCGTGCGCGTTTAGCGGTGCTCACGGCTCCGAAGGAAATAAAAGACCTTGAAGATAAATTAAATGGAATAGACCGCGAGAAGGAGGCCCTCATAAAACAACAGGACTTTGAGGCAGCGGCTCGTCTTCGCGATGAAGAAAAAAAACTACGGCTGCAGCTTGAAAGTCTTCGTAAGGACTGGAGTAAAAAGAGAGACCAGATTATTCCTACGGTAAGCGAGGAGGATATCGCGCGTTTAGTTGCGCAAATTACGGGTATCCCCATTTACAGGCTTGAAGAAAGAGAATCAGAAAAGCTTCTTAAGATTGAAGAGAAATTAACCGAAACAGTTATCGGCCAGACAGAAGCCCTTCAGGCAATAGCGCGTTCTATCAGGCGCGCAAGAGCAGGGATAAAAGAGCCGCGTCGGCCAATTGGTTCTTTTATGTTTCTCGGGCCAACCGGTGTAGGAAAGACTTTGCTCGCGCGAGCTCTTGCAGAACTTATGTTCGGCGATGAAGAGGCATTGCTTCAAATTGATATGAGCGAATATATGGAAAAATTTAACGTTTCAAGGCTTATAGGGGCTCCTCCGGGTTACGTTGGTTATGAAGAGGGCGGGCAACTTACCGAAAGGGTAAGGCGCAGGCCGTATTCCGTAATTTTGCTTGATGAAATAGAAAAAGCCCATCCGGATGTGTTTAATTTACTTTTGCAGATATTGGAAGAGGGCAGGCTTACCGATAGCTTCGCAAGAAAGATTGATTTTAGAAATACCATTTTAATAATGACTTCTAATGTGGGCGCTGAAATAATTAGGCAGCGCGGTTCCCTTGGCTTTAAGCCTTTGACAGAAGATATAGGCTACGAAGATATGAAGCGTATGCTTAATGAGGAAGTAAAAAAAGCTTTTAAGCCTGAATTTTTGAACAGGCTCGATGAAATTATAGTTTTCAGGCCTTTGGGCAAAGAAGATCTTGGCAAGATAGTCGATATCGAGATCTCTTACGTTAACACCCGTCTTAAGGACCAGGGTGTTGAGGTTGCGCTCGGAAATGATGCCAAAGATTTTTTTGTAGAAAAAGGTTTTGATCCGGTGTTCGGAGCTCGCCCCCTAAAAAGAGTCATACAAAGGTTTTTGGAGGATCCGCTCGCTGAAGGCATAATAAGAGGAGAATTTACTGAGAGATTGAAAAAAGATAAACCGGTTAAAATAAAGGCCACCAGAAAAGGCGAAGAATTAAAGTTTGAATGAAATTTTTTTCTCTTTTTATATTATTGTTAGTGGCTTTACATCCGGTAAGCGTAGCTTTTAATTTTATAGAAATTGATTTAGTTAAACGTAAAATTATTTTAGACGATTTTTGTTTCGGTAATTATAATATAAACGCTGATGTTGGTTTTGATTTTAAGCAGGAAGACGGCTCTTTGATAGTAAATCTGGAAGGGAAAGACATCGAACTGTTGCCTAGAAACCTTAACGATGATTTAATCGGAAAAAGGCAGATGCAATATCTATCGGCAAAATTGGTGAAGAAAGATAATTTACTTTTTGTAAATTATCTACGTTCGCCTCAACTGCTCGCAAGAGGTAAAATCGACCTTGATAAAAACGAGATGCTTTTGGATATAGATTGTAATTGGCGGGAAAATTCTTCTTTTATCGAAGGCGACATCGAGGGAAAAATAAAAGTCTGGGGCAGGATAGACGATTTTCTTGTTAATGGTTCTTTGGATATAAAGAATGGTAAATACCAGGATGTAGATTTTTCGCGCCTAGTTTTTCATTTTTTGGGCAAACCCCCATTGTTTACTTTGAATGATTCGGAAATTGTGCTTCTTGATGGAAACATCTATAAGATAGAAGGTGTTATGAATTTAAGAGATTTTTCCAATATTTTGCCAAAGGCAGAATTTATTTCCAAAAAAGTAAACCTTGGAGGATGGGAAATCCAATCTGACGATAAAACTAGCGTAGGGCTTAGGAGAAGCGTTGATGATAATTTTGATATTCTTTTAGATACGTATAATAGAGACGATACCGTAACGAATACCGGCGCAGAGGTTCGTTATAAAATACTTGATGATCAATTTCTGCGTTTGCGTATGGAGGATGATAGGACTATCGTTGGTTTTGAGCGCAGAAAGGAATTCTAATCAAATTAAAACATAGGGGGTTGGGTGAATACCCGTTCAAAATTAAAAGCTTTCGTAGTTGTTCCGTTTCTGGGCAAGCTGCAAACTTTA
Organism: Candidatus Omnitrophota bacterium; assembly: GCA_023228195.1. Classification (GTDB taxonomy): domain Bacteria; phylum Omnitrophota; class Gorgyraeia; order Duberdicusellales; family 4484-171; genus JAJYOP01. The sequence goes on from JALOBR010000052.1 coordinate 8,131, forward strand.
TTTCAATATATAGGCAGTATTAGTTTTTTTATAAGAGATATTTTTTGGTGGCTTTTTGCCAAGAAACGTGATTTTAAGGCAGTAAGAAGAGAAATCGTCCTTATAGGGTTAAACAGTTTGCCGCTGGTTTCGCTCATTTCTTTTTTTGTCGGTATAATCATCGCATTTCAGACCGCTTATCAGCTAAAACAATTTTCTTCAGAAATTTACATTGCTTCGCTGGTCGCGCTTTCTCTGGTAAGAGAGCTCGGGCCGGTACTCGGTTCGTTGATTGTGGCGGCAAGAAGCGGGGCAGCTATAACCGCCGGCATAGGTTCTATGAAGATAAGCGAACAGGTGGATGCCCTGGAAGCATTCGCGGTTGAGCCCATTGATTATCTGGTTGTTCCAAAGTTTCTGGCCTTAATTATCGTTATGCCTGTTTTAATAATTTATGCAGATTTTTTAGGTATTTTAGGCGGATACTTAGTGGGCAGTTCAAAGTTTGGCATACCTTTTCAGTTTTATTTTAAGCTTACTTTTGATGCGCTTAAAATAAAAGATATTGCCAGCGGGCTTATAAAGAGTGTTTGTTTTGGAGCCATAATCGCTTTTGTTTCTTCTTATGAAGGTTTTAAGCCGTTTTCTTCAACCGACGTTTCGAAGTCGGTAACACATTCAGTAGTGCGGTCATTTATCTTGATAATTATATGTGACTGTATCTTGACGGCTTTATTTTATTTTATGTTTGTTTGAGGGGTTTAAATACTATGAAAGAAATGATAAAATTAGAAAATGTCTCCAAATATTTTGGAGATAAACAGGTATTAAAAGGAGTCAATCTTTCGGTAGATAAGGGAGAAACATTTCTTATTATTGGAAGAAGCGGAGCCGGTAAAACCGTCCTTCTTAAAAATATAATAGGGCTGCTTAGGCCGGATTCGGGAAAAATTTATATTGACGGTGTTGATTTGACTACGCTTGATAATAAAGCGCTTGAAAAAGTAAGGTATCAATTTGGCCTGGTTTTCCAAAGCGCGGCTTTATTTGATTTTCTGACTATTGAAGAAAATGTGGGTTTTTTTCTTTATCAACATACAGATCTTAAAAAAAGTGAGATACGAAAAAAAGTAAAAGAAACCCTTGCCTTAGTAGGCCTGGAGGGGATAGAGGAGCATTATCCGTATCAGCTAAGCGGCGGAATGAAGAAAAGAGTAGCTATTGCGAGGGCAGTTATTTACAATCCTAAAATCATAATATACGATGAGCCAACAACCGGTATTGACCCTATAGCGATTGATAAGGTAGTTTCGTTGATTGAAGATTTACACAAGCGGCTTTCAATCACCTCGCTGGTGGTTACGCACGACCTTGAGGTTGGTTTAAAAATTTCCGAACGCATAGCATTTTTATTGGGTGGGAGGATAATTTTTCAGGGCAAAAAAGATGACCTGGAAAATATTAATGATCCGCGCGTAGTGCAATTCCTGCACGGCTCATCTGCCGGTCCGATAAAAGAGATGGAAGTGTAATGAGACAGCATTTTTCAAGCGGAGCGCAGGAAAATGCGTAGCCGAATTATACC
>JALOBR010000053.1:0-6784 GCA_023228195.1 Candidatus Omnitrophota bacterium
TTGTCGATGAAGAGGATATAATTTCACTGATGGAGGCTTTTATCGCCCACACTTTTAAAAAAGTACTGGGCAAAGAAATTAAAACTCCTTTTTTAAGGATACCTCACGGTGAAGCTATGGAAAAATATAAGAGCGATAAGCCGGATACCGGCGAAGGCGAGTACCGTTTTTGCTGGGTTGTGGATTTTCCGCTTTTTGAATATAATGATGAAGAGAAGAAATGGCAGTCGTGCCATCATCCTTTTACTTCCCCAAAAATTGAGAGCACAGAGCTTCTTGATGGAGACCTGTCAAAGGTAAAGGCGCGCGCTTACGACCTTATATTAAACGGAGAGGAAATCGCCGGGGGCTCAATAAGAATACATTCATCGCAGTTACAGCAGAAAATTTTTTCTATTCTGGGGATATCAGATGAAGACGCAAAGCGCAAATTCGGATTTTTGCTGGATGCCTTTAAATATGGCGCGCCGGTTCATGGCGGAATTGCTTTTGGCTTAGACAGACTTTACGCAATTATTACAAAATCGGAAAGCATAAGAGAAGTTATCGCGTTTCCAAAAACACAAAAGGGAGTTTGCCTTATGTCAGACGCTCCATCCGAGGTTGAACCGAAACAGCTTAAGGAAGTTTATATAAAAATGGTAGAGCAAGAAAAGAAATGAGTAACAACCCCACTCACAATTCAACTAGGTAATTTTTCGGTTACCGAAAAATTCTAAGTTTCATTGTTCGGGGGTAATTCGACTAGGCAATTTTTCAGGCAGGAAGTCTGGAAAATTGCGAGTCTCATTAGGAGGTTTTTATGAAGTATTTAGCAGTGTTATTGGGGATTGTTTTTTTAGGCGGATGTCTTAGCAGAACTTATACGATAGAAAAACCGCGTACTAATTTAGAAATACATGGTAACCAGGGCTATTTATTCGGCACTCCGACAGAAGAGCAAAAGCCGAATAAGTTCGGAGAAACAAGAAAAGTTTCCATACTGGAAGTTGAGCTGGGCGCGCACCCGAGAAAAAAAGCCGGGAAACAAGAAATAAAACCGCAGGAAGAAATAGTTATAGAAGAGGAAGAAGTTTTTGAGGATGAGCCGATGATTGAACCTTCGGAAACTTCGCCGGAAGCAAAGTATGAAGTATATACCGTCCAGAAAAACGATACTCTCCAGAAAATTTCAGAAAAATTCTATGGAACAACTAAAAAATGGAAAATGCTTTATGACGAGAATAGGGACGTTTTAAAAACTCCGGACAGAGTTTATCCCGGAAAAACCATTAAGATACCTTTATTGGGCAAGAAAGAGCAGAATACAGACTATCAGTATAAATAAATAAAATCATAAATTACCACGAATAAATTTGTGAATATTGGTTTTCCTATTCGTGGTAATTCGTGTGCCCTATGGAAAAAATAATCGATATCCAGGATTTTTCGCATATACGGGAAATCTTCGGTATAGAAGATAAGAACCTAAAATTTCTTGAAAAAAGGTTTAAAGTAACTATTTCGCTTAAATCTCACGGTCTTTCAATAAAAGGCCAGGGTGATAAAGTTGAGGTAGTTGAAAATTTTATAAAGAAAATGATGGAATTAAGCAAGGAAGGTTTAGCTTTCGACAGAGATGAACTTAAGGCGTATGCCGGCGTAAAAACCTTTGAGGCCGACTCCGGATCCGGAAGTAATTTAAAGGAAGGGGAAGGCGGTATAAGGGTTTTTTCTGCGCATAAAAAATTTGTTTTTGCTAAAACCGCCGGTCAGCAGGAATACGTAAAAGCGATGAGAGGCCATGATATTGTTTTTTCGGTAGGCCCGGCAGGTACCGGTAAAACCTATCTTGCTATGGCTATGGCAGTAAATTATCTTATGGAAAAAAGAGTGGGAAGGATAATTTTAACAAGACCGGCGATTGAAGCCGGAGAGTCTTTAGGGTTTTTGCCCGGAGATATGCATGAAAAATTAGGGCCATATCTGCGCCCGCTTTATGATGCGCTTTATGATATGATGGAGGCGGACACGATAGAAGATTATATAGAAACAGGAGTTATAGAAGTTGCTCCTTTGGCGTATATGCGGGGAAGAACTTTGAATAACGCGTTTATCATTCTTGATGAAGCGCAGAATTGTACATCCGAACAATTAAAGATGTTCATTACCCGTTTTGGTTTTGATTCAAAAGCTATTATAACCGGCGACATAACTCAAAGCGACCTGCCAGGGGGCAGGCCCACAGGCCTTATGGAGGGTATTGATATTTTAAAACCCATAAAAGACATAAAGTTTATTTCTCTCGGCAGAAAAGATGTCGTAAGGCACCCGCTGGTACAAAAAATAATTCAAGCATATGAAGATTTTTTCAGAGAAAAAACAGTTTGATATATTTTTACAGATTTTTTTAGCGGTTATATTTTTTGCTGTAGCCGGTGTTATATTCTTTAAATACTCAATAGATATATCCCCGTTGATATTCGCCCTACTGCTTCTTTTATACGCAGCCTACTTTAAAAGAGTTAACGTGACAATTTATCCTCACGATTTATGTCTTTTGGCTGCTTTGGCTGTATTTATTTCTATTTTTGTAGCAATCACTTTACGCCTTCCGGGTTATGCTATCCCCGCAATCGGCTTTACCATATTAATTACGCTTTTATTTGATAATCTGGAATTTTCTTTCCTTTTTTCGCTTTTTTTCTTTTCTCTCAGCGCAAGTATTGAGGGTGGAAATCTTACGATAGGCACCAGCTTATTTGCCGGCGCATTAAGCGCGGCGTTACTTTCTTTCAGGGTGAGGAAGAGATTCGAAGTGATAAAGGCAGGTGTCGCTGCGGGGTTTATCCAGTTTTTGGTTGCTTTTGTTATTGAGAAAGTTAAAAGAGAACAGGGTTTTGTTGCAGGCTTTAGCCCGGACCTTAATCTTTTAGTGATATGCCTTTTAAACGGAATAGCCGCGTCAGTAGTACTTGTGATTTTGCCTATTTTTGAATATATTTTTAGAGTTGTCACTAACCCGTCTTTACTTGAACTGTCAGACTTAAACCACCCCTTGCTTCGCAGGCTAATACTTGAAGCGCCGGGCACGTACCAACACTCTCTGGTTGTTGCCAATTTGAGTGAAGCTGCTGCGGAGTCAATTGGCGCTAACGCGCTGCTTTCGCGGGCCGGCTCTTATTATCACGATATCGGCAAGATGATTAAACCGAATTATTTTGTAGAAAATATTGTAGGGTTTAAAGATACGCATAAAGACCTTAAGCCATCGATGAGCAAACTAATTATTACAAACCACGTAAAAGACGGGGTTGAAATTGCGAAAAAATACCACATCAATCCACGGATAATTGATTTTATAAGCGAACATCATGGGAAAACTCTTGTGTATTATTTTTATCAAAGGGCCAAAGAGCTTGAGCCGCAAGTGCAGCATGAAGAAGAATACCGTTATGGCGGGCCTAAGCCTCAAAGTAAAGAAACAGCTATTGTTTCTTTGGCCGATACCATAGAAGCTTTGTCCCGTACGCTCGATGAGCCTACGCCTTCAAGATTGGAAGAGATGGTCAGGGAAGTTGTAAGAAAAAGGTTTATGGAGGGCGAACTTGATGAAAGCAACCTGACGCTTAAGGATCTTGAGAAAATCACGCAAAAGTTTACCCATGTCCTTAACGCGCTTTTCCACAGCCGCATAAATTATCCTAAAGATGAACCGCGCTAAGCTAAAAGCATTCGACGCTATCGAAATAACCAATCTTTCGAAAGTAAAACGCTTAAAAATCAGAAATATCAGGAAGGTTTTAAGCCTTGTTTTTTCTTTGCTCGGCATACCTTCCTCTCAAGCGTCAATTCTGCTTTGCGATAATAAATTTATCCGAAAACTTAATAGAAAGTTTTTCAATGAAAGCGGCGTTACGGATGTAATCTCCTTTCCTTTAAAAGACGCGACTAATCCGCAATACCTGGGAGAAGTCGTTATCTGCGTGGAGGAGGCAGCAAAATTAGCTAAGATTTACTCAAATACATGGCAGGAAGAATTGGTTCTTTATCTCATACATGGGATTTTGCATATCATAGGTTTTGATGATATTAAAGCCAAAGACAGGCTTAAGATGCAAGCTAAACAGGAAAAAATACTTTCGAAATTATTGCAGGGGCATAAAAGAATTGTTTCCGGCATAAGCGTATAACCTATATGGTTACAAAAGATTTAGGTTTTTTATTAAAGCGTTACAATTTCAGGGAAACAAGCGTAATCGCTTCTTTTTACACGCAGAAATTCGGAAAAATAACCGGTATTCTAAAAGGGTTCTACACGCAAAAAAAAGAATTTTCTTCCACCCTGGACAGCCTTAGTCTAAATGAGCTTGTTTTTTATCCAAAGAAAAGCGATATATGGCTTGTTTCTTTCGCTGATCTTGTATGTGATTATGATTTTTTACGCAGCGACATCTCAAGGGCAGCTGTTGCTTCAATTTTTCTAAATCTTATAGATAAAACCATGCAGCCTTTGGATAAAAATCCCGAGGTTTTTAAGCTTCTTAAAGACTGCCTTTCTTCTCTTAAGGGCGAAAGCGCAAGAAAGGCTTTATATGTTTTTCTGATAAAATTTCTAACCCTTTCCGGTTTTAAGCCGGAATTCGGAAAATGCCTCATTTGCCATAAACCCGCTGACGAAGAAACGCAATTTAGCGTATCCAGAGGCGGATTGGTGTGTAAGAAATGCGGCGCACAAGATCAGGACACAAGGAAAATAGGGGCAGACACAATTGCTTCTTTGTTTTATATCCAAAACAACGATTTTTCCCTCGCGCTTAGAATCAATCCGACAGTTACTTGTGAAAAAGAAATGGCCTATCTTTTAAGGGAGTTCCTTTGCTGCCATTTGGATATAGATATTTCCCCTAAACTTTCATAAAACTTCTGGTATAATAACCGTTATGATTTACGAAGACAGGCACATAGACCCGCTTGAAGAGAAAGCCAAAAAGACCATAGGCAAAACCTATCTGGCAAAAGATATAGATGCGTCAATTTTGCAGACTATTAAATACGAATATCCCGGTAGAAAAATAAACGTAGAATTAAACACAACAGAATTCACTTCAATTTGCCCTTTTTCAGGCCTTCCTGATTTTGCTACCCTTACTATTAATTATGTTCCCCGCAGCAAGCTCATTGAGCTTAAATCTTTAAAGTATTATCTCTATTCTTACCGCAACATTAAGATATACAATGAGCATGTGGTAAATTCGGTTATCGAAGATTTGAAAAAAGCACTGAATCCCTACGAAATAACTATAACCGCAGAATTTACGATAAGGGGTGGCATAAAAAATAAAGTTACCGCCCGTTGCAAGAGTAAATAACCGATAATTTGGAATAAAGATGAAAAACCAAGAAGCATCCCGTATTTTCCGGGATATTGCTAAAATACTGGAGTTAAAGGGCGAAAATATCTTTCGAATTCGGGCGTATGAACGCGCGGCGCAAGCAATAGACAGTTTACAAGATGACCTTGAAAGAATAATGAAAAAAAACGAGCTTACTTCAATACCCGGCATAGGTGCAGATTTATCTGCCAAGATTAAAGAGATAGTAGAAACCGGCCGCCTTAAGTATTATGAGGAGCTGAAGAAAAAAACCCCTCAGGGCCTTGTGGCGATGATGGAAATACCCGGGCTTGGCCCAAAAACAGTTAAAAGGCTTTATGAACAATTAAAAATAGATACGATGGAAAAATTAGAAAAAGCCGCTAAAGGCGGTAAGCTATTAAAGCTTGAAGGCATAAAAGAAAAAATTGAAGATAATATTTTAAGAGGTATTGATCTTGTGAAAAAAGGCAACGAAAGGCAGCTTCTTGATTTTGCCATTAACCTTTCGAAAAGTTTTATCGAAAGCCTTAAAGGCTTAAAAGAGATAGATGATATTGAAGTGGCAGGCTCTGTAAGAAGGAGAAAATATACCGTAAAAGATATAGACATATTAGTTACTTCAAAGAAACCTAAAGTTGTAATGGAGAAGTTTTTGCATCTTGATTTGGTGAAGGATATTTTAGCGCATGGAGAAACAAAGTCTTCGGTAATATCAAAAGAAAATAATATGCAGGTGGATTTACGCGCGCTTGAACACGGGAGCTTCGGTTCGGCGCTTTTGTATTTTACCGGTTCAAAGGAGTTTAATATACGGCTGCGCCAGGAGGCAATAAAAAAAGGGTATAAGTTAAACGAATACGGGCTATTTAAGAAGGATAAAAAGCTTGCCGGAAAAACAGAAGAGGAAATTTTTTCTTTACTAAAAATGGCATACATTCCCCCGGAGTTAAGAGAGGACAGGGGAGAAATTGACGCCGCGAGGATAAATAAATTGCCTAAGCTTGTTGAGCTGAAGGATATCAGGGGTGATTTTCATATCCATTCAAAATACAGCGACGGCCTGGCTTCAATTGCGGAAATTGCCGATACTTTAGAAAAATTTGATTACGAATATGCAGCAATATGCGACCATTCTCAGAGCTTAAAGATTGCGGGAGGGCTTTCAGAAAAAGAAGTTTATAAAAAGTTAAAAGAGCTTAAAAAAGTAAATCAAAAAAGTAAACTTAAACTTTTCGCAGGGACAGAAGTCGATATAGCTTCCGACGGAGCGTTGGACTATTCGCAAAGTTTACTTAAGGAATTTGACGTGGTTATCGCGGCAATACACACAGGATTTAAGCAGACAAAACATCAGCTTACAAAACGGATTGTTAACGCATGCAAAAATAAATACACAAACATAATAGCCCATCCAACCGGCCGGCTCT
>JALOBR010000053.1:6794-9469 GCA_023228195.1 Candidatus Omnitrophota bacterium
CGCGCGGCGCGCGATAATCAGGTGGCCCTAGAGATAAATTGTCATCCGCAAAGGTTGGATTTAAGTGATATCAATGTAATGCGGGCAAAAAAATATGGCGTAAAGCTTGCGCTCGGCACAGATACGCATAAGCTTAATCAGTTACGGTCTATGGAGCTGGGTATTAGCGCAGCCAGGCGCGGTTGGCTTGAGAAAAGTGACGTTGTGAATTGTCTTTCGTTAAAAGAGGTGATTAAATGGTTAAAAAAATGAGTCAGATAATATGTAAAAGGGTATCCGTTGCCGGTTATTTGCTATCCGTTTTTTGTTTTCTTTTCTTATGCGGTTGCGCAAATCCTTTGCATAAAGATACGTTTATAATCGCAGGGACTTATCTTGAGGTAATATCCAAAGACAGCCGGGCATCACAAATAGTGCATGAAGAGTTTAAGCGTATGGAGAAGATATTTAATTTTTACGACAAAGATTCCGAGTTGAGCCGGCTCAACAACACTTATAACGCTCCGGTTAAGGTTTCTTCAGAATTAATAGAAGTTTTAAAGCTTTCGAAGCAGTTGAATGAAATGACCGATGGGGCTTTTGATGTAAGCTGTGGCAGTCTTTATAATTTCTGGAAAGAATTTATAAAAAAAGGAAACATTAAAGAGCTACCCTCAAAAGAAACCATAAACGGTATTTTAGAAAATTGCGGTATGGATAAAATAAAAATAAATACAGATTTAACCGTTACTATTGAAAGAAAAGGCCTTAAAGTTGACCTGGGTGCGATAGCGAAAGGCTATATGGTGGATAAAGCAGCAACGGCTCTGAAAAATAAAGGAATATCCAGCGCGCTTATAAATGCCGGAGGGGATATCTATTGTTTAGGCACTAACAATAAAAATCCCTGGAGGGTGGGAATAAAAAATCCCAGCGAAATTCAGGGGATAATAGAGAATGAAGACCTTGTGGATGAGGCCGTAACAACATCGGGCAATTACGAACAATTTTTTGATTTTGAAGGTAGGCGTTATTCTCATATAATAGACCCGCGTACGGGTTTCCCGGTTACAAGCGGCGTGATAAGCGTGAGTGTTGTAAGCAAAAACTGTACAACAGCTGACGGCCTGGCTACGGCTTTTTTTGTAGATGGCATTGAAGGATTGAACAAATTTCTTTCAAAATATCCATCGACGATGAGAATATTCATGGTTACGCAGGAAGGCAAACAGAAAAGGGTGCATATATTCAGATGATAGCGATAAAAACAGAAAGCAAAATGAATAAGGTGACTATAGAGGAAATCAAGGCAAAAAAAGGCAAGGGAAAAATCACAATGCTTACCTGCTATGACTATTCTTTTGCCAAAGCCCTTGATGAGAGCTGCGTGGATATAATTCTTGTGGGGGATTCACTGGCGAATGTAGTGCTCGGCCTTAAAGAAACAAACAAAGTAAGTATCACCGAAATGCTTAATCATACAAAAGCTGTGGCAAAAGCAATAACCAGGAGTTTAGTAGTAGCCGATATGCCGTATATCAGTTATCAAAAGAATCCAAAAAAATGCCTTTATTATGCAGAAAAATTTATTAAAGCAGGAGCTGACGCGGTTAAGATAGAGTGGTTTGATTCTTGTCCCGAAGTTATTGCAAAGCTTATAAAAAATAAAATACCCGTAATGGCGCACGTTGGTTTAACTCCCCAGACGGCACACCTTTTGGGAGGGTTTAAGGTGCAGGGCAAGGATAAAGAATCGGCGAAAAGAATTATACGCCAGATAAAAATTCTTTGTTCGCTTGGCGTCTTTGCAATAGTTTTAGAATGTATTCCCTACCAGCTTTCGCGTTATATCACGCAAAGCATAGATGTTCCGACTATCGGCATAGGGGCCGGAAAATTCTGTACCGGCCAGGTTCTGGTGCTCTATGATGTTTTAGGCCTTTACAAGAGGATAACGCCGAAATTCGTACGAGCCTATGCGGACTTTTCACTGCAGACGAAAAAAGCAGCTACAAAATTCATGGAAGATGTCAAATCCGGGCAATTTCCGGCTGCACAAGAAAGTTTTTCCATTAATAAAAAAGAATGGAAAAAAATGTTTGCCGAATTAAAGCAATCAAAAGATAAAAGCAAGAATAAGCGGTTGTTTGCTTAAGTTTCTGGTTAGCAAACCCTAATTGACTTATTCTTTTTGATTGATAAAATAGAATAAAGATTAAATGTGGGTAGCCGTTTCTATAAATAATCCCGTCTCGGCTGGATACGTCAAAATTTCCCCGAGGAATTCGGAGAATTCCCGGGACTAGGTCCTAGGAATTTACTGCCAAAGGCTAAGTAAATTCCAGAGGGTCTTCGATAATTTTGACGACCTCGGCGGGATCAATTCGACTACACGTTTTTTCTCCATCTGTTAACTCGAAAAAACGTAAGTCATTGAGGAGGTGTTCGATGAAGAAGGTATCAGTTGTCGCGTTTATTTTATGCTTAGTATTTTCTTTTTCAGCTTCCGCAGAGGATAAATACGTTAGTTCTTCTGTAGAGAAAGCAAAACAGGGTTTTACAAACTTAATTACGGGTTGGTTAGAGGTGCCTTATCAGGTAGTTAAAGGTTATAAAGGCGGCTGGGGTAAGAAAGGAAAAAATAAAATCGTCGGCGGTACATTCGGTGTATTTAGGGGAGTAGTCCACGGTGTTGG
>JALOBR010000002.1 GCA_023228195.1 Candidatus Omnitrophota bacterium
ACTGGGGGTTGATGTCCCGGTCGACGATACTAAAATAATTGCAAAGGTAATTGAAGAAGAAGCTTCGTATTCTGATTTTGTAAACCTTTTAAGTTTTAAGCGCGGAAAGCTATCAATAGTTCGCGTAGACCTTCCGGAAGATTCCCCGGTAATAGGAAAGCTGGTCCAAGAAATTACCTGGCCAAAAAATTCCACGCTTGTATCTATTCTAAGGGCCGATGAAGTTATCATACCAAAAGGCAACACTGTACTTAAGCCCGGAGACGATATAATTGCCTTAACGCTTATCGGTAACGAGCCATCGCTTTTAAGCCTTTTAGTGGGCAGATTGTAATGCAAAGGTTTTGCAATCCGGCTGCCGGTATTTTTATAGCCATCATCAATTTATCCGCTTTCGCCCTTTATTGGGATACTAATATCCGTGACGGGCTTCGGTGGATGCAACTAATATGAACATACTAGTTAGGTGTTTCATAAATGTTTAAAAAAGCAAATCTAACCAAGAAAATGATTCTTAATGCCATAGAAGGTATTTCTATTGAAATATTTTACGCATTGGCGATTATAGCAATAGCTTTTCTGGTATGCGTTATAATTATTTACTAAGATGGTTTTAAAACCGCATTTAGACGATTTCAAAATAATCGGTTATTATCTTGGAAAAATCACAATAGGCATCGGCCTTTTTATGCTGATACCTATTGTCTGCGCGCTTGGCTTTAAAGAAGTAGGCCCTGCTTTTGATTTTTTTATCGGTATAGGAGTGTCATTCCTTTGCGGATTTATACTTACCAAGATATGTTTTACCGATAAAGATTTGAATTGGATGCAGGGAATGATTGTTGTTTCTTTGTCCTGGCTGGTTGCAACAATAATTGGAGCAATACCTTTATATTTAAGCGGGCACTTTAAATCTTACCTTGATGCTTGTTTCGATGCCATGTCGGGTTTCGCAACAACAGGTTTAGCCTTGATTCAGGATCTTGATCATCTTTCCTATGCCCATAATCTTTGGCGGCATCTTATAATGTTCGTCGGCGGCCAGGGTATTGTTATCGTTGCCCTTTCTTTCTTTATGAAAGGACTTTCCGGGGCATTTAAAATGTATGTCGGCGAAGCGCGCGATGAAAGAGTACTCCCGAATGTTATTCACACTTCAAGGTTTATCTGGCTGGTTAGCATAGTTTTTCTTGTGCTGGGGACCCTTGCGCTTGGAATAACCGGGCTTTTAAACGGAATGAAAGTCCACAATGCTTTTTTTCACGGGGCATGTATTTTTATGACGGCTTTTGATACCGGCGGATTTGCCCCGCAATCGCAAAGCATCCTTTATTACCATAGCATGGCTTTTGAGATGATAACGGTAATAATTATGATTTTAGGCGCAATTAATTTCAAATTGCATTATCATCTTTGGACCGGTAATTTTAAGGAATTATTCCGCAATATAGAATCGCGGACTTTTTTCGTTACGGTCACCATAATATTCATTATCGTTGCAATCGGGTTAGATAAAGTAGGCATTTATCAGCATACTTTAATTTTATTTCGAAAAGGTTTTTACCAGCTGATTTCAGGGCATACCGGAACAGGGTTTCAGACTATATACGCAAAGCAATTCATAAATGGTTGGAACCAGCTTTCTTTAACCGGAATAATTTTAGCGATGGCTCTTGGAGGCGCGGTGTGTTCAACTACGGGTGCGATAAAGATGCTTCGTATCGGGATAATAATGAAAGCCGTAAAAGAGGATATAAGAAGAATAATGCTTCCGGAAAAAGCTATAGTCGTTCAAAGATTCCATCACATAAAAAACATTTTTCTTGATGACAAACAGGTGCGGGCAGCACTATTAATCAGCTTGTGTTACCTTTTACTTTATGCGGCCGGCGCGTTGATTGGTATGTTTTTGGGTTATCCTTTCGTTGCTTCATTATTTGAATCAACCTCTGCTGCGGCGAATGTCGGGCTTTCCTGCGGTATAACCAACGCAACCATGCCGGCATTTTTAAAAATTACCTATATGATACAGATGTGGGCGGGACGTCTTGAATTTATGTCCATATTTACATTGCTTGGATTTTTAATTGCGGCGATAAAGGGAAAATGAAAAATATAAAAAATTACGAATTAAGAATTAAGAATTGCAGAAAAAATAAAATAATTTTTCTTTTGTCTTTTTTATTTTGTCTTTGGTCTTTTGCGTGTTTCTCTGAGGCTGTCTCAAGCGCGGAACTTATAGCTTCCGCAAAGCAATATGATGGGAAAGAAATAGTTTACAGGGGCGAAGTTATCGGCGATGTGATGATAAGAGGAAAATTCGCCTGGATAAATGTGAATGATACGAAAAACGCAATAGGGGTATGGCTGACCGCGGATTTAGCCAAAGAAGTTTCTTATGCCGGAAGCTATAAAACAAAAGGCGATATTGTTGAGGTAAAAGGAAAATTTAACCGCGCCTGCCTTGAGCATGGAGGAGATTTGGACATACACGCAAATAGCCTGCAAATTATCGAAAAAGGTAAGAACGTAGCTGAAGTGATTTCACCGCGTAAAATTACAACGGCAATTGTGTTTTTTATAATTTGTTTGACATTAACGGTTATTTATTTTATAAAATTAGGTTATGGAAATAAAAGTTAAAAAACTCGAAGAGGAATTCGGGAAAGATTTATTGATTGCGCAGACCCCTTCTGATGTGGAAGCGCTAAGAATAAAATATCTTGGAAGAAAGGCTGAAATTAATCAGCTTTTCTCAATAGTTCCGTCTTTAAGCAAAGAAGCAAAGGGTGTCTGGGGCAAGAACCTGAACATTCTTAAAAATAAAATAACCTTTGCGCTTTCCGAAAAATCCAGGGGCTTGAATACAAAAGAAGAAAAAATCGATTTAACTTACCCGTCTGCCCGTTTAACCCGAGGAAGCCGTCATATTCTAAACGTGGTAAGTGAAGAAATCTGTTCGGTTTTTGAAAAGCTCGGGTTTACCGTGGTTGAGGGAACCGAGATAGAAGATGAGTGGCATAATTTCAGCGCTTTAAATATACCGCTGGATCACCCTTCGCGCGATGCTTTTGATACCTTTTATCTGGACATACCGCAGCCTCAAGAAAAACATCGAGGAAAATTTTTGCTGCGTAGCCACACTTCACCATCACAAGCGCGGGTAATGAAGCTATCAAAGCCGCCCATCGCTGTAGTTTCTCCGGGAAGAGTATACCGGCCAGACAGCGTAGACGCTTCGCATTCATTTATGTTTCATCAGGTTGAAGGCTTTGCCGTAGATGAGAATATAAATTTTGCGCACCTAAAGGGCGTGCTTCTTAATTTCGCAAGATTGTTTTTTTCCCCGGATGTTAACTTGCGTCTTCGTCCGCACTTTTTCCCTTTTACTGAGCCTTCGGCAGAGGTAGACATCTCATGTTTTATTTGTAAAGGCAAACAGGAAAAATGCAGTCTTTGTAAAGGGAAAGGCTGGCTTGAAATACTCGGCTGCGGAATGATTCATCCCGAAGTTCTTAAAAATTGCGGCATAGATCCAAAAAAATACAAAGGCTTTGCTTTCGGTATGGGGGTGGAGCGGCCCGCGATGCTTAAATACGGTATAAATGACATAAGGCTTTTTTATGAAAACGATGTTAAGTTCCTTGAGCAATTTTGAGACGTAGGTAATTATATATATGAAATTCCAAATCCCAATTTCCAAATTACAAACAAATTCCAATATTCCAAGCGGAACCTGTTTCGGTCATTGAAAATTGTAATTTGGTATTTATTTGGAATTTGTTGCTTAGTGCTTGGAATTTCAAATGTCTGTGCTTGTCTGTAATTTTACATCTGTGCTAATCTATGTAGGAGCGAAGCGATGAGATTTAGTTTAAATTTTGTAAAAGAACTGATAAAGGTTGATTTACCTGCTGAAGAGCTGGCGCAGCTTCTTACTATGGCAGGTATTGAAGTAGAGCATTTTGAAAAACAAGGAGAAGATTTTCTCTTTGATATCGAAATTACTTCCAACAGATACGATTGGCTTTCTATCGTAGGTATTGCGCGGGAAATTTCCGCCTGTCTAGGAGAGAGGTTTAGCATAAAATATCCCAAGATTGTTAAGTCGCCGCTTATCAAAGACAAGCAGATAAAAATAGAATCTTCCGCAGACTGCCCATTTTATATAGCGCGCCGCATCCGCGGAGTAAAAGTGTCAATTTCCCCCGCGCATCTTAAGGAAAGAATTACAAACTGCAAAATAAATTCCATAAATAACGTCGTTGATATTACAAATTACTGCATGCTTAAATGGGGTAATCCTTTGCATTCCTTCGACGAAGATAAAATCGAGGGAAGCATCTATGTGCGTAGAGCCAGGGACGGCGAAAAATTTATCGGAATTGACGAGAAAGAAAGAATTTTAAATTCCGAAAATCTTGTCATTGCCGACGAAAAAAAAGTTATCGCGCTTGCCGGCGTAATGGGGGCAAAAAACACAGAAGTTACCGAAAAAACAAAAAACGTTCTTTTAGAGGCAGCTATATTTTCCCCTCTTAGAATAAGGCATTCAAGGCGCTTTGCCGGAATAGATACAGATTCTTCTTATCGGTTTGAAAGGCAGGTATTTGCCGATTATCTTGAATATGCTTCGGCCCAGGCCAGCCAGTTAATTGCCGAAATTGCCGGCGCAGAATTCACGGGATACCTTGGGGCCGGGAAGAAGCCGCGCGTTACGGATAAAAAAATAACACTTGATCTCGATAAATTAAATGAATATCTCGGCGCAGAGTACCAAAAAAGCAAAGTAAAAAGCATTCTTGTAAATCTAGGTTTCATTGTAAAAGAATCAGGGAAATTTAAGTTTCTACTTTCAGCGCCAAAGCACAGGTTCGATATAACAAGGGAAGTGGATGTTTACGAGGAAATTTCAAGAATTTACGGTTACGATAAAATCAAAGAACGTATTCCGGCAATTCCCCATAAGGTAGTTAAGAACGAAATTTATGAATTCAAGAAAGAACTAAGGCAGCAACTTTCCGTTTTAGGGTTGAGCGAAATAATTACATACAGTGTTGAGGCAGACGAAGACCTTGGCAAATTAGGCTGTAATAATTTAATAAAATTGGTAAACCCCTTAAGGGCGCAGGAAAATTCGTTGAGGCCGAGCCTTTCTTTAGGGCTAATTAAAACGGTTAGCTATAATTTGAACCGCAGCCGCGCTAATTTGCGTTTCTTTGAAATAGCAAATGTTTATTCCAGGCAGGCGAACGGTTTTTGCGAATTGCCTCATCTTTCAATAGGTCTTTGCGAAGAAGAAAAAGATTTGTTTTATCTTAAAGGAATTATAGAGGAAATTTTTAAGTTTCTTAATATAAATGATTTTGAATTCAAAGAAAAAAGCTTTTCTTTCTGCGCGAATGCCTTGGAAATTTTTGTAAATAAAAAATCCGCGGGGTTCTTGGGAAAACTTGATGAAAAAATCAAGAACGAATTCGGCCTCAAGAAAGAGTTATATCTTTCCGAACTCGATATCGCTTCCCTTTGCGCCGCGAAAAAACTTAAATGCTATGCGCAAATAAGCCCGTATCCGGTTGTTTTCCGCGATATAAGCATAGCTATCCATAAAGATAAGCACTTTAGCGATGTCGAAAAAATAATAAAAGAAAAGGAAGAATACATCTGTGATTACAGAATAATAGATACTTATCAGGGAAAAGACTTAGAAAAAGATTTTTACGCTTTTTCGCTGCGCGTGTTCTACCAATCAAAAGAGCGTACCCTCACCTCAGAAGAAGTGGACCAGATTCATAATGCTATAAGGGAACTTCTTAGCAAACAGGAAGGAATCAGGTTGAGATAGAAGTTGGGAGGGGTAAATACCCCGCTCGCTCCCTTAGGTCGCTCAGGGGTAAGTCCAACGAGACTTACGTTTTTTTAAGTCCTGACCGTCTTGATTGTCTACGAGGGCAGGCGCGGCGGGCGTGCGAAGAAAAAACGTGTAGTCGAATTGTCATTAGGAGGTATTTATGAAATACGAAAGGAAAGATAAATACACGAAACCCCTGACGCCCGCAGATGTTTTAAGTCTGGCACTTAAAAAAGAAGAGTCTTCTTGTGAATTTTATGATGATATGCTTAAAGTAACCGAAAGCGTCATATTAAAAAAGCTTTTAACTGAATTAAAAAATGCAGAATTAGGGCACATTCAGAAAATTAAAAACCGGATAGCTAAGCGTTAGGCCGCAGTTTATTCCCCGCGACACTAAAACCCCGCCTCTTTAGGCCGGGGATTTATGGAAGGCTTTATTCAATTCAACTTCATCTAAAGTTAAGGAGAAAACAATGGATGCCCATAAATCAAAATCATTACAAAACATTGAAGAGAAAATGCAGGATATGGACGAGAGTTCCTTGCGCTATCATATATTAGAAAGCGCGAAGAGCTTTAAGACATCATGGGTTTCGCTTGGCAGGGCGCTTTATAGTGTATGGAAGGATAAGCTTTATAAGGATTGGGGTTTTAATACGCTTGAAGGCTATACTTCCAAGGAAATCGGCATAAAAAAGCCAACCGCGATGAAGCTTTTAAGGAGTTATTATTTTTTAGAGAAAGAAGAGCCGCAATATCTCACCAAAGAATATGAAGAATCAGCGAACCCCGTCAGCGTACCTACTTATGAATCCGTTGACTTACTTAGAAAAGCGAAAAATAACAAAATTCTCGATAATCAGGACTATACAAATCTTAAAAAAGATATATTCGAAAAAGGAAGGGATACTCAGGCTGTAAAAAAAGATTTAACTACTTTGATAAGGCAGCGTAAAGAAATCGACCCTGAAGAGAGTCACGAAAAAGAACGCGCAGGCGTTGTGAAAAGATATTTAAATGTGCTTAAAAGCATGAAGAAAGAAATAGAAATTACCAAACTTCTGCCGCCCACACTGCTTAAAGAAACTGAAAGTTTGATAAATAAATTAGAAGAAGAAATTTGACACGAATTGTCACGAATTTAGAACAAATTTTCACGAATAAATTTATGGTAGATTTATTTTCCCATTCGTGGCAATTCGCCTTTAATCAGTGGATATTCGTGTTTAATCGGGCAGGCTATCTATAAAGGTAAGCAATTCACTGTAACTGTTGACTTTACATATTGAGCCGCGCACTCTTGCCGAAGCTTCGAAGTCTCTAAGATACCACAGGGAAATTTTTCTCATAAAACCAACCCTTATCGAATCTTTTACTTCCTTATATTTTTCTAAAAGGCTAAGGTGCTTTTTAAGCGTTGCTTTTCTCATTTCCATACTTACCGTAGCTACGGCTTTACCTTCCATATAGTTGGCAATGTCTTTAAGCATCCAGGGCCTTCCCAGCGCACCTCTTGCAACAATAATTCCGTCGCAACCGGTTTCATCAAACATTTTTTTCGCTAAGTGCGGCGTCAATATATTGCCGCTGCCAAACACAGGTATATTTACTGCTTCTTTCACTGCTTTTATTAAATTGTAGTCAACATCCCCGCTGTACATTTGAGTTTTAGTTCTTCCGTGGACGAAAAGAGCAGAAGCTCCGCTGCCTTCGCATAATTTCGCCAGCTCTGTTATTTGTTTTTTATCTTTCTCCAGATAGCCTATCCTGATTTTCGCTGTTACCGGGACAGGAAGTCCGCTTGAAAGTTTTTTTATGAGTTTTGATAAAATATCAATGTCATTTAATAAATAGGCACCGCATTTTTTCTTAACCACTTTTCTCACCGGGCAGGCACAATTGATATCCAAAAAAGAAATGTTGACCAAGTCTATGAGCTGATGTGCGGCTTCCAGCATTTTTTCCGGATCCCTTCCTAATAGTTGTCCGGCAATAGGCGTGTCTTCTTCGGTTGTTTTAATGAGCCTTAAGCTGCGAATGCGGCTATAGATGAGAGAGTTGGCATCCAGCATTTCAAAAAAACAAAATTTAGCGCCATATTCGCGGCAAATAAGCCGAAAAGCGAGGTCGGAGCACCCCGCCAAAGGCGCCAAAAAGACATTGGTATTTATGGTTTTTGAGCCGATTTTTATCATATTTTGCATACTTGAGCCATTAACCACTCGCGCGCCCGCCGCGTTCGCCGGAAGGCAGGCGTGGCGGTCAGGTTCGGAGGTGATTTGGCTATCCACAGGATGTCCTGCTGGGCTATGCACTTTTCTCCTTGCTTCGCTAGGGGAAAAGTGCTGCCTCATTAAAAAATACTTGACTAAAAAGCCTTTAATAGTAAAATTTTACTATTAAAATTTTACTAAAGCACCTCGGCTTTAATGTGGCGCCGAGTGCGTGCTTTCTGCACAGCACCTCGGCTTTAATGTGGCGCCGAGTGCGTGCTTTCTGCACTGCACCTCGGCTTTAAAGGAATGCCGAGTGTGCGCTTTCTGCGCAAGGAGGACCCATATATGAATGTAAAAGAGTTGCTTATAAACCAGGCTTCGTTGTTTCCTCAAAAAAGCGCTTTTATCTTTGAAGGCAAAGAAACAACTTTTTTGCAACTTAAGGATGCCGCATTTAAGATCGCCAGTTATTTTACAAGGCAAGGCATAAAAAAGCCAGATAAAATTGCTATTTTTACCCCAAACACCCCGGATGCTATTTGCGCGCAGATGGCAGCATATTCAATAGGTGCAACTTTAATACCTTTTGATTTCATGCTTACGGAAAATGAAATCATTCATTTCTTAAACCATAGCGAAGCAAAAGTGTTAATTATGCAGCCGAGAAAGGATATAAACGTATTAAACATCCGGGAAAACTGTTATTCGGTAAAATATATAATAACCTGTAAGGATCATCTTCCCGATTGCGATTTTCTTGATGATATATTGGCAGAGGAAAGTAGTGACGCCCCGGCGCCTTCATCTTCGGATGAAGACCTTGCGGCGGTATTCTATACATCCGGTTCAACCGGGCACCCTAAGGGTGTAATGCTTAGCTATAAACAGTTTGATAACCCGGTCGATACGATAAATCATTTTTTGGGAGTTTCGGAAAATGATATTTATTGTACCGGCGGTATACCTTTTTCCCACGTGGGAGGGCTTAACTACCTGCTTTTAATGATTCGTTTTGCATCAACCGTTATCGTGATGGGAAGATTCCATCCGATGGAATTTTTGAAAAACATAGAAAAATATAAAGTTACAATATTCTGCATCGTGCCTTCGATGTATGTTGCAATTTTATCCTTAAAAGAATACGAAAGGTTTAACCTTTCATCTTTAAGATATTCAGTTGTTTTCGGTGCGCCTTCCTCGCCGATTTTGCTTAAGAAATTTCACAGGTCATGTCCTAAAGCAATTGTTTTAAATGGATGGGGCATGACTGAAACCGCCGCTCCGAATACTTTTTCACCCCCGGATGAACACAAGATATCCAGCATAGGAAAATTCGGATTTCGTATGCAGGCAAAGATAATAGATGAAGAAGGGAAATCTTTATTGTATGGAGAAAAAGGCGAACTATTGGTTAGCGGAGAAGGTGTTACCAGCGGTTATTACAGAGAGCCTACTTTAAGCTCGGATGCTTTTTGGGGAGAGGGTTGGCTTCGTACCGGTGATATTGCTTATTTTGGAAAAGACGGGCTGATATATCTTTCCGGAAGGAAAAAAGACATGATAAAAGTTGCCGGAGAAATAGTTTTTTCATCGGAAGTCGAAGAAAAAATACAACTCTATCCAAAGGTTGAAGAAGCCGCTGTCATAGGTGTTGCCGATGAATTAAGAGGAGAAGTGCCTAAAGCTTTTATTGTTGCAAAAGAATCCGAAGCGATAGATACTCAGGAATTAAGGGGCTTTTTAAAAGAGCACCTGGCGCATTTTAAAATTCCCCATTATTTTGAATTAGTCAAAGAGCTTCCCAAAAATAGAGTTGGAAAGATTGATAAGCAGGCTCTTAAAAATACTGAAGAGGAACAAAACCAAAAAGAGGAATCGGACCAACAAGAGGAACCGAATCAACAAAGTGAAGGAGAAATATCATGATGCAAAGAGATGTCCATCTGCACGCAAAAGGATTACTTGAGTCTTTACAATTCCGCCAGGGTGATTTTGGCGAAATCGGCATTATCAGCGGACAGCACCAAAGAGCCCAAAGATGCCTTCAGTATTTGGAAAATCCCGTGAAAAATTTTACTTTTTTAGGTTACACCTTCTGGACCGGCTTATATAAAGGAAAGAAAGTAACTGTCGGTAACGGCGGTTTCTATGCGCCGGATTCAGCATTTGTTACGGAAATTTTATGCGCGGGGGGAATTAAAACGCTCATCCGGCTTGGTTCTTGCGGAGGCATGAAACAGGAAATGACTGTCGGAGATTTTGTCGTGGTCGATAAGGTAATAAGAGGCGACGGCGCAACGCGTTATTACGTTGACGATAATTTTGTGGCGCAAGTAGATAAAGAATTAACCGGTAAACTGGCAGAAATTTTTAAGAAGGAAGGCACGGTTTATCAGGGTGGATGCTGGACAACAGATGCGATGTTTAGAGAAACAAAAGAAATCGTAAATCCTTATATAGAAAAAGGCGCGATTTGCGTGGATATGGTAACAAGCCCGTTTGTTACGGTTTCCAATGTTTACAAAACGAAAGTCGCCGCAATTTTGGTAGTTTCAGATAATCTTTTAACCGGTGAGATGGGCTTTGCAGATTTTCGTTTATTTAACGCGGAAGAAAAAATGACAAAAACAATATTCGAAATAATAAGTTAGTTTTATAAGGGAGTTATATGCCAGAAATGCAATGGAGCGCGAAAGCCAAGGAAATTTTTGATAAGGTGATAAGCAACCTTCCGCAATTTCATCGTTCAATCGCCGAGAGATTGGTTAAGGAGTCAGCTGAAGAAATTGCAAAAAACAAAAAATTGACAATTGTGGAAGAGAAAGAACTGGTGGAAGCTTTTTTCCAGGAAATTCCCCCGGCCTTTAAGGATATGATGAAAAGGTTGTTTACTAAATTAGGTATTGAATACGAGAAATATGGAGTTTCTTGATGGTTCAGATTAGCGCAGACCCGCCTAAATAAAAATATCAAAGTGGCGGGGAAGCGGATGACTACAGATAAAAACCATCCGCGATCATCTGTGATTTCTTATTTGTGATTATCTGTGTAATAAAAAATATAATATGAAGATAGCAATAATAGGTCCGGGCGCGATAGGTGGTTTAGTCGCAGGGTATCTTAAGGAGCAAGGCGAAGATGTATTCCTCGTCGGCACCAAAGACGCGGTTGAGGCAATTAATAAGAAAGGCCTCTCAGTTTCCGGCGTGCGCGGGAATATTAAGGTAAATATTCAGGCGTCCCTTTCTTTAAATAAAAAAGTAGACCTTATAATTTTAGCTACTAAAACGCAGGACATAGAAAAAGCTTTAACGGAAAATAAGAAATACCTGGACGATACAATTATTCTAACCACGCAAAACGGCGTAGAGGCTGACGAAATTGTCGCGCAATTTATTCCCAAAGAAAATATCATCTCAAGTGTTGTGATGTTTGGCGCGACACGTCTTACGCCAGGAGAGATAGTTCATAATTTTGAGAGAAAATGGGTAATCGGCAAGCCTTTCGGAAAAAATGATGATTGGGTTAAGCGGGTATCTATATTACTTGGCAGGATTTTTCCTATTGAAATAACTGATGATATTAAAGGAATGAAATGGCTTAAGGTTTTCGCAAATGCCAACAACTGTATTCCCGGAATTACCGGCAAAAGCATGCAGGAATGTTTCGCTAATTTAGATTTATGCGAAATAAGTATCGGCATATGGCAGGAAGGTCTTGGCGCGATAAAAAAATCCGGAATACATCTTGTTAATCTTCCGGATTTTACTATCGAGCAGGTGACGAAACTTTCTTCTATGCCTATAAAAGAAGCAGCAAAGATATTCTCCGGCATAATGATAAATTTAAGCAAAGAGCCTTTATACGGCTCAATCTTACAGAGCATAAAAAGGGGTAAGCCTTCCGAGATAGATTATTTAAACGGAGCATTCCTCAGCTTAGGAAGAAAAAATTCGTTCCATACGCCCCTTAATAAGAAATTAGTCGAACTTGTGAAAATAGTAGAAAAAAATAAAAAGTTTTTAAGCATGGATGAATTAATCGCCAAAACTAAAAACCTGATTCCGCAAACAGGTTTCGCGGGAGAAGAAAGAGTAAACACGCCTTTCCCGCGCTTAAAATTAACTGTAAATAAAGTTGAAGGCGATTGTTATCATGGATACAAACAAGGCGATGAGATAATTTTAGAAGATTTCACTCATGCGCCGAAGCATTTTTGCCTGGGGCTTGCCCATGCGTTGTTTCCTGTAATTTACGCTTTAAGCTTTGGCGCAAAGTTTGGTTTCAGGGATAACCAGCGCTCGCTTCTGGTTACTTGCCCGGATGGCGGAAAACTGGAATTTAAGGCAGAAATTTTTGATAAAGAAGGAAAGGTTGAACAAATAGAAAAAGACCCAAACCATAAAGGGCCGAATCCGAAAGATATGGTTTTAGAGGTAGTCGAGTCAAAAGGTAAATGCGCTTATCAGTATAAGCTTGGAGATAAATTTGAAGTCAAAGGGCTTAAGTGCCCGGAAGGATTTTGCGGCGCAGCGTATCATTGCGCATTTCCGGCGCTCTTTGCGCTTAATTTCGGCGCGAAGTTTTTCTTTATGGATGACCCGGATGGCATTAATACTGTGACCTGTCCGGATGGCGGGAATATTGTGTTTAAGGTGAGCAGAAAAAAGTAACACATCATACGTATCGGATAACGCGTTTTTATGACGTGTTACGTGATGCAATTAAAGGAGTTTTAGATGAGACGAGTAGTTATAACAGGCATAGGGGTAATTAGCGCGGCAGGCGAGGACAAAAATACTTTTTACGATAATCTTATCGCGGGTAAGCCTTTCGTTGAAAGGGTAGAAAACTTCGACGTAAGTTTATTTGTCTCAAAAATTGCTTCGCAGGATTTAGGTTTTGACCCGCTAAAATTCGGCATTAAAGATCATTTTCGTATGGATAGGTATGTCCAATTCGGTATTGCCGCCGCAAAACAGGCAGTTGAGGACAGCCACATTGATTTCGATAAAATAAACAGGAAAAAATGCGGTGTAATTTTAGCAAACGCAATTTGCGGAACGCGTTTTATGGAAGAGGAATTTCTGCTTGTAACCGATTGGGGAAAAAAGCCGATTGACTCAAGAAAGGGCAGGCCTTATCTTTATGATGCCGCCATGTTTAACACCCCAAGCGCGGAGATTGGGGCGATTTATCATACCCAGGGGCTTAATTGTACGATTTCAACAGGGTGCACTGCCGCGACAGATTCGCTTGGGTTTTCTTTTGAGCTGATTCGTGAAGGCCGGCAGGATATAATTATTGCTGGCGGCACCGAAGCGCCGGTATGCCCAATTACCTTTGGCGCATTTGATGTAGTAAATGTTTTAGCTAAAAATAATGATGAGCCGCACAAAGCAAGCCGGCCATTTGATAACAAGAGAAACGGTTTTGTAATTTCTGAAGCCGCAGGCGTTGTGATGCTTGAAGAATTAGAGCACGCAAAAAAGCGCGGTGCGCATATCTACGGAGAACTGGTCGGTTACGGCACAAGCTGCAATGCCTTCCATATGACGGATTTACCTGAAGACGGTGAGGCAATGGAGCGCTGCATTAAAGATGCGATTAAAGATGCGGGTATAAAAAATGAAGATATAGATTATATAAATACGCATGGCTCATCTACCCGTCAAAATGATGTATTTGAAACAAATGCCTATAAAGCGGTATTCGGTGATTATGCTTATAAGCTTCCGATAAGTTCAATCAAGTCTATGATTGGGCATCCTTTGGCAGCGGCGAATGCTGTTGAAAGCGTTCTATGCGCAATGATTTTTGAAAAAGGATATCTACCTCCTACGATAAATCAGGAAGAACCGGATCCAAAATGTGATTTAGATTATATCCCGAATGTAAAAAGACAATATATGCCTAATTACATATTAAAAACAAGCAGCGGATTCTCTGGAATACATTCGTCGATTATATTTAAAAAATGGAGTGGAAAATGAAAGAAAGAGTAGCGATAACAGGCATCGGAGTTGTTTCACCGGCCGGTTTAAAAAAAGAAACTTTCTGGGCAAATTTAAAACGCGGGGATTCCTTTATAGATGAAATTACGCGTTTTGACGCATCGCTTTATCCGTCACGCATAGCCGGGCAGGTTCATGAGCTGGACCATTATTCGCATTTGCCAAGCCGTCTTGTAAAAAAGATTGATGTGTTTTCTCATATGGCATTAGTTGCCAGCGAACAGGCGCTTCAGGATGCAAAAATAGATTTAAATAACGTTGATAAAAAACGCGTGGGCATTTTTATGGGTAATGCTATCGGTGGATGGTTATTCGCAGAAACAGAACTGCGCGATATGTATATTGAAGGAAGAGAAGGCGTTTCTCCTTATATGGCTTCGGCATGGTTTCCTGCTGCGCCCCAGGGGCAAATTACAATTTTTTATGGATTTAAGGGCTACAGCAAAACCGTAGTAGCCGATAAAGCTTCTTCCGCGCTTGCTCTGTGGTACGCGGCAAAAAATATAAGTGAAGGTAAAAATGATTACGTTCTTGCCGGAGGAATGGAAGCCCCGATTACGCCATACGCGCTTTTAAGCTCAAATTCCTGCGGCCAATTATCTAAAAACAACCTTAATCCCAGAAAAGCTTATAAGCCTTATGATTTATATCGAGACGGTTTTGTTTTAGGTGAGGGCTCCGGAATAGTGAATCTCGAAAAAGAAGAACATGCCCAAAAAAGAGGTGCCCATATTTATGGATTTTTAAAAGGTGTCGGGTTTTCCTCGGATGGTTATCACTATGAGCGCTATAGCCCGAATTCAGAAAGTTTTGAATATGCAATAGAAGAATGCCTGAAAGACGCAGGTTGGACAAAAAAAGAAATAGATTATATTTGTTTGGACGCAGAAGCAACAACTTTTGGCGATTACCTTGAGACGCAGGCGCTTAAGAACGTATTTGGCAAAGAACTTAAAAATATTTCACTCAGCGCGCCAAAGAGTATGTATGGAAATCTTTTAGGGGCTCAAACGGCGTTAGATTTGATATCAACGCTATATTCGATGAGCAATAACCTGGTTTTCCCGACAATTAATTATGAGATGAATGATCCTTATTGTGATTTGGACTATACGCCAAACGTTGCAAAGGAAAGAAAGATAAATAAAGCATTGTTGTTCGCACGCGGCCGCGGCGGGATAAATGTGGTTTTGGCAGTAGAAAAGTAATTTAAAGGTATAACCCCGAAGTGTCTATATACTCAAAAAATATCTCATGAGAGTACTCATTAAATATTTTTTGAGAGCACTTCGGGATAGCTCGACTAAGTATTTTTTCATATTTACCATATGAAAAAATACAAGTCTCACTAGGAGGTTTTATGGCGCTTAAGGAAGACGTTGTAAACGCGATTGCGGATATTTTAGATGTAAAGGCCGACGAAATAAAAGATAGCGAAACGCTGTATGATTCAATTGGCGTAGATTCAACGGAAATGGTTGAGCTTTGCGTTTCTTTGGGGAAAAAGTTTGGTATAAAAATTGCTACAAATGAAATAACAAAGTCTTCAACCCCGCTTGAGATAGCGGCGTTGGTAGAGAAAAAGAAATAATAATCAGCAGTAAGCACAATAGTCAGAATATGAAAATAATCGATTTAAGCCTGCCCATTGATGATAAAGCTTTTGAGGTGCATCATGTTGAAATTGAGCGCGTGTCTCATAAGGCAGGAGTCGAGAAGTTTAACCGCGTTTTAATGGGGAAAACCTTGAAAGGTAAGCTCCAATATATATTAGGTAAGCGTATCGTTAAAAAAGAAGACCTGCCGGATGAAGAGTTTTTATCTTTAGAAATTGTACATTCACCGGTTCATATCGGAACCCATCTGGATTATTCTTTTCACTACGGTTCAAAATCAGAAGGCCGGGCCTCTAAAACTGCGGAGGAAATTCCTCTTGAATGGTGCTATCAAAACGGAGTAAAGCTTGATGTCTCATATAAGAAGCTGAATGAAACAATAACCGCTGTCGACTTAGAAGGTGTTTTAAAGAAAATAAATTATACATTAAAGCCTTTTGATATTGTTTTATTATATACGGGTGCTGATAAATTATATGGCGGACCAAAGTATTTTAGCGATTATCCGGGAGTGGATATTTCCGCTATCGATTATTTGCTGGATAAAGGAATTAAAATTTTCGGAGTTGACACTATGGGTATAGACCGGCCGTATAGATTTATGCTTAAAGAATTTTTAGAAACAAAAGATACTAAGAGATTGTACCCGGCGCATTTTTACGGCAGAAAAAGAGAATTTATTCATATAGAGCGTTTAGCAAATCTTGAAAAACTGCCGGATTTTGGTTTTAAGGTAAATTGTTTTCCGGTAAAAATTAAAACTACAGGCGCAGCTTGGGCGAGAGTAGTTGCTATTTTATAAAAATAATATAATAATTTATCCCGACTCGCCTGCATATCGTTTAAATTTTCGGAGAAAATTTAAACGAAACTCGTCGGGACAATTCCAATGAGACTTGCCTTTTTACGATAGTAAAAAGGCTTAGTCGAATTGTCATTAGGAGGTAAAAATGGGCCATACAGTTAATTCAATTATAATTAATGCTCCTTACGAGAAAATTTTTGATATTTCTAATGATATTGAACGCTGGACAGAATTATTCGGCGGTGAGTATAAGGAGGCAACCGTAGAAAAAAAAGAAGGTAATAAAATAACATTTAGGCTTATGGATGATGAAGGCAGGACATGGAAATCGTGGCGCCTTCTTTTTAAGGACAAGAATTTTGCCTACGCCGAAAGAGAGGAACCGAAATTTCCTTTTAAGTTTATGAAAATCGTTTGGCTTTATATACCAAGGCCCGCCGGTGTTGAAATGGTTTGGATCCAGCATTTTGAAATGGATGATAAAGCTAAATTTACTGACGAGCAGGTAGAAGGCTTTATCAATAAACACTCGAAAGATAATTTGAAGATATTTAAGGACATAATTGAGAGAGAGGCGAAATAGCCGTCAGATATCAGGTACCAGCCAGCAGCTTTTAAAGAGCTGAAATCTGAAAGCTGACGCTTGAAAGCTTTTAAAAAATGAACAAACTAACTTTCATAATTCTTTGTTTAGAGGGTGCGATTTTATCGTTTAATGTCGCAGCGTCGGCAGCTCTTATCCCTTCTGTGGCAACAGATTTTGGAATTTCTGAGTTTGTTGCAGGACGAATTGTCTGGCTTTATATGATTCCTTACGGCTTTGCCGCTCTCCTTTACGGTCCCTTAGTGCGGGCGTTTGACGCTAAGAAGATTGAGCTGATTTGTCTTTTATCCTTTTCCGCAGCTAATTTACTGGCTGCTTTTTCAAAAAATACCGCTATGCTTTTTACGGCAAGATTTTTTATGGGGGTATTCGGCGCGTCCGTTATACCCCTTGCTTTAATTTTGATAGCGCAGTCATATGGAAGCGAAAAAAGAGGAAGAATCGTTGGTGTGTTTTTTGCTTCTACATTCATAGCCTCTCTTTTAGGGCTGTTTTTAAGCGGTATTCTACATTGGCGTTTGATTTTCTTATTGCCGGCTATTTCAGGGTTTCTGCTTTTGCCCTTAATGTATTTTTGTTTACCGCATTTTACGCCGGTTAATAAAAAGTTTACCATCAATTACATAGAACCGTTTAAAGATAAAGTTATACTGTATATGTTTGCCTATATATTTATTATAAGTTTGCTTTATCATGGCCTTCAGCAATGGTTTTCGGTCTATTTTTCTACCCGGTATAGCCTGGGGCAATTTGCAATCAGTATGCTTATTACTTTAACCAGTTTAAGCGGAGTATTCGGAGAAACCCTTGGCGGAATATTCGCCGATAAAATTGGCAGGATTAGAACCGTTAATTTAGGGATAATTTTAATGATTATAAGCGTATTATTTCTTATTTTAAAAATGCCGGTTTTTACGCTCGGTTTGATTATGGTTATCTGGGGATTAGGCTGGACATTTAACCATGCCGGAATTTCTACAATACTTACGGATTTACCGAAGAAATTTTTACATGAAGCAGCCAGTTTAAACTCAAGCGTGCGTTTTGTTTCCGGCGGTATTGGGGTAGCTGCTTCAGGGCTGATTATGCAGAAAAGTTTTGTAGCCGGATTTATGTTGTTCGGCGGATGTTTAATTGCGTTATTACTTTGTACGAAATATTTAATCATTAAACTATAAACAAGGAGGCAGGATGAGTGATCTTAAAGGTAAAACTGCAATTGTCACCGGAGCAAGCCGCGGGATTGGGAAAGCTCTTGCTTGTGTGGCAGCCAGTTTAGGCGCGAATGTAGCTATCGCAGCGAGAGGAGAAGGTCCGTTAAAAGAAACTGCCGCAGAAATAGAAAAAACATACAAGGTTAAAGTCCTGGCTGTGCCCTGCGATGTTACAAAGCTGGAAGATTTGGAAAATTTAGTGAATAAAACAAAAGAAAAATTCGGAAACATTGATATCTTAATAAATAACGCAGGCGTATCCAGTCAATATCCTTTTGAAAAACAGCCGATTGAAGATTTTGAGCGCCTTGCGCATACAAACTATTTAGGTTATGTGCGTATGATTCGTCTGGTGATAAACGACATGATAAAAAATAAATCCGGGGCAATAATCAATATGGTTTCCGGCTCAACGCTTTGCGACCCGCTGCCGAGAAATTTTATTGTGTATAGCTCGCTAAAGGTTGGGCTTCGCGCTTTTTCTAAAGGCTTGTTCTGGGAAGTGCGAGACCACGGAATAAAAGTTACTTCGCTTTTTCCGGGCGTAACCGACACTGATTTAACCGGAAAATTACAGGAAATTACAGCGAATAGTTCGCGTTTGATGACAACTGAGGCAATTGAAAATGCGGTAAGGTTTGCTTTGACCGTTCCGGCTAATGTTTGCCCCTTGGAGATAGCGGTAATAAATCAGCAAACCCCATGGACAAAGCCGGTTATACCTTTCAAACAGGACCATCCGGAGAAGTAGGAATAGTGAGATGCGTAATTTTATAATAACAATAATCCCGCCTCACAGAAAATGCGTAAAATTTTCACACTCGCTTCGCTCGCAGGAAAATTTTATAGCGTTCGGCGGGACAATTCGACTAGGCAATTTTTCATACAGGAAGTCTGAGAAATTGCAAGTCTCATTGGGAGGTTTCTAATGAAGATCTTATTCGTTCAGCCGAAAATCGGCGCTTGGGCAACGCATGGCGTTCACTTTGCACCTAACCAGTTATATGCCCAGTGGGGAGCATATATCCGCGAGAAAGGTTATGCTGATCTTGAAGTTTTAGATGCAACTGTCCTGGGTATTCCAATTGAGCACTTGGCCGAAAAGGTTAAAGAAAAGAATCCCGATGTGGTTGTTTTGGGCGATATGATTCATTGTTCGGTAGGCTTTGGCGTAATCTGGCATTTTAACCAGGCAGCGGCGAGAATAAAACAGGTTTTACCAAAAACAAAAGTTATTATGGGCGGGCTTTGGTATTCCGCTCTTCCTGTTCAGACCCTGGAAGATAACCCCGCGATAGATTATGTGGTTATGGGCGAAGAAGAATCTTTCTATGATTTAATTGATGCTATAGATAAAGGAAAAAACATAAAAGATGTTGCAGGGGTAACTTGCCGCATAGACGGAAAACCTGTAATGGGGCCGCATAAGCCATTATTGCAGAATTTGGATACATTGCCGCTCCCCGCTTATGATTTGTTTGCTATGGATAAATACGTAGGGCATACTTTTTGGAAGCCGTTTGTTGAAATGATAACTTCCCGTGGTTGCCCCTCGGCTTGCACCTTTTGTTATGAGTGGGATCAGTACGACCCGCGCAGTCCCCAGGATTTTTTAACCTGGCGCGCAAAGTCCCCGGAACGCGTTGTTGAAGAGCTTGAGCTTCTGCATAAAATGGGCACAAAAGTCGTGGTTATACAGGATGATAACTTTAACGTTAATCCCGACAGAGTTGAAAAATTCTGCAACTTAAAGAAAGCAAAAAACAATCCGATTAAATGGGTTTCTCTGGGAAGGGCGGTTGATTGGATTAATTGCGAAAAAATTCTGCCTCTCATGAAAGAAACAGGATTGTTTATGGGAGTATTCGGAATTGAAGTTACCACCCCGGAAGAACTTAAAAAAATTGCAAAAGGCATAACCATTGACCAGATTAAAAAGACAATCGATATTTTACGCGCCCAGAATATCGCAATTGTCGCTGATATTATGATGGGTTTTGATGATGATACGGAATATTCGATAAAACAGAGATTTGAATTTACCGATGAGGTTGATCCGGATATTCTTTGGGTAGGCTACGTTACCCCTGCTCCTAATTCACCAATCTGGAGACAAAGGGTTAAACGCGGCGAAATAGACATCAAAAAAATTGATTTTCTTAAATGGGATTTCTTACACCCGGTTATGCCGACAACACACCTGACCCTGGAAGATTACGGAAGGCTTGGTACGTGGTGTATGCGCGAATTTTTCTCAAAGCCGGGGCGTATTCAGAGAATTATGACCAGTAATTTTGATCCGCTTGCAAAACTTTGCTTCGAAGATGTTATGCACGGAGTTTCAAAGTGGGAAGCAGGCGCGGTTAAGGGAGAGAAACATATATAATGAGCTCAGCATTTTTCCAAGTGTTAACACGAGGGAAAAATGCTAGAGCGAATTACCCCAAACCACTCTCAAAAAATATAATTTAACTAAGCCTGACTTTGTCAGGCAAGGTTCATTAGATTTTTTGAGTATGTAGGTGGTTTGGGGTGCAGCGTATCAATCAAGAGGCTACTTTAAATTTATGATTTGCGATAGCCATATACATTTCATTCCGCAGGAAATATCAGAAAATACTTCCTTTTACAAAGGAATATGGTCCGATAAGGTACGGCTTTTTGAATTTATTGATATGAATCAAATTGAAAAAGCCCTTTTAATTTATCCTGCCACAGATGCCCATTTAAAGCTAGGCCGGCAGAAATTATGTGAACTTTACAATTTCTTTCTTGGCGCGTTGATAGAAGAAAATCCGAAAATTATTGGCTTTGGGATAGTTGATTTAAGCAGCAACATATCTTCGCAGGTAAAACATTTAAGAGAAGAAGGTTTTAAGGGGATAAGTATAGCTTCGAGCGAAGACGGCGCGTTCGTTTTAGATAAACTTAAGCCTTTGTTCGAGGCCGCAGAGAAACATAAACTCGCAATATTCGTACACCCGCAGACAATAAACCCGATAGGTTTCGAGCGCGTAAAGGACCCGCTGCTGATGCCTGTTTTAGAATACAGTTTTGATAGTTCTATGTTTTTAGGGATATTAATGATGGAAGGGATTTTAGAAAAATTTAATATAAATTTTATTTTTTCTTCACTCGGAGGGGTCACCCCATTTTTAAAGGACAGGTTCGACAGGGTTTATATGATGCTTAAAACCCGCGACATGGTTAAAGATTTGGGAAGGTCCCCTTCAGAAATACTTAAAAGGGTATATGTGGACACTTCTGGCTCGTCTTTGGCAAACATAAAACTTGCAATTGATTTATTTGGTGAAGATAAAATTCTCTGGGGCTCGGATTATCCGGTACCGCCCAATATAAAAGATAATATTACGCAATTAGACGCGCTGGGCAAAGATACCGCAGAAAAAATAGTATCCGGTAATTTTCATAGTCTTTTTGATACTAAATGAAAATTTTTTGCAATTCAAAATTAATTGAAAAAGAATCTCTTGAAGAAGTATTTGAACCGGGATTTTTATTCGGCTGGGGCGCTTTTGAAACTTTTCGCGCTTATTCTGGCAAAGTGCCGTTTTTAGATTTACATATTGCCCGTTTAAACGATGCCCTTAATGCATTAGGCATAGAAGAGCTTAAGGTAGATTTCAAAACCAGGATAAATGAACTTTTAAGGGTAAATAATTTAGAAGATGCTTATATAAGAATTACTGCTTATAAAAAAAGAGAGTCCACGGGAGTGCTTATCTATGCGGACAAGTTCGGTTATTATCCCCAAAGCGCATACGAAAAAGGATTTACCGCCGTTATTTCTCCCTATAGAAGAAATATAAACAATAATTTTTATACCATTAAATCATTAAGTTATCTTGAAAACAGGCTTTCCTGGTTTGAGGCGCAAAAGCAAAGTAAAGATGAAGCTCTTGTTTTAAATGAAGATGGATTTTTATCGGGAGGCTCCCGCAGCAATTTATTTATTATAAAAAACCAGGAGGTAGTAACACCGAGCATTGAAAGCGGAGCGTTTGACGGCATAACAAGAAAAATAGTAATTAGCGAGTTGAAAAAGATGGATATAAACGTAAAAGAGGAGAAAACCAGCATCGAAGATTTGTTTTCCTGCGCAAACGAGGCATTTTTGACAAGCGCTTTACTGGAGGCGATGCCTTTGGTAGAATGTGACAACAAAGCAATTTCAAATGGCAAACCAGGAGATCTTACGATTAGGATTTTAAAGCAATATAAAAGCCTTATAAGTTGAGGATATTATGAAATTATCACCGCTATTCTGGCCGATTGAATTAAAAGGTAGCACTATTTATATACTCGACGAAACTCTTCTGCCCCATAAATTCAAATATATAAAAGCAAAAGATTATAAGCAGGCTGTCAAAGCGATTAAAGATATGAAAACTCGCGCTGTCGGCCAGGTAATTCTTGTCTTTTATATTTTTCTTCTGGTTATAAGAAAGAATAAAAACAAAAAAGACATAAAACCAATTCTCTTTAAGCTCGCCGAAAGCATAAATGCCGCGCGGCCGACTTTGTCCTTTAAATATCTGACAGATATGATTTTGGGCTGGATGGTTTCCGGTGCGCCCTTAGAAAAAAGCATACTTGGATTTTTAGAAATACTTAAAAATAAACGCATCCAGCAGGCTCGTGCGATGAGTGAATTGCTAAATGACGGCGACAGTATTCTTACGCACTGTAATATCAGTGGTCAGATGCCTTTAATCGGAGAGCTGGCCCGTCAGCAAAACAAAAAGGTAAAGTTTTTTGCTACGGAAACAAGGCCTTATTTGCAAGGCTCCCGCTTAACCGCCTGGGAATTACAAAGGCAGGGTTTTGATGTAACATTAATTTCGGATAACATGGTGGCGCAGGTTATGTATGAGAAAAAAGTAAATAAAGTAATTGTCGGAGCGGATCATTTAGCCCAAAACGGCGACATCGCTAATAAGGTCGGCACTTACCAGATTGCTATTTTAGCGAAACATTTTAATGTGCCTTTTTATGTTTTATGCCCGCCACCCTCGCGCTCAAGAACCGGAAAAGATATCACAATAGAAATCAGGCCGCAAATAGAATTGCTGGAATACCAAGGGATTTCGCTTGCGCCGAAAGGGGCAAAAGGGTATTATCCCGCCTTTGATGTTACGCCCAACAATTTAATTACGGAGCATATTTACTTAGAAATCAACGATAAAGTTTGAGCAATTTAACTTTCTAACTTTCTGTTTATTTGAATTGCTCTTTTACTTTTGGCCGCACAGTCGGAGATAAAAGCAGATTTAAAAATAATATAAAGGCTAATTTTTTTCACCTAATATCCAAACCAATGCACTTCGCATAACAAAAGCGCCTGTTTTCTTCAAATACGGTAAGCGGCTAACCA
Source organism: Candidatus Omnitrophota bacterium (assembly GCA_023228195.1). Taxonomy (GTDB): domain Bacteria; phylum Omnitrophota; class Gorgyraeia; order Duberdicusellales; family 4484-171; genus JAJYOP01. The sequence goes on from JALOBR010000002.1 coordinate 23,719, forward strand.
GCCGGCTAAAGCTATAAGCGTTTTAGTGTTTTAAATTTTCTTTCAATTTCGAGCGAGTTAGATAAAAAAAGACCCAAATAACATAACAAGCTAAGACTAAACATATCAAAGACAACTTGATAAAAAGCGAATAGGAATGAACGTAAACTCCTTGTGCAATCGTATGTGGTTTGGAAAATTCGGCAAGCTTCCAGAACAAAAAGGCAAGAAAGCCGATAAAAACGGCAACCATAACATTGCCTGCCAATATAATATTAGTTGACGCTATAAATTTTTTTAACTTAAATGTGCCCCAACCTGCCATAAAACAAATAAGGGGTATACTGCCAAGTAGGATAACCAGCGCAATATAACTGGCAATGATTTCTGGCCTTTCGAATTTATTCCTAGCGCTGGGGAAAAGCTGGTGTATTAGAAAAACAAACATAAGCGATGAATATAACCCGACAATCCAATCTACCCCCGCAATCATTTTAAGTCCAAGAGGTATGCCTTTTTTCATATCCCCTCCATTAAGCAGAAATTGTTTTTCTGTAAAATTAATATATTAAAACTGCCCCTGGAAACCCTTGAATAAATATTAGCACCCAATGGCCGTTATGCAATAAAATTGTTAAGATTGTTAAAAGAATTCAGTGTTTTATCTTATCTTGGCATCTGGAAAACCTGTCCTCAAAAATCCCTTGTTATTTACGGACAATACGTTTATAATAGCAAAAAAATAAGAAATTACATATATGAAACACGAAGCGGATATCAAAAGCGAAATCATCAATGTAGGCAAGCGGCTTTATGAGGTAGGCTTATGCGTGGCTAAATCAGGTAATATCAGCGCGAGGCTGGATAACGAAAACATTCTTATTACCGCAGGCGGCACTTTTTTGGGCGATTTAAAGCAGGACGACATCGTAAAAGTCAATCTAAATACCCTTAAATCGCAAGACATAAAAAAGCCAAGTTCGGAATTACCACTGCACAGCTTAGTTTATAAAAATTTTCCGGCAAAAGTGGTTGTGCACGCGCATCCGCCGTTGATAAACGGTTATTTTGCGCTTAATAAATCTTTAAAAGCACTCACCTTCGAAACGAAATTTTATTTAGGCGAGGTTCCCGTAATAGAGCAGGACACCCCCACAGTAACAAAGCCAGAGGCGGTGATAGACGCCTTAAAAACAAACAATCTGGTTGTGCTTAAAAACCATGGAGTAATTTCTATGGGGGGAAAATTCGAAGATGCTTTGGCTTTGGTTGAAGCGTTGGAAGAGGCAGTGAGAGTCGCCGCGGTAGCGCGGCTTTTTGAAAAAGAAGCGTTTGATGAAATAGACGCTGCGCTAAAAGAAAATCTTACAAAAAATGAAACTGCTTATCCGATGTTTTCCCGTGAACATATTCAGGCAATAGTTGATTTGGTAAACAAAGACGAATTTATAAGAAGTAAAGGAAAAGAGCTTAATTTAACGGTGCAGCTTGCGGTAAAACTTGACGACACCGGAGACGCTTATAAATTTAATTTTGAGCAGGGGGAAATTATAAGTCTCGATAATGACGCTAACGCGCCTTTTATAATTTCCGCCCCACGTGCTGTCTGGGAGCAGGTATTTTTAGGAAAAATTGATTCTTTTGTCGCGGTAACCCAGGGAAAAATGAAATTACAAGGCCAACTTGGCCAGCTTTCAAAATGGTACGTGCCTTTCAGTAGATTGTTTCAACTGTTCAAACAAGTGAAGTTTAAGCCATAATTTTAACTAAATAACCAAATCCCAAGATACAATAACCAAACAATGACCAATAACCAAAGCTTAATAACCAGACAAAAACCAATATCATCGTTTGATTGTTGGTTATTGAATATTGGAGTTTGTTTGGAGCTTGTATCTTGGTCATTGGTTATTTCATAAAAACAATGATTCCTCATTACCCCTTATTTATCAACGGTGAATTTAAGGAAACTTCAAAGAAGCAGGATGTGATTAATCCTTCAACCGGCGAAGTTATTGCAACCGTAAGTATTGCGGAAGCCGGAGAAATCGATTATGCAATAAAATCCGCGCGTGACGCTATAGATTGCGGCCCGTGGCGAAACTTTACTTTAGCCGAGCGCAAGGATTTCATTCTAAAAATATCGCAAGGCATCCTTGACCGTGCCGCTGAATTAGCCAGCCTTGAAAGCTTAAACGCCGGTAAACCCATAAAAGAGACAACCTTTATGGATATCCCTTCTGCTGCGGCTACATTTGATTATTTCGCTAATAATTTAGAAAAATATCTGGCAAAAGAAAACGTAGAGATAAATTCATCTATTGCCAGCGCGCAGAGCAATTTAGTGCGCGAGCCACAAGGCGTGGTCGTTTTGATAGTTCCCTGGAATTACCCGCTTTTAATCGCTTCTTGGAAGTTGGCTCAGGCGCTCGCCGCCGGTAATGCCATTATCTTAAAACCTTCAAGCTTAACCCCGCTTTCTGTTTTGGAATTGGCAAAGATAATAAAAGAAGCGGGTTTGCCCGCCGGAGCGGTAAATATAATAAATGCAAGCGGCGATACAATGGGCGAGGCTTTGTGCTCCGATTCCAGAGTAGATATGATTTCTTTTACCGGTTCAAACGCAGTAGGCAGAAAAATCCTGGAATATACGTCAAAAAACGTAAAAAAAGTTACTATGGAATTAGGCGGTAAATCAGCAGCTATAGTTTTAAAAGATGCTGATTTGGAATCTGCAGTTAACGGCTTGTTATGCGCAATATTTTTAAATCAGGGGCAGATGTGCACCGCGATGTCGCGTATCTTAGTTGAAGAAAGCATTTATGATGATTTCGTAAATGATTTTGTAGCTAAAGCAAAACGTATAAAGCTCGGCCCGGCGCTTAACTTCGAAACTCAGATGGGTCCGCTGATGTCAGAGGCCCAGCGCAAAAAGGTATTGGAATATGTAGGAAAAGGAAAAACAGAAGGCGGCAGACTTTTATGCGGCGGAGGCATTCCGCAGCAGGAAGAATTTAAGAAAGGTTTTTTCTTTGAGCCGACTGTATTTGGTGATGCTTCACCAAAAATGAAAATATTTAAGGAAGAAATTTTTGGCCCGGTTGCCTGCATAAGTAAATTTTCTTCAATTGAGGAAGCTGCGGCATTAGCCAATGATTGTGTTTTTGGTTTAGCGGCGTCTGTGTGGAGTAAGGACGGTTCAAAAGCGAAAAATTTGGCTAAAGTAATTAATGCAGGCACAGTATGGGTTAATACTTACGGAATGTTTTTTAATGAGCTGCCTTACGGCGGATTCAAGCAGAGCGGCTTTGGAAAAGAACTTGGAAAAGAAGGATTGTTGGAATATACTAGGCTTAAGAATATCGTTACTGATAAAACCGAAGGTTCAAAGCCGCTGGTAAATTATTGGTACGGTTTTTAGTGAACACATTATTTTTTCCAAGTGCGAAGCATGCAGGAAAAATGATAGCGTGAACTATAATGTATAATTAATAATATGAGCGAACATAAATACCGCGAAGCCGAATCCCGCGATTATTTTTATAAAATCATTAATTCAATCCCCGATCCTATTTTTGTAAAAGACAGAGCGCATCGCTGGGTATTGCTTAATGAAGCGCACGCCCAGATGATTGGGATACCTACCGAGGAAATGCTTGGCAAAACTGATCACGATTATTTTCCAAAAGCGCAAGCTGATGTATTTTGGGCGAAAGACGAGGTCGTTTTCGAAACCGGGACAGAGAATGTAAATGAAGAATTGTGGACCGACTCCAAAGGTATTCGCCATGTAATAGTTACCAAGAAAAATTTGTATATTGACGATAAGGGCAATAAATTTATAGTCGGTGTTATTCGCGATATAACCGATTTAAAGAATACTCAGGAAAAATTAAAAGAAGCGAAGGATGCGCAATCGCGTTTTACTTCGGTTGTTTCGCATGAACTGCGCACCCCCTTGGCAGCGATTCGTACCGGAGTAAATATAATCTTAGACGGCCTTTCCGGGCCTATCAATTATGAACAAAGGGATTTTCTTGAGATAGTTAAAAATAATATTGAACGCCTCTCCCGTTTAATTAACGACGTCTTGGATTTCCAGAAGCTTGATTCAGGCAAAATGCATTTTGTTATGAAAACCAATGATATAAACGAAGTAATTCAAGAGGTGCATAAAGCAATGCACCATTTGGTCGAGAAAAAATATTTGAAATTCGAATTAAACCTGGATGAAAAAATTCCGCACTTCTCATTCGATAGGGATAAATTTGTGCAGCTAGTGACCAATTTGGTTAATAACGCGATAGCATTTACGGATAAAGGCTCAATTGCTATTACAAGTAAACTGGAAGGCGAATTAGTGCATGTGGCAATTAAAGATACTGGGGTTGGCATAAGCGCGGAAAGCTTGTCAAAGTTGTTTAATCCTTTTGAGCAGGCAGAGCGCAATGACAGCGGGAAAAGACAAGGTACAGGCCTCGGGCTTGCCATATGCAGGGAAATAATTTTAAAACATAAAGGGAAAATTTGGGTGGAGTCAAAACCGGCGGAAGGCTCAGTTTTTCATTTTACATTGCCTTTGGGAGGTAAATGAGCAAGAAAATATTGGTAGTCGATGACGAGTCGGACATTTTAAAGGAAGTAACTTTTATTTTGCAAAAGCATGGTTTTACTGTTCATACAGGAGTAAACGGCAAGGAAGCAATAGAGCTTGCGGAAAAGTTTAAACCGGACCTGATTATCCTTGATGTATTTATGCCGTGCGTAAGCGGCTCGGAGGCCGGAAAAATAATAAAGCAACGCGACGATTTAAAACATATTCCAATCATATTGCTTACCGCAAGCGTAGATAATATCGAAGAAAAAAGAATAGAATGTATGGCGGAGGATTATGTTTTTAAGCCATTCGATTACCGGGAGCTATTGAAAAAAATAGATAAACTTATAAAATAAATAATATGAATAACAAACGAGTATTAATCGTAGACGATGAAGTCGATTTTCTTACCCTTATAAAGAAAAGGATAGAATCCTGGGGTTATAGAGTAATTACAGCCAGCTGCGGGGAAGACGCCCTTGAGGCGTTGGACAACACGTCTCCGCGTGTAATTGTTCTGGATTATATGATGCCGGATATAAATGGCATTGAGTTGTTGCGGAAAATCCGTGAAACCAACAAAAAAATACCCGCTATAATGTTTACCGCGCAGCCCACCATGAAAGCTATGGAAGAGTCAAAAGAGCTTAATATTGTCGCATTTATCCCCAAAGAAAGCTCTATGGTGGATACGGAAAAATCCTTAAAGATGGCCTTGGAGCTGATTTTCTTGAATCCTTAGGTCTTTTTTGTTGATTTTCACTGTTTACCCTGTTTTATCTGCGAGTAAGTGCTGTTTTAGAGCCGTTAAGCAGAAGTTGAGCAGGGTTTACTTATTTAGCCAAAAATGGTATACTATCCCATTGTCAGATGACCGTTGGCTGGCGGTGCAAAGTACCGCCGTGGCACAACGGGATGTCGCCCCAGGAGGGGTTTTAGTCAAAAATGTTGTTAGCCGTGAGTGAAGAAAAAAAAGAATTAAGAAAGAAATTACTAGCCAAACTCTTGTCTTTAACTGGAGAAGAGTTAAAAAGGAGGAGTCAGAATGTTGAACAACGCTTATCAAGCTTACCTATATACAAAAGCGCAAAAGTCGTCACGGTTTATTACCCTTTAAAAGGTGAAGTAAATATTTTAGGGATGGTTAGGAGAGATTTGGGATTAAAGCGATTTTGCTTTCCGTTTATGGATTTAGAAACAAAAGATTTAGAGATTTACGAGATAAATAATCTGGAGGAGGATTTTTCTGTCGGGCCCTTTGGAGTTATGCAGCCCGACCCGAAAAAGACAAAAAAAGTGGATATTAAAGACATAGATATGGTTATTGTGCCGGCTGTTGCCTTTGACCGAAATTGTAACAGGCTGGGCAGGGGCAAGGGCTTCTATGACCATTTTCTAAAAAAGATAAATCCTCCTTGTAAAAAAGTAGGCATCGCTTTCGAATCCCAAATCCTAGACGACCTTCCTATCCATCCTTCCATGGATGAAAAAGTTGACGTAATCGTCAGCGAAAATTTCACTGTTTAACTAAAACTAAAATCAGGTTCATTGCCCCATTGTTACGTTCGGGGGTAGTTCCAATGAGACTTGTAACCTTTTTGTGCAGGAAGCATAAAAAGGTTGCTTAGTCGAATTGTCATTAGGAGGTAAATCATGGGTATCATTTACGTATTATTGGGTATTGTCGTCGGCCTCGTTTCAGGATGGTGGCTGGGCGAAATTTTTGAAAAAAATAAGCTAAAAAAAGCAAAAGATGACGCGGACAAAATTCTGAAAGAAGCAAAGCTGCAAGGCGAAGAAGCTGTCCGTAAAGCAGACTTAGACGGAAAAGAATTGCTTTATAAGCTGCGAATTGATTTTGATAGGCAGCACGCCGGGAAAAAAGAAGAGCTGTTCCAGTTAGAAAAAAGGCTTATCCAGCGCGAAGAAAATCTTGAAAAAAGGCTGGATTTTATCGAGACCAAGGAACAGGAGCTTTCCGCGAGAGAAGTTAATTTAAAGAAGCTTTCCCAGGAACTGGAAAATAAGAACGAAAATTTACGGCAGTTAATCGAAGAAGAAAAAGAAAAATTAAAAAAAATTTCTTCTCTTACCCAGGAAGAAGCAAGGGAGCTTTTGCTTAAGCGGTACGAAGAAGAATTGAGGTCGGAAAAAGCAAAATTAATAAGGATAATGGAAGAAGAAGTCAAAGATGAAGCAGAAAAGAAAGCTAAAGAGATAGTCTCTCTTGCCATACAAAGGTGCGCGGTGGAGCAGACGACCGAAAGCACGGTAAGCGTAGTGCAACTTCCTAACGATGAAATAAAGGGAAGAATTATAGGTAGAGAGGGCAGAAACATCAGAGCGTTTGAAATGGCAACCGGGGTGGATTTGGTTATAGACGATACGCCGGAGGCGGTTAATCTTTCAAGTTTCGACCCCGTTAGGCGTGAAGTCGCGCGCATATCGCTTGAAAGGCTTATCCAGGATGGAAGAATCCACCCGGCGCGTATTGAAGAGATTGTTGAGAAGACTAAGCAGGATTTCGAAAAGCAATTAATGGAAGAAGGAAAAGCTGCCGCCTTTGAAATAGGTGTGCATAATCTTCATCCGGAGATCATAAAACTTTTAGGAAAGTTAAGATATCGTACCAGTTTTGGCCAGAATGCGCTTCAGCATTCAAAGGAAGTGGCCTTTATTATGGGAATTCTTGCCTCAGAACTTGAGCTTGACCCACGGCTTGCAAAAAGAGCGGGCCTTCTGCACGATATCGGAAAAGCAGTGGACCATCAAGTTGAGGGAACGCACGCTCAAATAGGCGCCGAGCTTTTAAAGAAGTACGGTGAAAACGAAACAGTTATAAACGCCGCGGAAGCTCATCACGAAGAAAAAGAATTCAGTTCCGTATACTCATTGCTTGCCCTTGTGTCTGATGCTATTTCCGCGTCTCGTCCCGGAGCAAGAAGGGAAACCCTTGAGAGCTACATTAAAAGATTAAGACAGCTTGAAACAATAGCTAATTCTTTCCAGGGCGTTGACAAAAGTTATGCTATTTCCGCCGGACGCGAAATAAGAGTGATAATTCAGCCAAGCAAGGTGAAAGATGAAGAGGTTGCGCTTCTCGCTCATGAAGTGAAAAAGAAAATAGAAGCTGAGATGGATTACCCCGGCAATATAAAAATAACGGCGATACGGGAAACCAGGTCCGTTGATTACGCAAAGTAAAAAAGCTAAGGCTGAAGTTAAGGATTTATTTTTTTGGCCTAAACCTTAACCCGGTTTTTAATGGTTGAGGAATTTTTAAAGAAGGTATAAAATAGCTGATAATGAGCCCCGTTAGACCTTTAATATTTTAAGGATGACGGATAGTTCATCGTGGCGTGGTTTAAAGAGTATATAAGATTATAGGAGGCCTGACGGGGTGAGAATATTATTTCTTGGCGATATAGTAGGCAAGCCGGCCAGAATCTATTTAAAAGAGCTCTTGCCGTCTTTAAGAAAAAGCCTAAGCCTTGATTTTATAGTTGCAAACGGAGAAAACGCTGCCGGCGGCTCAAGCATTACTTCTGATACGGCATCGGATATTTTTAACAGCTCAGTTGATGTGGTTACTATGGGCGACCACACATTTAAAAAGCAGGAAGCTAAACAAGTGCTTGAATCAATGGATGTCATAAGGCCGCTTAACTATGGCGAGCTTGCCGCAGGCAAAGGTTATATTATAAAGGAAGCCGACGGTAAGAAAATAGGAGTTGTTAATCTCTTAGGACGAGTGTTTATGCCGCCGATGGATTGTCCTTTCAGGGCGGTCAGAAATATAATAGAAGATTTAAGAAGCAAAGTTAAGGTAATTATCGTTGATATGCATGCCGAGGCAACCAGCGAAAAACTTGCAATGGGGTATTTTCTTTCGGGGAAAGTAACTGCGGTTTTGGGCACTCATACGCACATACCAACCGCTGACGAAAGGATAATCGATGGCTTTACTGCCTACATTACTGACGCTGGGATGACAGGAAGTTTTGATTCAATTCTGGGCAGGGAAAAGCATCATATCATTGAGCGGTTTGTTACAAATATGCCGGTTCGTTTTAATTTAGCGCAAGGCGATGTGCGCATGCAGGGTGTAATAATTGAGGCAGATGATAAAACAGGAAAAGCCTTTTCAATAAAAAGAGTAGAATATAGGCAGGATGCCTAATTGGGCAAAGCGAGGTTAAAATGGATTATCAAGGCATGGAAAAGCGCAGATTCGTAAGAGCAAAATTTCCTTGTAGTATTTCCATTCATACTTTACATGAACACATAATCACCACTTACACCGAAAATATTTCCGCGGGCGGAGTGCGTGTAATAATTGAAGAAAAACTAGAGATGTCTTCTACAGTTGGTTTGGAAGTCCAAATCAATAAAAATATTATTGTATGCAAAGGAAGAATAGTCTGGGTTGTTGACCGGGAAAGCCCATATAAAAAAGGCCTGCGTTATCATGATACAGGCATAGAATTTTATGAAATAAACGAAAACGACAGGCGCGTAATAAATGACGCCATAGAGGAAATCCTTAAATGCGAGAAATGATTCTAGATAAGATAAATTCCCCCAAAGACATTAAAGCCCTCGACATCGGTAAACTAAGCGCCTTAAGTCAGGAAATAAGAGAGTTAATCGTAAAAGTAGTTTCCAAAAAAGGTGGACACCTCGCTTCGTCTCTAGGCGCGGTTGAATTAACTGTTGCGCTTCACTATCTTCTCGATGCCCCGCGGGATACAATTATTTTTGACGTCGGGCACCAAATTTACGCGCATAAGATATTAACCGGCAGGCGTGAATCGTTTGTTAGTTTACGAGAGCATAAGGGCATAAGCGGATTTCCAAACTCAACCGAAAGCCCGTACGATACTTACATATCAGGGCACGCTTCAACAGCTGTTTCCTGGGCTCAGGGTATATCCGAGGCAAAAAAAATAAAGAAAAACAATTCAAAAACTGTCGCGATAGTCGGCGATGGGTCGCTCACCGGAGGAATGTGTTTCGAGGCGCTCAATGCCTGCGGGCATGCCCAGAGCGATTGCCTGGTTGTCTTAAATCATAACGAGATGAGTATTTCCCCCTCAGTAGGCGCGCTTAGCAACTATCTCGTAAAAATTACCTCAATGCCTGTTTATAACCGCATAAAGAACGAATTGGAATCTTTTCTCGACCATTTTGCTATTACAAAAAAACTAACCATTAAGGCAAAGAGGTTCGAAGAGGCTCTCAAGGGTTTGATTGTTCCAGGTATATTTTTCGAAGAACTTGGGTTTCGCTATTTCGGGCCTATTGATGGGCACGATTTCAATAAACTTATCCCGACGCTTAAAAACATTATAACTTTAAAAGGGCCAAAAGTACTTCATATTATTACTAAGAAAGGGAAAGGCTATAAGTTTTCAGAAAATAACCCGGAAGATTTTCATAGCGCATCGAAATTCGATGTAGCTACCGGTTTAGCCGTAGGTAAAACCAAAGACGGCTTTGGAGAAGTTTTTTCAAAGAAACTGATTGAGCTTGCCAGGAAAGATAAAAGAATTGTAGCCATAACCGCAGCTATGCCCAAGGGTACGGGGTTGCATTTATTTAAGGAGCAATTCCCGGACAGGCTTTATGATGTAGGCATTGCGGAATCCCACGCAGTAGGTTTAGCAAGCGGCCTAGCCAAGGGCGGGATTAAACCGGTAGTCGCGCTATATTCCACATTTCTTCAAAGGTCATTCGACCAGATAATCCACGATGTGGCATTACAGAATTTAAACGTAGTTTTTGCTATAGACCGCGCAGGCGCAGTGGGTGAAGATGGCCCAACGCATCATGGTGTTTTTGACATCGGTTATTTGAGAATGATTCCCAATATGGTTTGCATTGCTCCTAAAGACAGCCGCGAGCTTGAGGACAGTTTGGAATTTGCATTTAGCCTTAGTTCGCCCTGCAGTATACGTTACCCAAAAGGCGAAGCTTATTCTTTGGGGTTTGATGAAAAAATTTCATTAGGGAAATCACAGATTATATGCGAAGGAAAAGACGTATGCCTAATTGCGCTCGGCTCCATGGTTAAGAACGCTCTCAATTGCGCATCCTTGCTTAAAGACGAGGGGATCGGCACTTTTTTGGTAAATGCCAGGTTCATAAAACCTCTCGATGAAAATTTGCTTAATTATATAGGAAATAATTTCAAAGTGATAGTTACGCTTGAGGAAGGTAATTTAGCTTGTGGGTTCGGCAGCGCTATCGCAGAATTTTTCGGTAATGTTGGTATCTCTGAGAAAGTTAAATTAATCCGCGCTGGCTTTCCAGATGAATTTATCACTTTCGCTAAAAGAGAGAAGCTTTTTGAAATATACGGCTTAGACGGCTACTCTTTGGCAAGCCGTATAAGAAAAGTTTTGGTAAATGAGATTCTTCTTCAAAAATGAATTCTCCAATCATTATTTCAATAGACAAAGAAAAATGTAAAGGCTGTCAACTTTGCATTTTATTTTGCCCTTCAAAAAATCTTGTTTTGTCGGATGATCTGAATAAAAAGGGAATAAAATACGCTAAAGTTAAAAATGCATCTTCTTGCACCGGCTGCGGTTTCTGTTTTCTGGTCTGCCCGGATTGCTGTATAGAGATAATAGAGAAATAGCTATCAGCTTTCAGTCATCAGTCTTCAGCGGCTGATAACTGATATCTGACAGCCGAAAGCAAATTTGATAAATGAAAACAAAAAAAGAAAAACTATTAATGTCGGGAAACGAAGCCATGGCAGAAGCTGCTATAAGGGCGGGTTGTCATTTTTACGCAGGGTATCCTATCACTCCGCAAAATGAAATTCCCACTCATATGGCGAAAAGGATGAAGGAAGAGTCAAGAGTTTTTATCCAGGCAGAAAGCGAGCTATCCGCCATAAATATGGTTTTTGGCGCAGCCGCAACAGGCTCGCGCGCGCTTACTTCTTCTTCCAGCCCGGGCATATCGCTTAAGCAGGAAGGTATATCTTATATTGCGGGGGCGCAGCTTCCCGCAGTCATAATAAATGTTATGCGCGGCGGTCCTGGCTTAGGAAACATCGGATCCAGCCAAAGCGACTATTTTCAATCAACGCGCGGCGGCGGGCACGGTGATTATTTTACTCCGGTGCTTGCTCCATGGAGCGCTGAAGAAGGAGCGTCTCTTGTTATGCTCGCGTTCGATTTAGCAGATTATTATAGAACGCCGGTTTTAATTTTAGCAGATGCGATAATCGGACAGATGATGGAGGGGGTAGATTTTCCTTCAAAAAGCGAATTTAAGAAAAAACTTCCTCCCAAAAAGTGGGCGCTTACAGGGGCAAAGGGCCGGCCGGCGAATATAGCAAAATCTTTTTTTCTTAAGGAAGGAGCGCTCGAGATTCACAATGAAAAGCTTAGAGAAAAATGGGGAAAAATAAAACAGAATGAGCAAAGAAGTTCCACATATAAAGCAGAAGACGCAAAATATCTTATTATAGCTTATGGCTCGCAGGCGCGTATTGCCTGCGAGGCAGTTGACCGGCTTCGCGGAGAGAATTTAAAAGCCGGGCTGTTTCGTCCGATAAGCCTTTGGCCGTATCCGGCTGCCGGATTGCAAAAAATCGCTAAAAATATAAAAAAAATATTCGTAGTTGAACAATCTCTCGGCCAAATGCTTGATGATGTAAAACTCGCATTGCCCGGTAAAGAGATTAAATTTTTAGGCAGAACCGGAGGAGGGATACCTTCATCTTCGGAAATCGTAAAATTTGTAAAGAAAGCATTATGAACAGAAAATTTGTAAAGCCGCCGTCATTAAGAGATGCCGTAACCCATTATTGCTCCGGTTGTGGCCATGGAATTTTACATAGATTAGTTGCCGAAACAATAGATGAGCTTGAACTTCGCGAAAAGACAATTGGAGTTGCTCCTGTCGGTTGTGCTGTTATCGCATATGATTATTGGGATTTTGATGTTTGCGAGGCCGCGCACGGAAGGGCTCTTGCGGTTGCGACAGGAATAAAAAGGTGCCGGCCAGAGTCGGTTGTTTTTACGTATCAGGGCGACGGAGATCTGGTTTCCATAGGAATGGCCGAAACTTTTCATACGGCAAACAGAGGAGAAAACCTTACCTGTATTTTTGTAAATAATGCCTGCTATGGTATGACCGGCGGCCAGATGGCGCCAACAACGCTTATCGGACAAATGACAGCGACTACACCTCAGGGAAGAAGCCCTAAAGCCGGAGAAGGCTGGCCTATAAAATTTAGTGAAATTTTAGCAAGCCTCGAAGGGGTTAATTTTGCAGCGCGCGCTGCGGTTTCCAGTCCAAAAGAAATAATAAAAGCGCGCTCGTACATAAAAAAAGCTTTCTCAAATCAATTAGAAAACAAAGGTTTTTCGATAGTTGAAGTTTTAAGTCCTTGTCCTACAGTTTGGCAGAAAAAGCCGTATGAAGCAATGAAATGGATAGATGAAGAAATGGTAAAAACATTTCCTTTGGGGGTTATAAAGGATAAATAAAATTACAAATTCCAAATAAATTCCAATGACAAAAATTTCAATGTCCAAAATGGTATCTATTTGAGTCATTTGATAAGGCCTATCCTTTAGGATAATTGGAGTTTGGGGTTTATTTGTAATTTGGTGTTTGGTGCTTGGAGCTTAGCAATGAAAATAGATATACTGCTTTCAGGTTTCGGCGGGCAAGGCTTAATGAGCCTTGGTAAAGTGATTGCTACCGCAGCAATTTTAGAAAATAAATTCGCAACGTATATGCCTTCTTATGGCCCGGAAGTAAGAGGAGGCACCGCATATTGTTACGTAAAAATTTCAGATGCACCCGTTGCGTCTCCGCTTGTCGAAATCCCCGATGCCGCGATAATATTAAACCAGCAATCTTTGGATAAATTCAAAAATCAATTGGACAAAAACTGCATATTAATATTAAATTCAGACCTCATACAAAACAAGCCGAATTTATCAGCTAAAAAGATAAGTTATCTTCCGTTAAGCAGTGCTGCCATTAAATGCGGAGACATAAAATGTGCAAATGTAGTTGCTTTGGGCGCGCTTATCCGTCTAAAACCGGATATTCTTAAGCAGGGAACGATTATCGGGATTTTAAAGAAAATCTTTAGCGCCAACAACTCTATGTTAAACATTAATATCAAAGCATTGTCTAAGGGCCACGAAGCAGCCAAGAATCCTTAAGCTTATACAAGTTTCAAAATTATCCAAAAATGCAGATGAACAATAAAGTGATTGAATTTTTAAAATTCCCGGTTTTTTTCATCTTTTTCGCATTCCTGGTTTTGTGCGTTTCATACAATTTAAACGATGCTGATTATTTTTTTCATACCAAGTCAGGGGAATATATCGTAACCCACAAAAACATTCCCAAAGAAGACATATTTTCTTTCTCAAAAGCCAAAAGTCCCTGGACCAATCATGAATGGTTTTACCAGATTGTAATTTACTCACTCTACAAAAATTGGGGAATTGACGGATTCTTCTTTTTGCGAACCGCAGTTTTTTGCCTGGCCTTCCTGATGCTTTCTATTTTTGCGTTAAAAACCGAGTGGATGTTTAGTTTTCCGCTTATTTTTTATGGGCTCTATGTATCATTCGGAAGGTTTACTCTAAGGCCGGATAACTTCAGCTTTCTATTTTTTATTTTATTCTTGTTGCCCTTTGTTTTTAAGAAAAAGTGGCTGCTTTTCCTTCTTCCATTAATCCAGGTTTTTTGGGTAAATATCCACGGATTTTTCTTTTTAGGGCCGGTTGTTTTGTTTCTTTACCTTTTACTAGGCAAGATAAAAAACAAAGAAACTGATATAGCTTTTTATAACACAGTTAAAATAATTTTTGTATTAACTCTTCTTGCCTGTTTTTTGACTCCCCAGCCAATTTCTACGATTAAATACCCTTTAAAAATTTTAAACGATATTGCATCCGGGAACCAGAAAATATTCTATAAGTATATTCAAGAACTGCAGAGTCCTTTTTCCCGTTTTGCGGCTAACCGGTTTTTCTTTAGCCTAATGCTATTTGCCTTTGTGTGCCTTGGATTTTTTAAGAAGTTAAATTTGTTTTATATCGGCCTTGCAATAACATTGGCTATATTTTCTTTGAATTCGCTGCGTAATATGTATTTTTTTGTTCCAGTTGCGATAGTTATATTCGTCGACAGATATCCGTATATAAAAGATTTCTTGATGAAAAATATTTTGAAGGAGACAGGTTTTAAGCTGCTAAAAATATTTTTTATTATTTTAGCTATCTCTTTTTCTGTGAGTATGCTTAAGCAGCTAAAAAATATATATCGCCATGGTTCAGCGCTAATCACTCAAAATCAGCAAATAAACATAGAATCCGCTTTTTTAAATATAGACCCTTATGAAAATCCGAAAGATATGCTTGATTTTATAGAAAAACATAAGCTGCCAGAGCGGATGTTTAACACGTTTAATATAGGTGCCCATTTAATATTTAATTTTTTCCCGCAAAGAAAGGTTTTTATTGACGGTCGGGCGGATTTCTACGGGCCAGATTTTTTTAATATGTATACGCAAGTGATTAAGGGCAATGAATCTGCGCTAAGATATGCGATAAAAGAATATGATTTAGAAGGGTTTATTATGTGTTATTTTGCGGATGCGCCATCTTCAAGCATAAAGTATATCAACGGTAAAGGTTTTAAGTGCGTATACTTCGGCTGGGATGGAATAATTTTTGTTAAAGATGATTTCATAGAAAGAAACCCTTCATTAAAGTCTTTCGTAGTTGATTTTGGTTCCTTAAACATCGAGAAATTAGATTTTATTAAAAATATCAAACTAAAAATGCCTTATGTAAAAAGCTATCTGGATAAGGCAAAAGTTTTATACTTTTTGGGCTATTACGAAAAAAGCAAAGAATATTTAAATGAAATAATAAAGATTTATCCAAACAATGACGAGGCATATCTGCTTCTTGCGAAAGTTTATTACAGGCAGGGCGATTACGAAAAAGCTTTTATGTATTGCCGCGACAGTTTATTTTTTAATCCTTCCTTAGAAGCCGCGCATGTACTTTTAGCGAAAATATATATAAAAACCGCAAACTTAGAAGACGCACGCAGGGAAGCAGAAAAATATAAAGTAGATTTTGATAAATTCTTGGAGGAAACAAAAAATGAAAAGTTCTGATCAGGCAAT
>JALOBR010000054.1 GCA_023228195.1 Candidatus Omnitrophota bacterium
TGCTTGCGTCAGGCTCGCCTTGTATTAATTTGTTTCCGGAAAATTTCTCAATTACTTTTCCCGGGCCTGCGATTGAAATAAAACTATCGTGTTTTTCAGCGGTAAGCCCTGTCATTGGCTGGAACCAATGGGTATAATACGTAGCTCCTTTTGAAATAGCCCAATCCTTAATCGCGTTAGCTATCTCATTAGCCTGCTCTAAGGTAATGGTTTTAC
This sequence comes from Candidatus Omnitrophota bacterium, assembly GCA_023228195.1. GTDB lineage: Bacteria > Omnitrophota > Gorgyraeia > Duberdicusellales > 4484-171 > JAJYOP01. Next base: position 217 of record JALOBR010000054.1, read on the forward strand.
CTTCCGACATCCAAACCTTAAAAGCCTCAAAGGTTTCCTTTGAAATATGCTTTTGCATGGTTTCGACGCTAAAAGTATTTTCACCGAAGTAAGATGAAACCTTCTTCGGCAAATTAACCTTATCTAGCTCAACGCTTTTTATTTTAAATAATGCTTCCTGACGCACTGCCATAATACCTCCTAATGAGACTTGCAATTTTTCGAACTTCCTGTATGAAAAATTGCTTAGTCGAATTATCCCGAAGTGCTCTCAAAAAATGTCGAACGAGTACACTCGTGAGAGATTTTTTAAGCATACAGGCACTTCGGAACAATGAAACCCACAATCATTAAACTTCCCTACTCAATAGCTGCCTAAAACAAGCAAGGCGTTCGCCGAGTCATCATTGTGACTCAACGAACGCCTATGTTCGTATTCTTTTTGCCTAATTTAGCACTACAACGTGCTCAAAACTATAGCACTTCGCTATACTATACAAGTAACCGGTTCAGGGTTTTGGTAACCATTACTTTCAGCATCAATCAGGCTATTTTCCATATAACAGGCTTACGTTTTTTTAGCCTTTTCGCTTTTAAAGTCAACTTCTTTTTCTTAAGAACAGTTGCCAGGTCCAAAACTGGGCCTTGGCTCCAAACCTTAGCAATAGGATCAATAAAGTTATTCAAGCCATTATGCATAGGGCTGCCTCCTCCCGGTTAAAAAACATATATTGCTTCTACCGCTATTGTGTTTTGACAATCAGCCGTCAACCCGTTTTTAGAAAAAATATCTTTGCTTGATGCGTCATACCGGTATTCCAGGCGCGTGATAAGATTTTTAAACGGCCTGATTTCAGCAGTAATTGTATTTTCCCAAAGATCCTGTCCTGTGCCTGAGGCAACCCTTAAACCGTCCGGGTCACTAAAGTATTCTGTTCTATTGGAAAAACTAAGCCATTTGTTTACATCGTAACGGATATATCCCGCAACCCCTGCCCAGTTGCCGTTTTTACCCAAAGCAACTCCGTCATCTTCAATGGCATAATCCGTGTTTAACTTCAACGTTATCTTCTCAAAAGGCTGATAGGTTGCTACAAAATCAATAAGGTTTCTGTTAGAGTGATTATTACCAGTCTGCTCCGGCCCGAATATGTATGTGAGATTAAACGAAGAGCTGTCTGCCGGGGCATAGGCTAAGCTTGTTTCGAAAGATTTTGATTTGTTATTATCCTTTATGTCATCCCAGCCATTATTGACACCAAAATAACCCGTTAACTTATCCATTAAAGGATAACTCATCCGAACTCCGGTATGAGTAAAAGGAATAGCATAACCAAAAAGCAAACCGCGGGAAAAATTCCAATTGTCTTTTGATTCTATAACTTCAGCTCCTGCCAAGGTCACGAATTTTCCAAATTTCGCATCCAGGCCTTTACCAAGCGGCAATAAGGCTTCAACATAAGCCTGTTCCAGATTTACATCATCAGTATCCCAACCGTATGGCTTTATTATTTTAGCGTCCTGGCCAAACAGAACATCAGTGCGAAAACCTACACGATCTTCCGGTGTGACAGGTTTTTCAAGAGCAATTTTAGCGGATTGGAAAGTGAAACTGTTTGCTTCTGTATCAAAAATTCTTGCCGTGTTACTGCCGGAATCAGGGGCATTAAAGTTATACGTATAAGCAGTATCCACGTAACCACTTAAGGTAGTACCCTTTAAAGCTTTAAGCAATCCCGGTTCCTCTTCTTCTTTTTTCGTTAAAGCATCGGAAACTTTTTTCTCAATAACCTCATCAGAAACACCTTTGCTTTTTTCATAGATACCCAGCTTCGCGCTTAAATCGTTTACTTTCCCTTCGAGCTGGTCAATTTTTTCGGAAAGCTTTCTTATCAGATCATCCTTGGCAACATCTTCACAAAAAACACTGGTAAAACAGACAATTAAGAAACTGAGGAACAGGGGAAAAATTTTCCGTCGCATACCTCGCCTCCTTTTGTTGTTAATATTACTTACCGTAAATAAAAAACGGCGCTCTCATGACTCTATAGCCAAAAAACGCCGTTGTTAAAAATAAAAGGCGTTCGTTTTTGAACGCCTTTTCAATACACCCTACAATGTGTTTACATTAATACAAGTAAAAATATACAATTATTGGTAACTGAAATAGTAAACGTTTTCTAAAATTTTTAATTTTTTTCTTGCGTTTTTTTAGGGAATGGGTGTAAAATAAAGTTAGTGGGATTCGCCTCCCCGTTATGTTTCTTAAAAGAGGAGCTTTTAGCTCCTCTTTTACTTTTATCATCGTTTATACAACCCAATCAGTTCGGCTTTACCCAATATATGTTCTTCCATTGCTTTTTCAAGTTCTGCCTTGGTAATACCTTCTTTTAAATTCAGCATAGAATCCAAAGCATACACCTTAAAGAAATAACGGTGAGCGCCTGAAGGCGGGCAAGGGCTTCCATACGCTTTATCGCCGGAAGTATTAACCCCCTGTTTGCCCGGTATGCTATTTTCTCCTATCTTGTTTACGATAGGGATATCAAAAACAACCCAGTGTATCCACGTTCCGGCCGGAGCATCAGGATCATCCATTATTAAAGCAAGGCTCTTAGCATTATCGGGAATATTCTCAATTGAAAGGCCGGGATTTATCTCCTGTCCGTCACAGGTAAATTTTTTAGGCATATATTCATTATTTTTAAAATCCGGACTCGTTAACTTCATCGACACACCTCCTTCTCCATTAACCTTTAAAGGGATGAAAGATACCAGCAAAACCGTCAGGATAAGAAAAACTTTTCTTTTCATATTCATCAACTTACAATTTTGTATTTTACTGCCGGTTAGAAATATATCAAGAGGATTGAAAATCTGCGGGCTATCGGCTATCTATCCGCTTCAACCGCTATGCCTATATTCTGAACCCGAAGGCCGTTTAAAACATCCAAAACTTTTGCGACGTCTTTAAATGGGGCGGTTTGGTCGGCACGTACCAGAACGCGCAGGCCGGGATTTTTTGATTTAGTAAGTTCTATGCCGTCAACAAGCTCGTCCAGAGTTACTGCTTCTTTTTCAAAATAAATTATACCGTTCTTTGCTACAGAAATATTTATAACCCTTGCGTCGTCAACGGGTGTAGCAGTTTTTGCTTTTGGTATGTTAACGCCAAGTTTATGCAGGCGGCTGGCGTTGAACGTATAAAGAAGGCTGAAAGAAATGAAAAAGAAAATAAACATATTGAGGATAATATCGGTCATCGCGACCGATTCCAGTGCCCCCATATATCCGCGCCTTCCGGAAATTTTCACTTCAACTCCTCGTTATATTTTGTCTTTGGTTTCTGCTATTACCTCAAGCAGCTGGATGCTATGATTAGTGAGGTCATTAGAGATAATTTTTATGCGGCTTATGAAATAGTTATAGCAAAGATAAAGCGGTATGGCGATAGTTAAGCCGGCTGCCGTTGTAATCATTGCTTCATATATGCCGGATGCAAGCGAACTTACAGTAACCGCAGCGCCAGCCTTTTCCCAAGTCATAAAAGCATGAATAAGCCCTGTAATCGTTCCCAAAAATCCCATTAAAGGCTCAATGCTTACTATAGACAAAAGCGCGCCCAGCCTTTTTTCAAGTTTATAAACATGGTTGTTTCCTGCCTGTTCTAAAATTTTCTCAAGCCTGTCTAAGGGCAGTCCGCGGCGCTCTATGCCGATTTTAAAAATATTCGCGAGCGGATGGCGGCTGCGTTCGCAAAGCTCTAAGGCTTTCCTTGTGTCCTTAATCTTTAAAGCCTTAAAGACCTCCTCAACGAATCGAAAAGTATCAAGACTGGTTTTCCTAAAGACGAAAAACCTTTCAATTACTATGGCAAAGCCGAAAAGCGAACCGAGAAGAATAGGAATCATAACCGGCCCGCCCTTTATGATGAAGTTAAACATTGTTTCCTCCCAATGAGGCAGCAACTTTTCAAACGACCGAAGGGAGTGCAGAAAAGTTGCGTAGCCGAATTGTCCCGAAGTGCTCTCAAAAAATATAATTCAGCTAAACCTGATCTTGTCAGACAAGTTTCATTAGATTTTTTTGAGTATACAGGCGCTTCGGGATTATTAATAACCCTTACTAAATTTAAACCCCTATTGCTTCCAAAACCGCGCTAACGACATATTTTACCGCAATCTTTACTTCTTTGGAAAGGTTATTTCCGACTTTCAGGCTTTTAGGTTTCATCCCGATTGTCAAAACATCACACTCAATATATTTTTTCAGATAATCAATCATAATGTTCATCGGAAGCTGATGAGCGCAAAAAGAAATTCCTTTTATATCCTCCGGATTAAACAATCAAAGCCCCTGCAAAAGGCAAAATAGCTGACCTTAATATAGGAACAAGAATAGTTAAAATCAGGATGGTTTCGGGCATGTTTATAAAAACAACCCATTTCAAGCTTTTTGCGCCAAAAATGGGTTAATTTGGTCCTCCGGTTTTCAGACTCAGGCGCTTTCCGGTAAATATCTAAATCATGCAAGGCCGATTAAGGAAAAATTTTACTCTCATTGACGAATTTGTCAATATTTTTTGCGCGATAATCTACTATGGGCATAAAGAAAAGAGGCACTTTTTATGGAACCTCCCTTATATTTACGTTACAAAGGTTACGGGCGTTACGGGAAATTACGAAGGTTACACTTAAATCACTTGATTTATTGTAACATTCGTAACCTGCGTAACCTTCATAACATTCGTAACTTTTAAAAATTATCCTATTGCGGCGGAACCACGTTCTTCAGTACGAATGCGTACACACTCCTTTAAGTCTAAAACAAAAATTTTACCATCGCCGGTTTCTCCGGTTTTTGCTCCCTTTATAATTGCTTTTATTGTGGGTTCAACAAAATTATCATTAACCGCTATTTCAAGACGAACCTTTCGAAGTAAATTTCCGGTTTCTTTGCTTCCACGATAAACTTCGGCAACTCCCTTTTGTCTGCCATGACCAAGCACTTCACTTACGGTTAGTAGATTTATTTCCACTTTGTAAAGTTCTTCTTTGACTTCCTCTAATTTGTAGGGCTGAATTATGGCGATAATCAGTTTCATTAAAACCTCCCAATGAGCACATCATTTTTTCAAGCGCCTAACTGCCACAAGGCAGGCGTGCGCGTAGAAAAATGATAGTGCGAATTGTCCCGAAACACTCTCAAAAAATATCAAACGAGTACTCTCGTGAGAAATTTTTTGAGCATATAGGTGTTTCGGGATCATTATTTTTACTCCAATACCGTATACGCTCTTTCACGATGCTGAGTTAAATCAAGGCCAATCAATTCTTCTTTTTCATTTACCCGCATACCTACTAAAATATCAACTACCTTATAAATAACCAGCGTGCCTATCGCACTAAATAATATGGTAACGGCAACGGCTATTAACTGTACCAAAAGCTGCTTGGGGTTACCGAAAAATAAACCGTCAGCCCCAAGAGGATTTACTGCTTTTGAAGCAAATAGCCCTGTTGCAATCGCTCCCCAGATACCACCAACGCAATGAACACCAAACGCATCCAAGGAATCATCGTATCCTAACTTAGGCTTCAAGACGCTTACTGCCGTAAAACAAAATACGCTGACCAAAAGGCCTATAACTATTGCCGGGATTACACTGACGAACCCTGCGGCAGGCGTAATCGCAACCAAACCCGCAACAGCTCCGCTGGCAACTCCAAACATAGTTGGTTTTCCGTTACGGAGCCATTCTAAAAGCGCCCAGGAAAGCCCTGCGGCAGCAGCTGCCGTATGGGTTACAACAAAAGCATTTGCCGCAATACCATTTGCCCCCAAAGAACTGCCGGCGTTAAAACCAAACCAACCAAACCAAAGCAAGGCAGTTCCTAAAACAACAAACGGAAGATTGTGAGGAACCGGTACATTTGAATCAAGATTTTTTCTTCTTCCTATTAGCAATGCGGTAACGATTGCGGCTATTCCAGCATTTACATGGACTACGGTACCACCTGCAAAATCAAGCGCGCCCATACTGCGCAACCATCCTCCTATTGCCCAAACCCAATGACAAAGCGGGTCATATACGAATGTCGCCCAAAGCACCGTAAATAGCAAAAATGCCGAAAACTTCATTCTTTCGGCAAAGGCGCCTATTATTAAAGCGGGTGTAATTATCGCAAACATTGCCTGAAAAATCATGAACACCTGATGAGGTATGGTTGAAGAGTAATCTGCATAAGGCTCAAGCCCTACACCATTTAAACCAAACCAGCCAAACCCGCCCCAAAAGCCTTCCCCCGGCGAGAAAGAAAGGCTATAACCAAAAAGTGCCCATTGTATGCTTATGACACAAAGGATTATAAAACATTGCATAAGTATGCTGAGTATGTTTTTCTTTCGCACCATACCGCCGTAAAAAAATGCAAGGCCAGGAGTCATAAGCATAACCAGCGCGGAACAAATCAATACCCAGGCAGTATCTCCTGTGTCAATTTTTAAAGCTGCTTCCTGTCCAAATGCGCAAGGCAGAACAAAAAAACCAAATATCACAAATACCATCACTAAAAGAGCCTTAACCACCTTCATGCCAAAACCTCCTTCCCTGCCTTAAAGAGCGCAGGAGCCACATTGACCTGTCCTTATTCTCATTACTGTTTCTACCGCATAAACAAAAATTTTCCCATCACCCACCTCGCCTGTTCTCGCCGCGTCAGCTATAGCTTCGATAATTTTTTGCACATCACCGTCATCTACGACAATTTCCACCTTGGTTTTGGGTATAATTGTAATTTTATGTTCTACGCCTTTCCATTTTTGTATTGTTCCTTTTTGATTACCATGGCCATCGACCTGGGTAAGCGTTAAACCCGTATAGTTTATTTTTTCCAAGGCATTTCTTATGTCGGAAATTTTTTCCGAACGCACTATTGCTTCTATCTTTTTCATTGCGCACCTCCTTTCATGTATTTTTTCACAGTTGTTAAACAAATGCGAAAATATAGCAAAAAAAATTAGCTAATACGTAACCTTTCCTTTACCATTTTTGCGTACAATTTATTAATCCTATTAGTCTTAAGCCACCGCGCAAGCGTCGCAACTTGCATGTCTGTTAAACGGGACAAATCATGCAAGGTATAGCTATTTTTTTCTTTCAATTCTTTAATCTTACCTATAAGATTTTTATCCAGCATTACCGCTTCTACCTTTAAATAGCTATTTCGCCCTTTTCCCCGGTTCTAATACGCATAACATTCTCAACCGGGGAAATAAAAATTTTCCCGTCACCGATTTCTCCGGTTTTTGCAATCCTGGAAATAGCAGAAATAATTTTCTCTACGTCGCTATCCCTGGCAACGATATCGATTTTTATCTTCGGTAAAAAACTGACTTTATACTCCCTGCCGCGAAATTGTTCAACTAACCCTTTTTGCCGGCCATGGCCCTCGATATGACTGACCATCATCCCTGGATAGCCTAAGGCTTCCAGGGAATCAGCTACTTCTTCTAATTTTTCTACTCTGATCACAGCTTCTATTTTTTTCATAAAACATCCTCCCTTGATTAATTTTTAAATTGATTAACTGTTATATGTATAGAAATTTGGATAAGCCGGTGTTCCATGCTCTTGTATATCCAAACCCTTTAATTCTTCTTCCGGAGAAACTCTTACTCCTAAAAACTTATCCATAAATTTAAAACAAATAAAACCTAAACCAAACGCCCACGCAACACAAACTGCAGCGCCAATTATCTGGGCTACAAGTTGTCCAATACCCCCTCCATACAACAACCCTCTAACAAATGGTTCACCTGTAGAACCAAGGCCATATGTTCCGTCAGCGAAAATACCGACGCTTAAAAGGCCCCATACCCCGTTTATTCCATGTACACTAACTGCGCCAACAGGGTCGTCAATACCTCGGGATTCCCAGAAATAAACACCCAAAACAACCAAAAGCCCGGCAATAGCTCCTATTGCAACAGCTGCCCATGCTTCAACCCAAGCGCAGGGAGCAGTAATTGCAACTAAACCAGCTAAGCAGCCATTTAGCATCATGCCAACATCCCATTTCTTTGTTTTTAAAAAAACTAAAAGGATAGCTACGGCGGCGCCGGCTGCAGCAGCTAAGTTTGTATTAACCGCAATCACCGCGATTCTTAATTGATGCGCGGAAAACGTAGAACCGGGATTAAAACCAAACCAACCAAACCAAAGTATAAAAGTACCTAAGGCCGCAAGAGTTATGCTATGCCCCGGTATTGCTTTTGGCTTACCATCTTTTGCAAATTTGCCAAAGCGCGGGCCAAGCACCAAAGCTCCTGCCAAACCTACAAAGCCTCCTATGGTATGCACAACACCTGAACCGGCAAAATCAACATGGCCAACACCAAAGGAAAGTTTAGACAACCATCCACCGCCCCAAACCCAGTGCCCATAAAGAGGGTAAATTAGTGCGGTAACGGCAATACTATAAAGAAAGTATGCTTTAAATTTTAATCTTTCTGCTACAGCACCGGAAACAATTGTTGCCGCGGTGCCTGCAAAAACAAGCTGCCAAAAAAACATTAGGTATTTTCCAACATCATAGTTTTCACCATGCAGAAACCAGCCACTTATGCCTATAAAACCTTTATAATCTGTTCCCATCATTAACGCGAAACCAAACGCAAAGAATACAAGGGATGCGATAGTAAAATCTATCGTATTTTTAGCCATAAGATTCGTGGCATTTTTTGCCCGACAAAAACCGGCTTCAACCATAGCAAAGCCTGCCTGCATAAAAAATACAAGAAATCCGCACACCAACACCCACACATAATCAACAGGGGATTGCGGATTAGCCGCTAAAGTTGCCGCTCCGGAAGGGTCTTGCGCAAAACTGTTACAACCAAATGTTAGGACGCCCAAAAAAATAAAAATACCAATTAACCTACGCATAGCTTCCTCCTTTTCTTGCTGATAATGAGATTATTTTCTCCATAAAACAAAAAAAACGTCTTAACCATCTTCGGTTTAAGACGTCTGCGTCTAATGAGACGGCAACTTTTCAAATTGAAGACACCGAAAAGTTGCGTCGCCGAATTATCCCGAAACACCAGATCGGAAGAG
>JALOBR010000055.1 GCA_023228195.1 Candidatus Omnitrophota bacterium
TTAACTTCTCCAAAATTTCCGGCAAAGGAGAACCATACTCTTTTTCCATTGCGCTGTCGGCGTCAAAAAATGAAAAGCCCAGCCTTTCAGCCAGGATCTTTCCGACAAATGTTTTGCCGCTTCCCGGCATTCCGATCAGAGTGATATTCATATTACTATTTTGAAATAGGCGCCGATGCTGGCTGAAAGGAAATTATCAGCTCCTCAATCAAGGCTTGATCGCAATACATTCCAAACTCTATTTATGTCTTTTGATATTTCCCACTCATCGGCCGCCATCTCCCTCAGGCGTGCGTGCTGAGGATAGCCGTTATCAACCGCTCCGTTCATGAGGTCGGAAAACTCGATATTCAACAGCGCCGTAAGGGATTCCTTCACGTCGTTATATTTCTGAGGATCAACCGGCTCCGACTCTCCGAATTTAAACCAGGTATAAAAATGCAAAAGCTCGTGCATTGTCGTCGCGTTGGCGTTCGTCTTCTGGGCAGGGACGTAAAAAAACTTGGCTTTATCTTCGATATAATAAGGGTAGCGGCCGGTTATTGTCATATAGGCAGTTATTCTATCTGCGATCCTGATGCCGAATATCCTTTCGGCGCGCTTCTCGAATTCCTCCGCCACCGTATCCCAGTTTCTTTGAAGCTCCTCTCTCGAAATCTGCACGTCAATGCCATTCTCAAAAAGATACTTTCTTACGAACTCCCTTACCTTCCCCGTATTGCCGACGTCCGATGTAAAATCTAGCAGTTCCTTATAGGTCTTGGTTTGATTTCCAGGCTGGTTATGCGACCCAGGTCCCTTTTTCAACAAACATTCGATATCCTTATCCTCATCGTAAGCAAAAATGATTTCCATATGATTTTATTATATCAGATAATATCACCTGATTTACCAAAAAAAATGTTTTGCTTGTTGTCTGATTATTATAGAAGGCTACCTTATCCACTCCGCCTGTTTACTCGGACTGTACCAATTCTTTCAAGCTCAAGCTTACTTTTGATATGTCATCTGGCGTGTATATTCTTTTCCCAGAACAGATCAATTTTCTCAAAAAAAGTTTTTGGATAACGAAAACATTATTAACCGATTTCAAACCAAAATGCATTATGGCGCTTGAAGCAAAAACAAGAGCCGGATTTACAAAAATTTCCATACCAATTTTTTCCTTGAGGTGACCGTGCAAGCTTAATGCTTCCGCCATGGCCTGTTTCAAAATATCTTTTTCTTGAAACGGGGAATTATTTAAAGTTAACTCTTTTCCATTAAAAGCGATTACTCCTTGATGACTTTTTACCTCTATGGAAAACAGGCCTGTCGGCCCCAAAACAACAAAATCTATATTTCCCTGGTCGCCGATCTTAATATCCTGAAAAACGAAAAAATAGTTAGATAGCTTTGCGAGCTCGTAATATATAGCCCCCTCCGCTTTTCCTCCTCTATAAAATTTATAATATTCTTTTTCAGCCTTTGTTCTCTCGCGATAAATAAACCAAATAATCGGCGAGTACATAATTGCTAAAACGAACAACTTAATCAAAATAATCAAAGGTGGATCCGTAATAATCTCCAAATTTTGGTAAATGACAACCAAAGGAAAAATAACGAGAAAAATAGACCAAGAAATCGATGAATATTTCTCAATTTGTTCTATCCGCTTTAAATATCTGCTCGCCTCCCCGTACATTATAGCCATAATAAAAAATTATAAGTTAATTTGGTATTGCAACCTTTTTGTTTTAATTTTAGACTCAAGCTCTTTAAATGTTAGTATTACGTAGCTCTTACTCTCAGGATGGAGGCTGATAAAACAAAAACAATATTGCTCACCGAGTTTATCCGCAAGTCTAAATTCATTTTCTGTCGCGCCGAAGAAAAATCCGTCTGGATTGTTGGTAAGTTTCTTCTGTGTTGTTTTAAGTTCTATTAATATAAGTTGCCCTACGGGAGTGCTCGAGATGCCAAGGCTGCCCTGCGACGGAAGGAGAACAAGATCAAATGCTCGAGAAAATGTCATTGGCAAACCGAAACGATTCAAAACCTCCTTACGCTCTTTTTTACTAGGCTTTCTAAAGCGACTATCCGACATAAGCAAAAAATCAACCGCTGATGTTTCAGTCGCATTGTTCTTAAGTGTCGCGCCATATGAGTGCTCGTATGCCACAATTTGATTAGACCACAATCAAATACCCAGATCAAGATCTCTTTCAATCTCCCGCCGATCTGCCGCGCGAAGCGCGGCGCAATTTTCCAGCAAAAAAGCAGGTTTGAGCCTGCCTTCTGCTGAAATAACAGTTTGTGATTCCGTCGAGGGCTGGCCGACTCGAGCTAGAACCTAAACGGGTCAAGCCCAGTAAGGCGATTTCAAGTATTTCTATCTTATCATATCGACGCGTCTCGGGCACCCCTTATTTTAATAAAAAGTGACAAAAGTGACACAACTTTGAGATATACAACTGTCATTAATTTAAAGAATATCTTCCCATTCGACGATTATAAGCGATTCTGGCGATATTCCACATAACAAAGCCCCTTCTATAAACCTTATCTGAGGAGAATTTAGTCTATCTTTCCCCGTCCTTTTAGCTTCAAAAAAGACTAGCTGATCGCCACACCATGCAAAAACATCGAAACAAGCTGTTGTCTTTGCTGTTTTCCATATATTTTGTAACAAATGTTCTTTATCTTGGGGAATCGACACATGTTCCGATTGCAAATTCCACATTTTAGGCATGCTTCGTAAATAATGAGTACCACCGTAACTTTCAACCCATACGCCATCCCATCCCTGATCAAGCAAAAGACGAAGAACTGCAAGCTCAGCAAAACACGCTTCCTCTTTGTAATTAATTATGGGCTTGTTCCCATAATCAAAGTTAACGGATGGTCCCTTCCAAACTGAAAATTTTGGACGCGCCACCGGTAAACTTATAACCGTACTATCCGAAAGCTGAATTTCAATTCTGTCCGCTGGTTGTAATTCCTTAGGAAAATCCATGGTAGCTATAACTTAAAAATAATGATCATTATAGTCTGTTCACAGCTTCGCCGTCGGATTTGTCATAATCTTCTTTTGTAATTTCATATCCAGAAGATAAAACTTGGGCGACATCGTTAATCGAATAATCGACTTCGATCTCTTTCCCGCAACCCATTTTAAGATAAGCGACAAAAGGAACTTTTCCGCCCTTAGTCGGAATTGTCCTTATGATGTTTATGCCATCAGATGCATAAAGCTCCCTCTGGAATGCGATTGGACTGAGATTAGAAAGTTCGTGTTTTATCCCTGCCATATATTTTTATTTTTCAAATCTCTGGATCAATTTTAGATACTTACACTGGAGTTCTTCACTTACTGTGCCTGACCCCATTCTCCTAACTCTCATAATTTTATTATATCAGATAGTATCCCAAAAACCGCTTTTTATTGGACGGCTCGTTATTCTGGATTGCCTATACTTCTCCATAATTTTATTTCAGCGGCGCAAAAGTCTTTGCGAATTGGATCAGATCCTCCCTGTCAGTGTTCTCTCCGATGAGAAAATAATTCACATCAGGACCATAGTACAAAGAAATGCCTATTTTACCGCCCTGCTCCCACAGCCACGCTTTCTTTCCGGCCTCTTGATTGGCAATATCTACATAGTCTAAAGAATTAACCATCCCAATGTCCCCAACTCCCTCGAAGGCTTTTATCCTTGAATTGTCTCTTTCGTAAACGGCCGTAAAAGTCCCTTTTGTTTCGAAAGTCATCTCTCTGTTGCTTTCGATACTTTTTAACTTATAACCGTTTATTATTCCTTGAGGATAAAAAACCGGAAAATCTACGACCTTCGCAGTTTTTTCGTAAACAGCCCTATGCTTTTCCGTTTCAATATTGGGATCTATCGAATTTTCGAACATTTCCGAATAAATTTTGATTGCAGCAGTTTGTTCTTGGTTGGACAATTTTCCTATCGAGACCGTCTCAAGGAAATCATTAAAAGCGTTAGTGCATTTTTCTATGTTTTGCGATCCGGGATACATTATGAAAATATATAATTTTTCGTTTACGGGAGCCTCAACTGCGATAGCTATACCCGGAACTTCTTCAACTGTAATTTTAAGAGCCTCTGCTCCTGAAACTCTGATAATCTCTGATTTATAACTTATCGGTTGGTTTTCCTGATTTTCCGAATCAAATTTATTTTGAAGATTTTTCACGTCGGTTTTTCCATCAGAGATAAAATTTGTTAATTTGCATCCTTGTTTTATCTCTCCGATTCCTGTTTGCTCCAAAGCTTCCGGGCTGAAAAAATCTATTTGATTTGATGAAACTGGCGTCTCCTGCCAGTCGGCGGGGATATTCATTGATAACCCTTCCTTTGTGTTCTCCACTGTTTTTATGCCAGACGACTCCTTAATAGTATATCCGCTAGAATTTTTCTCGTTTTGTTGTAATGGCTGATAATCCTCCGCATCTTCACTTAAATATTGTTTATATAAAAAAATCCCTCCTCCCGTCAGGAGAGCCACAGTTGCAACAATAGCTAAATATTTTAAATTTGTTTTACCTCGCACAATGAAGGACATAATTAAGAACCGTTAAAATTATATTGGTTCTATTCTACCAAAAAGCAACTTTTGTGGAAACGGTTATTACCCCAAGTGCTGATGGTCGTTTACTGCTTCGATGCTCCAACCCGCTTCCGTCTTTTTGCAGTAGGTTATTCCCGTATTGGTGATCTTCAATTTATTGGCGAACGCGTAAAGGATAGCCGGTTTTACCATATCTTCCAGCGCCATTGTCAGGACCAGCATCTTGATGAAATTGCCGTGCGAGACCACCAAAATATTCTTTTGCGGCAAGCCTTCCAGATATTCCAAGGCTTTTATCGCCCTGACCTTATACTCCAGAAAATTCTCCTCGTCCGAGTAGTGCCAATTGATGTCGTCCTGATGCAGATTGCATTCCTCGTTGATCTTTGCCGCCATCTGGCCGTTGCTCCTGTGGCCGAGCATCTCCGAAGGCCTTCTGTGCTCCACCAAAATATCAGAATAGATTATCTCCTTGCCCGTCTCTTCCTGGATCATCCCGGCGGTCTGGACCGCTCTTTTCATCGTGCTGGCGTAGATCGTCTCGAGATCGATCAGCTTGGCCCTTTGGGCGACCAAACGGGCCTGCCTCGATCCGTTTTCGGAAAGCTGATCGTGCTCGTCCGCGCTCAAATGCAGCTTGTTATATTCGGTCTCGCCGTGACGTACGAAATATATGTTCTTCATGTTGTTCTCTGGCATTCATCTTTCGGATGTCCGGCGGCATCTTAACAAAAAAGCGGCTAAGAGCTTCCACGAACAACCTAAAATTATACCTCTTAGGTTAATGGAATCTCCCAACCGCTTTTTCGCGATCAGTCGAGACGGTTCATCCGGCTTGCGGCAGACTCCCCCGCTCGCCTTGCTTTCAGCAGAACCGCCCGGCGCCCGACCCGGCGCGAGGAAAAAAATTATCGAAACTATATTTATATAGTAACACATTTTAACGATCCCGTCGAACTGCCAAAATTGTAGGTTTCATTACTCCGCTTTAAATCCTATGGGGTCGCTATCCGTATTCTGCAGAATAAGTGTTGGCGTCAGATATTTTTCTACAAGCGTTTCAAATTTCTCGTAAACAGCTTTATCTATTTTCCATGAGCTCTCCTCGATTAAAGGTTTTCCAAGAAGCAAACCATCCTTATCGAAATATGGCGGGTTGACCACCTGAAAATATGGTTTTTCCGTTCGATTAACGATAATGATCTTCGCCTTCCAGAATTCACTGATCAGGTTAAGGCGTTCTTTATCGTTATTATGGGATTTCCCATCCCAACGAAATTTTACCTCAAGAAAAACAGGCTCTCCTTTTACATCGATCACAATAAAATCAGGAATTGTCCTGATCCTCTCCCCTACATCGCTATATCGGGAAAAATTCTGCTGGATCTGCGTAAGATTCTGGAGGATCGCCTCATATCCAAAACGGTATACGATATTGCCAGATTGTTTAAGCAGATCCTCAACTAAAGTCTCCGCCATCCGGCCCTTAAGCATGCTTTCCGGATCAAAATTTTTTGGATTCATAAGCTGGCTAAATTTAAAAATAAAAATTAAACCTAGTCCTGTGTTTTTTCTCCTCCTGGGCACATATTTATAATTCTTTAGTAAAACTGCACTTTGGATAGCTAGAACAACCGTAAAACTTCCCGAATTTACCGTCTTTTTTGATTAGATTCCCTCCGCATTGCGGACATTTGTTCCTATTCGCTTCTTCTGGCGATAATTTTGGAGCGCCGCTTTCTTTTTCGGCAAGCCTTATATACTTAATAAGCTTCTGCTCATCTATCAATTCGATCGGTTTATCTTCCGCGAATTTTTCCGCTTCAAGCGTAAATTTGTTGGTAGTGATAAAATATCCTTTTCCTTTTGCCAAATGATCGGCGATCGCGCCGTAAAAATCACGGACCGCTCCGACGCCAACCTCCTGAGTTATGAACTTCTTGCACTGGATATGATGTTTAATGCCATCTTTTTCGGCAATAACATCTATCCCGCCGTCATGCGACCTTCCGATCGCTTCCGCCTTAAACCCTAACCGCGAAAAAAGTTCTGCGATATATTCTTCGAATTCATCAGGCTTCATCCCTCTCAGAGACCGGATCAAATCGCGGTCCGACCTCCATCTTTCTCCCCGAATAAAATTATTATAGTTTTGCCAACGATGGAACCAATTCGGTAAAATTATTTCCAAAAAGATTCTTAAAAACAAAATGGCCGCAAGTATGGCCCAAATAGGCCAAAGTTTGAAAAATATATCCCACCAATTTATTGTAAGATCCAGCATCTTTTTTAAGCTTATTAATAGTTATCTATACCAAGAATGCTTGCCTGACGACAAACGATCCGATATTTCTTTCACCTGGTTCTCGTAAAAAACAGGCCTAAAGTAATTTATATACCCGATAACTTCGCTCAAAGTGAGTATTTTTATATGTTGATACTCCGTATCCGGCTTACTATCCATGGTTAAAAGAATATTTTTTAATGAAATTTTCTGCTTCCCCCAATTGCTAACAAACGTTTGCAAATGCAAATTTTGCAGATAAATAAATAACGCATAGCTCGACCTGCGAAGTTGAGCTACTGGAGAAAACAAGTTTGGGTTCTCCATCGAGTCCCTACCCCAATTTTTTGTTTCAATGATAAAAACACCGGGCGGCCCAATAACTATATGGTCGATTTGAATTGTACAAATATGATCGACTTTGCCATTTTCGTCTTTCTTGTGCAGCGGCGGATGTATTTCCAGCTGAAAATCGTTGATTACCTTATATGTATCGGGCAACCCCTTTAACTCTTCGACAGCCCTTTGTTCTCCTATAGCCCCCGATAGTAACTTTTCTTTCTCTTTGAGATATATCGCCGCCCTCTTAATTTTTTCTATCTCTGGCCGGGTCCTTTCTAAAGTTATCGATTCAATATTATTTTTTTTAAAATTAATATTATCAATCATTGACGACATACTAGAAATGTAAGACCCAAACGGAAGTTTCACTTCATTTTCAAAATCGAATTCCAAAATATCTTTCCTGCGAGATAATGATATTCTCCTATAAGCAAAATATAATTTCTTAAAAATATTACTTTCAATTTCTGAATAACGGCTCAGCTCTGCCTTTATCTCTTCCTTCTCTTTTCTTAGCAAATCTTCTCTGTCTTTTATTTTGTTCTGATATTCCATTTTCAGGTCAGTAAGACGCCGCTCCGACTCCTTTATTTCTTGCAATAAATTTTCCTTGCAGCCATCTTTAGCTATCTCTACCCTTCTTTCCCAATCTTTTTTAAATAAAAAAATTTCTTCGAGCGATTTAAAATCTAAACCAAAAATATAGAGATCCAATCTCAGCTGTTTTAACGTCTCGACTTCTCCTAATATAATTGCCATCTAATTATTTTTTAGTGTTCTCGGCGATTTGTCTCAACGAATTAGCAATATCTTTTAATAAGTCAACGATATAACCAACTCGCCAATACCAAAGGGCTATATTGCGCGAAATGAAAAGTATAGCAAAAATTATTAAAAAACCGATGACTAATGACCCGAAATCGAACGAAGGATAAAATGGAGACGAAGAATACATAAATTTTATTTTAAAAAATTAATTTATTATCTCTGAATATTATCGACCTACTTATTATTTTTATAAGTCAAACAAATATTTTTGACGGGGCATTATACTACAACAAATCTCTCCTCGCGAATTTAGGTTTATAAACAGGCTCTCTTCCTTCTATGTTAAATAGGTTATTGCACTGAGGACACTTTCCACTATCTGCGCTCGGATAAGATTTGATAACTCTTATCAGTTTCCTATATGCATCCCAACAATTCGGACAGAATGGTCCATCCCCATTGCTTTTTTTATAGTAGACGCTGATTCTGAATTCCAAGTCTTCGCTACAAGCCAACAACTCTTTCAGCTTTTTATTTTCTTCTTCTAACTCTGCCACTCTTTTTTGCATCTCTAAAAGTTTTTCCTGAGCCTCTAGAATCTGCTTATATTGTTCAATTTTTCCAGCTTCCTGTAAGACTTGTCCCACAGATTTTAAATCATCAAATATTGCCATATATTTAAATTAAACGTTTATAATTAATCATCTTATTGAGCAACCTATTATTTCCAGTTTGTCTTTTGTTTTTTGCCAGTTTGGGTATTTTTTTTCAAGCAAATTAAAAAACTTTTTATCATGATTTTCGTGTTTAGAATGGCACAATTCGTGAGTGATAACATAGTCGATGCAATCTTTTGATACACAAATCAATTTTGGGTTGAGAATGATTTTATTACTTTTTAAAAAGCTTCCCCATCTTTTATCCATTTTTTTGATTATAAGGAACGGTTGCTGCTCATAGCCAAAATTGCTAGCTACAAGGGCAATCCTCTCCGCAAAAACATTTTCCATTTTTATACGGTACCAGCTATCCAGCATTTTTTTATTGTAATCACCGTCACGAACGCCTCTCTTAGTATAAATGGTTATTTTCCCTCTATCTAAAGCGACCTTGTCTTCTTTCGAGCTTTTTACCAACAAACGGTATTGGCGGCCCAAGTATAAGAACGATTCTCCGGAGAAATATTCTTTCTCGTATAGTTTTCTTTGATATTTTTTAAAAAAACCAAGCTGTTTCTCCAGCCAAAACCATTTCCGCCTCAAAAATATTTCTACCCTCTCGGTACTCGCTTCAACCGGACATTTTAAAATTATCT